>CAYJPU010000105.1:0-11529 GCA_964372105.1 uncultured Undibacter sp.
AAGCGACCCGCCCGGGCGGGGCGCTCCGGGCGGGTCTTCTCGATCGGCGCTGGGATGGGGCGGGGGACGGCGCCGACCTTGAGCGGAACCGAAATCAGTAGTTGCAGATCCTGACCATGCGGATGTTGCCCCAGCGGTCGTAGCGCTCGACGTAGCGGCATTCGCGGACCACGTAAGACGGGCCGGCGTAGGCGTTGGAGGCGACGGCGGCGCCGATCAGAGCGCCGGCGGCAAAGCCGATTCCAAGGCCCACACCGTGGCGGTGACCGGCCTGGGCCTGGCTGCCCGTGGTGGCGAGCGCGGTGGTGATGGTGAGGGCGGCGAGCGCGGCGGCGGCGATCTTGGTCTTTGTGGACATCGTCTTGCTAAACATTGTCTTTCTCCATCCTTTGATCCGGGGCGGCCGTATCGGCCGCATACCCATTGGTCGCGGGCGGAGAAAAAAGGTTCAGAAGATTTTTTTAAGCCTCAGGTCCCCAGGAGCTGGGCCAGCCATTCCGGCCTGAAATTGAGCCCGGTGAAGCCGGCGACCCAGAACGTGACGCCGATGGCCCCGGAGCCCCAGGCGACGTAGAGCAGCCAGAAACTGTCCACCAAAGCCGCGACCGCGGACACCGCGATGGCGATCGACAAGAAGGCTTCCGACATGTCGAACTGGTCGTCGCGGAAATTGAGCTGGTCGTATTCCTTTTCCAGGCGCTCGGCCTTGGCGCGGGTCTCCTTCGACCGGGCTTGATACTTCTTGATGTCGGTCTCGAACTCGGCCGCCTGCTTGGCGGCGAGCGCGCGGTCGAAATTGCCGGCGGTTTCCAGCAGGCGAAGCTGGCCGAGCCCGTTCTCGTCGACGTGCAGCTTGATGCGCGCGGCCTGATACTCCGACCAGGCATCCACGGACTCGGTTTTGGTCTTCTGCATGGCCTGCCCGATGTTGTTGTCCTTGATGTTCCCGACCGCCATGAACACCGACAGGATGACCACCGTGACGGCGACCAGATTGTTCAGCCGCTGGTCCGAGCCTTCGGTCTTGACGTCCGCATCCATTTTTGTGCCCCCGGCGGTATTTGCGATAGTCTAGCGGCAAAACATCCGGCTTTCTGCCCCGGCGCGTCGTTTCGCTGTGGGTAGCCGGCACGGCGAGGGAGAAAAATGCAGTTCACCAGACGCACGATGATGGCCGCCGGGCTGCTCGCCGCCGCCTCGATGGCGGCGCAGGCGCAGCAACTCGACAAGATCCGCTTCGGCACCAACTGGGTGGCCGAGGCCGAGCACGGCGGCTACTACCAGGCGGTCGCCGACGGCACCTACAGGAAATACGGGCTCGACGTCACTCTCGTGCCGGGCGGGCCGAACGTGAACAACCGCATCCTGCTGCCGGTCGGCAAGCTCGACTTCTTCATGAGCGCCAACTCGCTGCAATCCTTCGACGCGGTCGAAAACAACATCCCGACCGTCGCGGTGGCCGCGAGCTTCCAGAAGGATCCGCAGGTGCTGATCGCCCATCCGGGCAAGGCGGACAGGCTCGAAGACCTCAAGAAGCTGACGCTGTTCGTCTCCAAGGAAGGCATCGTCAGCTATTTCCAGTGGCTGAAGGCCGACTTCGGTTTCGACGAATCGAAGGTGAAGCCCTACACCTTCAACGCGCAGCCGTTCCTTGCCGACAAGGACTCGGCGATGCAGGGTTACGTCACCTCCGAGCCGTTCGCGGTCGAGCAGGCCGGCGGCTTCAAGCCGAAGGTGTTCCTGATTGCCGACCACGGCTTCAACGCCTATTCGACGTTGATCGAGACCCGCCGCGACCTGATGGAGCAGAAGCCCGACCTGGTGCAGCGCTTCGTCGATGCCTCGGCGATCGGCTGGTACAATTACCTCTACGGCGACAGCCGGCCCGGCAACGCGCTCATCAAAAAGACCAATCCGGAGATGACCGACGCGCTGCTCAGCTATTCCATCGCCAAGATGAAGGAATACGGCATCGTCGATTCCGGCGAGTCCGGAAAGCTCGGCATCGGCGCGATGACCGACGCGCGCTGGAAAAGCTTCTTCGACAAGATGGTGCGCGCCGGCGTGGTCAAGCCCGGCCTCGACTACAAGCGCGCCTACACGCTGCAATTCGTCAACAAGGGCGTCGGCGTCGCGCTGCGGAAGAAATGATTTGCGTGCGTCACGCGTTGCTGTGTGGGCACGTCCAGACAGGGCTGGATTCCCGCTTGCGCGGGAATGAGCGGAAGGTGGCGATGCCTCTCGTCCCGCTCGTCCCCGCGGACGCGAGGACCCAGGTTTTGCCCGAGAAAAAGCGAATAGAGAATGGCCCGCTCTTCTGAATTCGAAAGAGATGCCATCGTCTCGCTGCGCGACGTCGGCAAGACGTTCGAGAGCGGCACGGTCGCGCTCGACGGCTTCTCGTTCGACGTGCGTGATGGCGAATTCGTCGCGTTGCTCGGCCCCTCCGGCTGCGGCAAGTCGACGGCCTTGCGCATCATCGCCGGCTTGAGCAAAGCCACGCAGGGCGCGGTGACATCACCCGCCACAGAGGCGGGGTCCATCGGTTTCGTCTTTCAGGAGCCGACCTTGATGCCCTGGGCCAGCGTCGCCACCAACGTGCGGCTGCCGCTCAAGCTCGCGCGTGCCGACGACGCGAAATCGCAAAGCGCCGTCGCGCAGGCGCTGGCGCGCGTCGGGCTTGCGGATTTCGCGGACGCCTATCCGCGCGAACTGTCGGGCGGCATGAAGATGCGCGCCTCGATCGCGCGCGCGCTCGTCACCGAACCCGACCTGCTGCTGATGGACGAGCCGTTCGCTGCGCTCGACGAGATCACCCGGTTCAAGCTCAACAACGATCTGCTGGCGCTGTGGCGAAACCTGCGCCGCACGGTGATCTTCGTCACCCATTCGGTGTTCGAGTCGGTTTACCTCGCGCAGCGCATCGTGGTGATGACGCCGCGGCCGGGCCGCGCGTTCGCGGAAATTGTCATCGACGCGCCGTATCCGCGCGACGAACGGTTCCGCACCTCGGCCGATTACGCGGCGCTGTGCCGGCGCGTCGCCGAGGCGCTGAGCGCGGCGATGGCGGAAGGGGGCGCGTCATGAACGAACGCGCCGCGCGCACCGTCATGCCGCTCGCCGTGCTGGCGATGGTGCTGCTGGCGTGGGACCTCGTCGTGCGCGGCTTCGCCATTCCGCCCTACGTTTTGCCGGGGCCGGGGCTGGTGGCCGCGACGCTCGTGGCCGACGCCGGCCTGCTCTGGCATTCGCTGCTGGTGACGCTCACCATAACGCTGGAAGGCTTCGCGCTGGCGGCGGTCGGCGGCATCGTATTGGCGGTCGCCTTCAACCAATGGCGCGCGGTCGAATATTCGTTCTATCCCTACGCCGTGATCCTGCAGGTGACGCCGGTCGTCGCCGTCGCGCCGATCCTGTTGATCTACCTGCCGCAGCCCTTGGCGGTGCTGGCCTGCGCCTGGATCGTCGCGTTCTTTCCGGTGCTGGCCAACACCACGCTGGGCCTGAACTCGGTCGACCACAATCTCATCGCGCTGTTCGAGCTGTACAAGGCGTCGCGCTGGCAACTGTTGTGGAATCTAAAACTGCCGGCGGCGCTGCCGCAGATGCTCGCCGGGCTACGCATCGCCGGCGGCCTGTCGCTGATCGGCGCGGTGGTGGCGGAGATCGCCGCCGGCTCGGCCGGCGCCGGTTCGGGGCTCGCCTACCGCATCGCCGAGTCCGGCTATCGGCTCAACATCCCGCGCATGTTCGCCGCGTTGCTGCTGCTGTCGCTGGCGGGCGTCGTGATCTTCTTCGTGTTGTCGGCGCTGTCGCATGTCGTGTTGCGCCGCTGGCACGAAAGCGCGCTGAAACGGGAGCTTTAGACGCATGGTCTCGAAAAGTGGGAACCGGTTTTCGGATCAGACCATGCGCAATGTCAAAATGAGTATTGGGTGACGATCCCCAACAGCGCCATCACGATGACGACCTCGAGCAGGCTGCGGTGGAACCGGAACGTGAGCACCGCGGCGGTCGCGGCCAGCACCGCCACGTGCGTGTCGAGCGCGCGCGGATCGAAAGCGAACCAGCGCAACGGGCCGGCGTGCATTTCGGTCACGGTGCCGAACAGCACGTGCAGCGCGAACCAGACCGACAGATTGAGGATGACGCCGACCACGGCCGCGGTGATCGCGGCCAGCGCACCGGTCAGCCGCCGGTTGCCGCGCAGTTGCTCGATGAACGGCGCGCCGGCGAAGATCCACAGCATCGACGGCACGAAGGTGACCCAGGTGGTCATCGCGGCGCCGAGCACGCCGCCGGTGAGCGCCGAGAACGGCGCCGCCTGACGGAAGCCGGCGAGGAAGCCGACGAACTGCGTCACCAGGATCAACGGCCCCGGCGTCGTCTCGGCGAGACCCAGCCCGTCGACCATTTCCGGCGCGGTGAGCCAGCCGTGGGTCTCCACAGCCTGCTGCGCCATATAGGCCATCAGCGCATAGGCGCCGCCGAACGACACCACCGCCAGCTTGGAGAAGAACACCCCGATTGCCACCAGCACATGGCTGCCGCCGAGCAGCAGTGCCGCCAACACGACCGGCGCCCACCACAGCGTCAGCCCGATGGCGAGGACCACAGCAGCCTTTCGCCAGCGCCCGTCACGGCTGGTCGTGTCGACAGAGTCGGTGCCGGAGATGGCGAGCAAATGCGGTAAACGGTTGGCGATTCCATAGCCGATGAGTGCTGCCGCCACCACAATCAGGGGAAACGGCAATTCGAAGAAGAAGATGCCGACGAAACCAAGCCCGGCGAGGGTCATCAGCAGCGGGGTTTTCAGCGAGCGGCGGCCGATGCGGATGAGCGCTTCGACCACGATCACCAGCACGGCGGCTTTGATGCCGAACAGCGCGCCGTCGATGACGCCGACCCCGCGGCCATAGGCATAGAGCAGGCTCAGGCCCAGCATCACGAACGCGCCGGGCAGGACGAACAGAATGCCGGCGGCGAGCCCGCCGCGCACGCCGTGCAGCACCCAGCCGACATAGGTGGCGAGTTGCGTCGCCTCCGGCCCCGGCAGCAGCATGCAGAAATTCAGCGCGTGCAGGTACTGCGCCTCCGGCACCCATTTCTTCTCGTCCACCACGATCCGGTGCATCAGCGCGATCTGCCCCGCCGGCCCGCCGAACGACAGACAGCCGATCTTGAGCCAGGTCATGAAGGCTTCGCCGAAGCTCGGCCGGGCAGCCGTTTCAACCGTTGTCATACTTCTTCATGCCGCCTTTACGGGCCAATTGTGCCGTTCGTCGGCGGCGAAGCGCAGCCATGCGAACAAGGCATCATAGACGAGGAATCCGCGTTCGAGCAGGCTGTGATCATCGTCGCCGGCCAGCGCCGACAGGCCGAGCGACACCGCGTGCAGGCCGGCGGCCTCCGGCGCCAGCTCGGGCCGGGCGGTGTCGGCGCCCCGCACGATCAAGGCGAGCCGCGCCAGCGACGGTTCGCTTTCCAGGCCGAACAGCTTGAGCATGGTGTCGAATGAGCAGCGCTCGCCGTCGTGGCTCAATTCGACGTCCTTGATGTCGAACGGCACGCCGCCGCTTTCGCGCGCGACGTTCACAACCTCGTCCGGATCGACGAACAGGATGCGGGCTTGGCTGTCGAGGAAGCGCCGGATCAGCCAGGGGCAGGCGATGCGGTCGACCTTCGGCCGCCGCCGCGTCACCCACAGGCTCGGCCGGGTCGGCGCGATGCGGTCGAGCGCGGGCTTGGCGACGAACGGCAGGCCGGCGGTGGCCCAGGCCTGGTAGCCGCCTTGCAGCACGCGCGCGTCGAAACCGTCGGCGCGCAATTGCGCCACCGCGGATTGGCTCATCTCATGGCCGGCCTTGCAGGTGACAACGAGCGGTCGGTTGAATTCGGCCGCCCATTCCGGCGCCTTGGCGGCGTCGCGCCAGACCGCGCCGGGCAACAGGTGTGGCGATTCCGCGTAGGCATCGCGCCGCCGCACGTCGATGATCTGCGGCGCATCGGGCGTCGCGATCGCGTTCCAGAGATCTTTCGATGAGATTGCATAGCTCGGAGACAGCATGGGTCCCCTCCGTAAGACGAAGGAGACGGTGCTTGGGCCCGAGAGCCTGAAGCGCGGGGCGACCGCCATTGGCCCCGCCAGAAAAATCTAACTCAGCGGACCGTTTCGGACAAGCCGTCAACGCAACAATGTCGGCAAGACCAGCGACAATCCGGAAACCAGCAGCAGGACGAGAATGGCCTTGCGAAACGCCGCATCGTCGAGTTTTCCGTAGAGCGCGACGCCGGTCCACAAGCCGAGCAGCAGCGCAGGCAAGCCCAGTAGGAACAGCCTGAGGATATCGATGCTGAACAAATGGCCCGACACGGCGAACGTCAGCGTGGTCATGGTCATGGTGATGAACAACACCGGCTGAAATATCGCGCGCTGAGCATCCTTCGGACCGCCGCCGAGCTGGCACCAAATCGTGCTGATGACTCCACCAAGGCCGGTAAGACCGCCCAGCAGTCCGTTCAAGACGCCGATGCCCGTATCGGCTGCCGGATTGGACTTGATTGGCGTGAAGGTCGGCCGCGCGAGATTGTACGTGCCATAGACGATCAGCAAGGCGCCGACGCCTACGCGCAGATGCGTGGGATTGAGATAGGTCACCAGATACGCGCCGAGCGGAACGCCGACGGTGCCGCCGATGACGAACGGAAGGATTCGCCGCCATTGCAGCGCATGGCGGACTTTCCAGATGCCATAGGCTTGATTGACCATCCCGTAGGCGGCGATCAGCACCGCTGTTTGCAGCGGCGTGATGACATGCAACCAGACACCCGACACAACGAGTCCAGCCGCGAAGCCGGTCAGGCCGCTGGTGAAACCGCCGCAATAAGTTGCTGCGATAAAAAGAGTCAAGTTCAATCCATCCATAGCAGTCGCTCCCATAACGAAAGGGCGCAGCGCTTGGATGGATGTCATCTGACGGGGAGGCGGCTTGGCCCCCGAAATTTTGCTGAATTGTTCTTGAGATCGCTAGCCCGCAAACAACATAGGTCCCCTCCGTGAACGAAGGAGACGGTGCTTGGGCTCGCAAGCCTTCAAGGGAGCGGGGCGACCGCCGTAGGCCCCACAAAATAATTCTAGCTCAGCGCCGCGCTGTCAGCAAGGCGGCCGATTCATCGAAACAGCGAGAACGGCACGATCAGCGTGACACCGGACACCAGCAACAGCACCAGGATCGCCTTGCGGAAGGTGGCCTCGTCCATCTTGCCGTAAAGATGCATGCCGCTCCACGCGCCGGCGAGCAGCGCCGGCAGGCCGAGTAGGAAGGTCTTGGCCGTCGGCAGCGTGACGCCGCCGGCCGCGCCCAGCGACACGAGGCTCATCAGCAGCGTCACCAGGATGACCGGCTGGAAGACGGAACGCTGGAGATCCTTCGGCCAGCCGCGCGACTGGCACCAGATGGTGACGATGACGCCGGGCAGGCCGGTCAGCCCGCTCAACAGCCCGTTGGACACGCCGACCGTGAGGTCGGCCGGCAGCCCGGCCTGGATCGGCTTGATCGCCGGGCGCGCCAGGCCGTAGGTGCTGTAGACCACCAGCAGCACGCCGACGCCGACGCGCAGGTAGGCCGGATCGATCCGCGTCAGCAGCAGGGCGCCGATCGGAACCCCGATCGCGCCGCCGACGATGAAGGGCCACATGTGGCGCCAGCTTAAGGCGCGCCGGAGCTTCCAGGTGGCGTAGCCCTGCATCACCAGGCCGCAGCCGGTGATCAGCACTGCCGTCTGCAACGGCGTGAACAAATGCAGCCAGACCGGGGAGACGACGAGCCCGAGCGCGAAACCGGCGAAGCCGCTTACCAGGCCGCCGAAAAATATCGTCGACAGGAAAAGTGCGAGTTCCAGGCCGTCCATCGGTCGCCCCAATAAGAGGTGACCAGCACCTGGATGGATGGCTGCCATCTCGAGGGAAGGCTGTTATTCCCCTATGGCCGGAGTATAGCAGTCCGCCAGCGAATTCAATTCATCGGCAACGCATAGGGCCCATGACCGTAGCCGGGCAGCCCGCACAACAACGCCGCCAGCGCTTCATCGGCATCGCCCTGATGTGCGGGGCGGTGGCGTTGTTCGCCGTGCTCGACACCACGGCGAAATACCTCAGCACCGAAATGGACATCCTGCAGATCGCCTGGGCGCGCTACACCGGCGCCTTCGTGCTGACGCTGTTCGTGTCGAACCCGATCACCCAGCCGGCGCTGCTGCGGTCCGGCAATCTGAAACTTCAGATCGTCCGCGCCGTGCTGCTGGTCGCCTCGACGGTGCTGAACTTCACGGCGCTGCGCTATATGCAGCTCGACGAGGTGCTGTCGATCATCTTCACGTTTCCGTTTGTGGTCGCCATCGCCTCCGGGCCGCTGCTCGGCGAGTGGATCGGCTGGCGGCGGTGGAGCGCGATCTGCTTCGGCTTTGCCGGCGTATTGGTGATCACGCGGCCCGGCTTCGGCGCGGTGCATCCGGCGGCGCTGTTCTCGCTGGCGGCCACCATCTGCTACGGCATCTACGCGGTCATCACCCGCATCGTGTCGCGGGTCGATTCGAACGCTACGTCGTTGTTCTTCAACAACGCCATCGGCGCCCTGCTGATGCTGCCGGTGATCCCGTTCGTGTGGACCGCGCCGTCGAACTGGATCGTCGCCCTGTTGCTGATCGGCATCGGGTTCCTGGGCAGCCTCGGCCACTTCTTTCTCATTGCCGGGCATCGGATCGCACCGGCCTCGGTGCTATCGCCGTTCATTTATACCCAGCTGGTCTGGGTCGTGATCCTCGGCTACGTGGTGTTCGACCACATTCCCAGCCATTGGACCATGGCGGGCGCCGCCATGGTCATCAGCTCCGGCCTCTATTTGCTCTATCGCGAGCATCAGTTGGGCAAGTCCACCACCAGCGAAGGGGTGGTCGAGGGCCCACTGGAGTAGCGATCGATTTTTTGCCCATCGCGATCGGTTTTCCCCTGCGACTGGGTGCCTCGCCCGGGCATGACAGCAATGAGAGGGGGAGAGTTGCGGCCCCGCGCTCTTAGAGGCTAAGTTCCGCCACCTAAAACGGAAAAAGCGGTTTTCGAGGAACACCCAATGGCAACAGCGAAGGACCGGGCCACCGGCTCGGCCACCTCCGGTCTGAACGACGATATCGGCGAGGAAAAGCGCCTCGCGCTCTATCGGTCGCAGGTGCGGCTGCGCGAGGCGGAACAGCGCGCCTTTGACCTCTTCCTGCAGAACTTGGTGAAGGGCACCAGCCACCTGTCGCTCGGCCAGGAGGCGATCGCCGCCGGCTTCGCCGAGGCGATGCAGAAGGGCGACCTGTCGTTCTGCACCTACCGCGGCCACGCCCATACCCTGGCGCGCGGCGTGCCGGTGGAGAAGGTGCTGGGCGAGCTGATGCAGCGCGACAACGGCCTGATGCGCGGCAAGGGCGGTTCCATGCACCTCACCTCCGAGGAACACGGCGTCATGGGTTCCTACGCCATCATCGGCGCGCATCTCCCGATCGCCTGCGGCGCCGCCTGGCGCGCGCAGTACAAAGGCGACAAGGACGTCTCGGTCTGCTTCTTCGGCGACGGCACCACCAACATCGGCGCCTTCCACGAGGCGTTGAACTTCGCGGCGGTGTGGAAGCTGCCGGTCGTGTTCGTGTGCGAGAACAACTTGTACATGGAATACACACCGATCAGCGAGGTCACGGCGGTCCAGCATCCGGCCGCCGACCGCGCCTCGGCCTACGGCCTCGAGCGCATCGTGGTCGACGGTAACGACGCCGACGCGGTCTATCGCATCGCACAGAAGGCCTTCACCAAGGCCCGCGCCGGCGAGGGGCCGTCGCTGATCGAGTGCATGACCTACCGCCACAGCGGCCATTCGCGCGCCGACCCGGCCAAGTATCGCCCCGAGGGCGAGCTGGAGAAGTGGAAGGAACGCGACCCGATCAAGATTTACCGTGAACGGCTGAAGCAGTTCGGCGTGAGCGACAAGACCATGGCAGAGATCGACGCCAGCGTGCGCAAGGAGGTCGATGACGCGACCGAGTCGTGCAAGGCAGCCCCGTTGCCGCCGGTCGAGCTCCTCACCTCCGATGTCTATGCCGATGGAGGCTGGGCATGGCGGAACTGACCTATCGCGACGCAGTCGCTCGCGGCATCGCGCAGGAGATGGCGCGCGATCCCGACGTCGTGTTCCTCGGCGAGGACGTGGCCAAGGCCGGCGGCGTGTTCAAGGCGACCGTCGGCCTGTACGAGCAGTTCGGGCCGCTGCGCGTGCGCGACACGCCGATCTCCGAGCAGGCCATTCTCGGCGCCGCCATGGGCGCGGCGATGACCGGCCTGAAGCCGATCGCCGAGATCATGTTCTCGGACTTCATCGCGGTGTGCTTCGACTTCATCGCCAATGAGTTCCCGAAGAGCCGCTACATGTCCAACGGGCAGACCAAATGCCCGCTGGTCGTGCGCACCGGCAACGGCGCCGGCTCCAGGTTCGGCGCGCAGCACTCTCAGAGCGTCGAGAACTGGTGCATGATGATCCCCGGCCTCAAGGTCGTGGCGCCGTCGTCGCCGGTCGATGTCATCGGCCTGCTGGCCGCGGCCGTGCGCGATCCCGATCCGGTGATCTTCTTCGAGCACAAGTCGCTCTACGCCATCAAGGGCGAGGTGCCGGACGGCGAGATCGTCGACACGCTCGGCACCGCCAAGATCCTCAAGCCCGGCAAGGACGCCACCATTCTCGCTTTGGCGCTAATGGTGCCGCGCGCGCTGGAAGCGGCGGCGAAGCTCAAGTCCGAGCACAGCATCGACGCCGAAGTGGTCGACGTGCGCTCGCTGGTGCCGCTCGACACGCAGACCATCTTGGGTTCGGTCGGCAAGACTCACCGGCTGTTCACCGTGGAAGAGAACCCGCGGCTGTGCGGCTGGGGCGCCGAGATCGTGTCGATCGTCGCCGACGAGGCGTTCTACGACCTCGACGGCCCGCCGGTGCGCATCACCACGCCGCACATTCCGCTGCCGGCCGCCGACAACCTCGAAGACATCGTGCTGCCGACGGTCGACCGCATCGTCGAGACGGTGAAGCGTTCATTGAATAGCTAGCAACGACCGCTCGTCCCCGCGGAAGCGGGGACCCAGGCTTTGCCAAAGAACTGGATTCCCGCTTGCGCGGGAATGAGCGGAGCAAGTGGAGAGTCCTATGTACGAAAACCTCCTCGCCAACGTCCCGACCGATCTCTGGATCGGCGGCAAGTGGCGCAAGGCCTCGGACGGCGGCCGCTTCGACGTCATCGATCCGGCGACCGAGAAGACCATCGCCTCCGTCGCCAGCGCCACCGTCGACGACGCCAAGGCCGCGCTGGACGCCGCCGACGCCGCCTTCGCCGGCTGGGCCGGCCGCAAGCCGCGCGAGCGCGGCGAGATCCTGCGCAAGGCCTTTGAAGTCATCATGCGCGACGCCGAGCGCTTCGCGAAGCTGATCACGCTGGAGAACGGCAAGG
>CAYJPU010000106.1:0-11424 GCA_964372105.1 uncultured Undibacter sp.
AAGGGACGACGCTCACCAAGGAGATGTTCCTCAACCATCTCTACGGCGGCATGGATGAGCCGGAGCTCAAGATCATCGACGTGTTCATCTGCAAGCTGCGCAAGAAACTCGCCAACGCCTCGGCCGGCAAGAACTACATCGAGACGGTGTGGGGCCGCGGCTACGTGTTGCGCGAACCGAGCGAGCACGACGAACGGATCCCCGCTTAAACGGGTTCTGCACGGGGCGCTTTCGGCGCCCCGTTTTGTTTTCAGGCTTATGTTTCGTGTTTTTAAAAGTCGCGGCTTCGTTTTTTCAGTAAGCCCAGCGCATCCCGTCTCTCCGCTACCTGACTGAGCGCGCAAGCGCTCGATGGGCAGACCGCCCCGCAACCGTCTTGATTTTACAGTCGCTCGCAGCGTTAAGGGTCGACCGCCGCCCTCCCCCTTGTTGCGTCGCGTACGTCTTGATGGAGCCTTCTGCGGGCTCCCTCCTCCCAACTTACCCCGGGCACGAGCCCGGGGTTTTTTCGCCTCACACCGGCGGCCGCAGCAGATTGGCGATCACGTCGCGCAACGTGGTCTGGCTGAACGGCTTGGTAATGAAGGTATTGGCGCCGGCGGCGATCGCGGCTTCCGCGTCCTTCGGCTCGTTGCTGGCCGACATCATGATGAAGGGGACGTAGGCGGTCTTGGCGTCGGCGCGCACCGCGCGCACGAGATCGATGCCGGTCATGTCCGGCATCTCGCGGTCCGACAACACGAACAGAAACGACTGATCCCTGATCCGTTGCAGCGCAGTGGCGGCGTCGTGCACCTGCTCGATGGCACTGAAGCCGCATTTGCGCAGCATCGCATCGACGATGCGCGTCATCGTGTGCACGTCGTCCACGACCAGGATCGGCTGCGCGAAATCAACCACGGACGCCACGTCCCAACCCGATCGACCCCGCGCCAGCCCAACGATCGGCCGAACGGCAGCCCACTACATCCGGGAGGGAACCTATCCGATTCGCGCGATGGGGGAACTTTTAGTTCCCGCGCGTTGCACTAGGCCTTCACGGCGACCCGCAGCGGCATGTCGGGGAGGCCTCGGCGCGCGGCCTGGCGTAACGCCGCGTTCGGCACATACAGCCCACGCTTTTCGATCATCGGCTTGAACGCATCGGTGAGCCCGACCACCGTTTCGGCTGCGCCCAGCACCAGGTAGCCGTCGTCCGGCATCATGCGCGCGACACGCTCGAACACGCCGATCTTGGTGTCCTGGTCGAAATAGATCAGCACGTTGCGGCAGAACACCAGGTCGAACATGCCGAGCGATGAGAAATCGTTGAGCAGATTGAGCGGGCGGTACTGCACCATGGCCCGGATCTCGGGCGCGATCTGCCAGGTTTCGCCGACCTTGCTGAAGTACTTCACGAGCTGCTGGATCGGCAGGCCGCGCTGCACCTCGAACTGGCTGTAGATGCCGGCCTTGGCGCGGTCGAGCACATCCGTCGACAGATCGGTGGCGACGATGTCGACGCGGTAACCGGCGAGCGCTGCGCCCATGTCCTTGAGCGTCATCGCGATCGAATACGGCTCCTGGCCGGTCGAGGCGGCCGTGCACCAGATGCGGATGCGCTTCTCGCGCGCCCGCGCCGCGATCAGCGCCGGCACGATGGTGTCGCGCAGGTGCTCGAACGGCATCTTGTCGCGGTAGAAGAACGTTTCGTTGGTGGTCATGGCTTCGACCACCTCGGCCGCCAGCGGCGCGGCAGCCGGCGCGGCCTTCAGCTTACCGACCAGTTCGCCGAGCGTCGTCATGCCGTGGCGGCGCGCCACCGGCAGCAGCCGGCTTTCGACGAGGTACTGCTTCTCGCCCGACAGCATGAGGCCGGAGCGGTCCTTCAGGAGCTTGCGGAGATAATCGAAGTCCTGCGGGGTCACGCGCGCTCTCCCGCGAACAGGCGCGACAGCCTCGGCCCGATGTCGTTGAGCGGCAGCACGGCGGAGCACAGGCCGGCGTGCGCGACCTGGCCAGGCATGCCCCAGACCACGCTGGTGGCTTCATCCTGTGCAATGACATGGCCGCCGGCCGCGACGATATCCCTGGCGCCGGCGAGCCCGTCATGGCCCATGCCGGTGAGCACCAGCGCCAACACCTTGGGTCCCCAGACCGCAGCCGCCGAGTTGAACAGCGGATCGACCGACGGCTTGCAGAAATTCACCAGCGGGCCGTCGCCAAGGGCGATCACGGCGGTACCGTCGCGGCGGTCAACGCTCATATGGCGGCCGCCGGGCGCGACATAGACGGTGCCGGCATTGATCTCCTCGCCGGCCGTCGCCTCGCGCACGGTGAACTTGGTCGCACGTTCCAGATGTTCGGCCATGATGGCGGTAAAGGTCGGCGGCATGTGCTGGGTGATCAACACCGGCACGTGTTCGACGACGCCGCGGATCTGCGTCAGCACAGCGTTGAGCGCCTGCGGTCCGCCGGTGGACGAGCCGATCAACAGCACGCGCGGCGGCATCAGCGGCATCGGCCGCAATTCGATCTCGGCATGCGGGGCGGCCGGCGCATGATGAAACGGCGCGCGCAGCGCCGCGGGCTTTGCGGCCGTTGCGAGCTGGTGGGCGCCGCCCAACTGACGGCGCAGCGCGCGCATGCCGAGATGGCGGATCTTCTCGATCAGGTCGCGGCGGAAAGCGGTCGAAGCGTTGACCTCGCCGCTGGTGGCTGGCTTGGGGATGTAGTCGGCTGCGCCGAGCGAGAGCGCGCGCAGGCTGATTTCGGCGTTCCGGCGCGTCACCGTCGAGGCCATGATGACCACGAGGTCGCGCTTCTTCTCAAGCAGCAAGGGCAACGCGGCGATGCCGTCGAGGTCCGGCATCTCGACGTCGAGCACGACCACATCGGGCGCGACGCGCTCGATCTGGTTCACGGCCTCGCGGCCGCTGCGCAACGACGCGACCAGTTCGAGATCCGGCTCGGCCTCGACCCAGCGCGCGAACAGGCCGCGCACCACGATTGCGTCGTCGACGATCATGACGCGGATCCGCCGCCCGGCGGCGGGGACGACTGGCTGTGCTGCGACGGCGATGTTCATCGGCTTGCGCTGGACTTAGAGGGTCAGATCAAGCCGACTTCCTGAAATTTGGCCTCGACGATTTCCTTGTCGAACGGCTTCATGATGTATTCGTTGGCGCCGGCATGCAGCGCGCGGGCAATGTGCGCGACGTCGTTCTCGGTGGTGCAGAACACCACTTTCGGCGCGTCGCCGCCGGGTAGGCGGCGCAGCGAGCGCAGGAATTCGTAACCGTCCATCTTCGGCATGTTCCAGTCGAGCAGGATCGCCTCCGGCAAGCTGCGCCGGCAGGTCTCCAGCGCCTGCTCGCCATCCTCGGCTTCCAGGATCTGGAATTCGAGACCTTCGAGAATGCGCCGCGCTACCTTACGGATGACGCTCGAGTCATCGACAATCAAACAGGTTTTCATTGTCCATTCCCTACCAGGTTCTTTGCCGCAAACGGCTCCATTCTGGACGCTTGCGTCACGCCGCCACCGCGGTCGTGCCGGATTCGAGTACGCGATCGACATCGATCAGCATCAGCAACTGTCCGTCGAGCCGGTGGATGCCGGCCGAGACGCGCGCCAGACGCGGGTCGAGATTGATCGGGTTCGGCTCGCGCATCGTGTCGTCGAGTTTCAGCACCTCGCCGACGCTGTCGATCAAAAGGCCGTAGGATTCATCGCGCGACTCGACGCCGACCGCCATGAACGGCGCGTCGGCCTCGCGCGGCGCCAACCCCAGCCGGTCGCGCATGTCGATCAGCGTCACGATGCGACCGCGCAGATTGAGCACGCCCGCGATCTCGCCGGGCGCCAGCGGCACGCGGGTGATGCGCTCCGGCAGGAACACGTCCTGCACTTGGCGGATCGGCAAGCCGAACAGCTGGCCGCCGATCATCGCGGTGACGTATTCATTCAAGTTGCGGTCGATGATCTCGCTCATGGCTGGCCCGTCATGCCGCGTGTCCGATCTCGGTCCGCTCCTTGAGCGCCGCGATCAGTCCTTGTCGGTCGAACTTGGCGACATAATCGTAGAAGCCGACCTGGCGGCCGCGCTCGAGCGCCTCGGGCGAGACCACCGACGACAGCGCGATCACCGGCAGGCCGGCGCCTTGCGGCTCGTTGCGCACGGCTTCGGCGAACTGGAAGCCGTCCATCTCGGGCATCTCGACGTCGGTTACGATCGCATCGAAGCGGTGGCCGTCGCGGATCAGCGCTAGGCCGTCCTGGGCGGACGCTGCCGCGGTCACCTCGAAGCCGGCGGCCTGCAGCACGGGGCTCAGCATGTTGCGGAAGAACGGCGAGTCGTCGACCAGCAGCACTGAACGCTTCTTACTCGCGGCGGTATGCTCCTTGCGGCGGAACCAGTCCTCAAACGCGATCGGCAGGAAATGGCCGACATCGATGATCTCGGTCGCCTGACCCTTGATGATGGCGGACCCGAGCACACCCGGGCTGTTGCCGGCGACTTCGATGTCGAGGCGGTCCTCGACGATGTCGATGATCTCGTCGACCACCAGCGCCATCGAGCGCACACCGTCGGTGAACACCAGGAGCGGCTGAGCGCCCTCGTCCTTCACGCGGGTGCCCTCGTCCATGGTGACGAGCGGCATCAGATGGCCGCGGTATTGCACCATGTGGCGGCCGTTGGAGAGCTCGATCTTGCGGGCGTCGATCTCTTCGAGACGTGTGACCAGCGACAGCGGCACCGCCTTGGGCTGGGCCGAGCCGGCGCGGAACATCAAGAGGGAGGTCGCCTGCTCGTCGGCCGACGCCGACTTGGCCGCCGTCGCGTTCACCCGCGCCATCTCCGAGGTCACGGTGGTGCCGAGCGTCTGCGCGACACCGTTCGGGTCGATGATCATGATCACCGAGCCGTCGCCCAAAATCGTATTGCCGGAGAACATCGTGATGTGGCGCAGCTTGCTCGACATCGGCTTCACCACGATCTCTTCGGTGTGGAACACGCTATCGACGACGATGCCGAAGGTCTGGTTGCCGACCTGCGTCACCACGATGAAGCCCTTCTCGACATCGGCGGCCGTTTCCGGCGCGATGCCGAGCAACTGGCTCAGGCGCACCAGCGGCAGCAGCTTGTCGCGCAGCCGCAGCACGGTGGTGTCCTTGATACGCTCGATGCGGTGCTCGCTACCGGCGCGCGCGCGCACCAGCTCGACCACCGACAATTGCGGAATGGCGAAGCGGTCGCCGCCGGCCTGCACGATCAGCGCCGCGACGATGGCGAGCGTGAGCGGAATCTTGATGGTGAAGCTCAGGCCCACGCCGGCCACCGACTTCACGTCGATGGTGCCGCCGATCTGGTCGATATTGTTGCGCACCACGTCCATGCCGACGCCGCGGCCGGAGACGCTGGTGATTTGCGCGGCGGTGGAGAAGCCCGGCGCGAAGATGAACTTGTGGATCTGCGCTTCGGTGAGCTTGTCGACCTCGGCTTCGGTGACGAGCCCTTGCGCGATCGCCTTGGCCTTGATGCGGTCGGTGTCGAGCCCGCGGCCGTCGTCCGCGATCTGGATGATGATGAAGCCGCCTTCGTGATAGGCCGACAGCCGGATGCGGCCGCGTTCTGGCTTACCGGCGGCGCGCCGGTCGGCGGTCGATTCCAGGCCGTGATCGGCGGAATTGCGCACCATGTGGGTGAGCGGATCCTTGATCATGTCGAGCACCTGGCGGTCGAGCTCGGTGTCGGCGCCCTGCATCTCCAGGTCGATGTGCTTGCCGAGCTCGTTGGACAGGTCGCGCACGACGCGCGGCAGCTTCTGCCAGGCGTTGCCGATCGGCTGCATGCGCGTCTTCATGACGCCTTCCTGCAGCTCGGCGGTAACGTTCGACAGGCGCTGCAACGGCGTCTTGAATTCCGAATCCTCGTGCCGGCGCACGATCTCGAGCAACTGGTTACGCGTCAGCACCAGCTCGGACACCATGGTCATCAGGTGCTCTAGCGTATCGACGGTGACTCGGATCGATTGATGGCCGCCCTTGGCCTGGTCGTCATCCTTGAGCGCGACGTCGGCTGGCGCGGACTTGGCGACCTTGGCCGGCTTCGCCACCGGCGGATCGACTTCGGTTTCCCGGAAGACGCGCTCCAGTTCGTCGAGCGGCACTTCGCCCGGACGCAGCGGACGCTCCAACACTTGCGGCGTCAGCGTGCCGGCCGACTGCTCGGGCCCGGCCGGCTTGACCAGTTGTTCGACCATGCCGCCTAGGCCGGTGATCAGATCATCGTCGCCGCCGTCGGGCTCGCGCTGCGAGCGCTCGAGCGAATCGAGAATGGTCTTGATGCGGTCGATGGTCGCCAGAATGATGGTGACCGCCTCCTTGGTGGCGGGCATGCCGTCGCGAAACTTGCCCATCAGCGTCTCGGCGGCATGCGCCAACGCTTCGAGCCGCGGCAGATTCAGAAAGCCGCAGGTGCCTTTGATGGTGTGGACGAGGCGGAAGACGTTATCGAGGATCTTGGCGTTATTCGGATCCTGCTCGAAACGCACGAGCTCAACGTCGACGACGTCGAGACTTTCGTTCGTCTCGGTCACGAACTCACGCAACAAATCATCCATGGAACGCCTACACAGACAGGCAGAGGCCCGCCTCACCGCTCTCCGGTTGGGAGCGGGGCCAGTGTGTCTGGGAAGGGTTTAATTTTAGTTGCGCACCGGGGTACGATTGCGCGCAATTTACCGGGTGTTAACCGCCGGACGGCCCGCGCCGCCGCTTTATTGGGCGCTGATGACGACCGCTTCGCCTTCCATGGCGATGCCGGCCGTGACGCCACAGGACTTGGCCAGCAGGCCGGCATAGAACGGCTGGATGCGGTGGGCGTCGAGCCCTTCCTCGCCGGCCTCCCCCGACAACAGCGCCGCGTTCGGCGGGATCTTGGCGTTGGTGCCGGCGGCGGAGACCTTGAGCCCCATGCCCTCGCCCTCGCCGATCGGGTCGATCGCCATCTTGCCGCCGCGCGGAATGGCCTGGCCGGCGATCAGCAGCATGTTGAGCAGCAGCTTCACTTTGTTCTTGGCCATATACACGCGCGGGATATTCCACTCGATCTTGGTCTTCTCGTCCTCCAGGAAGCCGCGCGAGATCTTCTCGGCGTCGCCGGTGTCGATCTGGGCGCCGGCCGAGCCGGCAGCACCAAAGGCGATGCGGCAGAACTGCAGCTTGGCCGAGGCCGTATTGGCGCTCTTCTTGATGAGGTCGAGCGCGAATTTCTGGGTCTCTTCGTCCTTGTCTTCCGCCAGCACCTCAAGGCCGTTGACGATGGCGCCGACCGGGCTGATCAGGTCGTGGCAGACGCGCGAGCAAAGCAGAGCGGCAAGATCGAGCGCATCGATGGAAGAACCGGACATGGACTGGCCTCCGCGGGGCGTGCAGGGTGCGAACTGTTGGCGAATCGCCGGTCGCACCGGCTTTTTTGCGTGATACACCGCGCCTAGGCGAGCGCCAAGGACCGCGAGAGGAAGAAAGGACCTGGCCTTTTGACCGCAAGTTCCGAGATTTCTGCGGCCGACGCCGCGGCTTTGCTGGATGATCTGACCGCGCTGGTGGCGCGCGCCTCGACCCTGATCCGCGCCATCGCGGCGAAAGGTCTCACGCATCGCCTGAAAGACGACCTTTCGCCGGTCACCGCCGCCGACGAGGCATCCGAGGCTCTGATCCTGGAAGGCCTCGCGCGCCTATTGCCGAACGTGCCGGTGATCGCCGAGGAGATGGCGACCCGGGCCGTGCCGCCGGCGCTCGGCGGCACCTTCCTGGTGGTCGACCCGCTCGACGGCACCAAGGAGTTCCTGACCGGCTCCGACCAGTTCACCGTCAATCTCGGCATCGTCAGCGGCGGCGTGCCGCTGGCCGGGGTGGTGGCGGCGCCGAACCGCGGCGCGGTCTGGCGCGGCGTGGTCGGCGGCAAGGCCGAACGGCTGCGGCTTACGGACGATGGCGCCGATCAGGCGAGAACGATCCGCACGCGGCGCTGGCCGGAGCAGAACGCGGTGGCGCTGATGAGCCGTTCGCATCTCGATCCAGCCACCGAGGCGTTCCTGACACGGCTCGAGCCGATCGAACGCCAGCCGAGCGGCTCGGCGATCAAGTTCTGCCAGATCGCGGAAGGCGCGGCCGACGTCTACCCGCGGCTCGCGACCGTGTGCGAATGGGACGTCGCGGCCGGCCAGGCTCTGCTCACCGCCGCCGGCGGCATCGTCACCAATCCAAACGGTGGGCCGCTGGCCTATGGCCGCGTTGCCGAAAACTTCCGCGTGGCAGCCTTCGTCGCCTGGGGCGATCCGGAAAAGTGTCACTCGGTCATGAAGGGGTCGGTCACTCGGTCATGAAGGGGTCGGCCATTGGCTGAGGCGATCAGCGGCCGGCGGTGCGGGAAACGTCCGGCCAGCGGCGCTCGGCGGCGGCGATGATGCGGTCCGGCTCGGCCAGGAAGGCGGCGCGGTCGGCCTCGCTGTAAAAGAGATAAAGACGCTCGCCGGTCACCGACCAGATCAGCGGATGGCCGCGCACCGACAGGCCGCGCCCGATCGCCACCGGGTCGTAGCCGCCGAACTGCGGCCGGTACACCTCCGGATGGGCGATGAAGGCGGCCTTGTTGCCCGCGTTGCGGAAGCGCCAGACCGTGCCGAACTCGCTCACTTCCAGCTCGGGCCGCCCGAATACCGGCTTACCGTCGGTAAAATAGGCCACCGGATCGGCGCCGCTCAGCGCCAGACCGCTGTTCGGATCGACCACAATCCGGTCCTCGGCGGCCCGGACCGGCCCCCAAATCGGACCCAAAGCGGCCAGAACCACAAGGCCGGACCGCAGGCGGCGCAGCCACCGTGCCTTTTTTTGTTGCCGTGCTGTAGTCATAGTTGTCGGTAACATTGCCTCGATTCGGAGACTTCCAAACCTCTCCCGACCCTAGAGCGGCCGGCGTGAGCATCCGGTTAAACCAGACGGGTCTCACGGCCTTCTCACCATGGAGCAATCGATGCGCGCGAGTTTGCGCCTTGCGGCCCTGACCTTGTGCCTTTTTGCGTTCGGCGCCGATCTGGCCGCCGCGCAAGACCAGCCGACACCGGCGCGGCAGCAGCGTCCCAGTACCTTCTCGCCCGGCGAACTGGTGCGCGAAGGCCACCGTTTCTTCGGCACGGTCTCGCGTGGCCTGGCACAAGTGGTGGAAGCCGCTGTCAACCGCTGGGGCCAGCCGAACGGCTATATCCTCGGCCAGGAAGGCGGCGGCGCCTTTATCGTCGGCCTGCGCTACGGCGACGGTAAGCTCTACACCAAGAACGCCGGCGACCGCCGCGTGTTCTGGGAAGGCCCGTCGATCGGCTTCGACTATGGCGGCGACGGCGCGCGCACCATGATGCTGGTCTACAATCTGCCGGCGACCGAATCGATCTATCAGCGCTTTGCCGGCGTCGACGGTTCGGCCTATTTCATCGGCGGCTTCGGCATGACCGCGCTGACCGCCAACAACATCGTGGTGGTGCCGATCCGCTCCGGCGTCGGCCTCAGGCTCGGCGCCAACATCGGCTATCTCAAGTTCACGCCGCAAGCGACGTGGAACCCGTTCTGACTTGTCGCCACGGATATTTAAGACCTCACCCTGCAAACATCATGAACCCGGCGGCCGCGACGCGGCGCCGGGTTTAGGTTAATCTGGGGTTGCGCTGGTGGCCATTTCGGCCCCGTGTCATGGTTTCCTCGGGGTTGACGGGTTTGGGTGAGTTGGAGGCGTCGTTTCATGATTGAACCGATCATGTTTTTCGGGATCGGCTTCCTCGTCGCAGCCCTCATCGGGCTTGTCGTCATCCCGCTCGTCCACGGCCGTGCCGTCCGGCTGACCATGCGCCGGCTCGAGGCCGCCACGCCGTTGTCGATGGCGGAAATCCAGGCCGACAAAGACCAGTTGCGCGCCGAGTTCGCGATGTCGACGCGGCGCCTGGAAATGAGCGTCGAGAACCTCAAGACCAAGAGCACCAGCCAGCTTGCCGAACTCGGCAAGAAGGGCGACGCCATCAACCGCCTCAAAATCGAGCTCGGCGAAAAGACCGCCACCATTTTCGCGCTCGAGGCGCGCGACAAGGCGCTGCGCGATCAACTGCGCGCCACCGAGGAAGAATTCGCCGTCAAGACCAGCACCATGTTGGAGGCGCAGCGCGCGCTGTCCGAGAAGGAATCCGAGCTCGCGCGTCTGATCAGCGAGCTGGACGAACGCTCCAGCACCGCCGAAGCGCAGAAGGTCGAGATCGTCGCACTCAAGACCCAGGTCGAAGCGCTCAAAGAACGCCTCGATGGCGCGAGCCACGAGTTGCGCGCCGTCGAAGACCGCCGCGACAACGAGCGCGTCGAGTTGCGCGCCGCGACCCAGGAATTGTCCGAAGAGCGCGGCAAGGTCGAGAACCTCGGCCGCCGCGTCGGCGAACTCGAACAGGCGCTGGTGGCGCAGACCACTGAAGCTGAAATCCTCGGCCGCCGCGCCCACGATCTCGAAGCCCGGCTCACCGAGCAGTCGCGCCTGCTGACCGAAAGCGAATTCGAGCTCAAACAAATCCGCGGCGCGATGGATCTCGCGCGCAAGACCGAAGGCGACCTGCGCAGCGCGATCACCGAACTCGACGGCCGCTCGTCGTCGGCCAACCAGAAACTCAAGGCTGAGAACGCCCACCTCGAAGCCGAACTCGCGCGCACCCGCGAAGAGCGCGACCGGATGGCGCACGACCTCGGCGCCATGAAGCGCGAAGCGGAAGAAAACTGGGCGTCCGAGCGGGTGGAGAACGCCCTGCTGCGCGAACGCATCAACGACGTCGCCGCCGAAGTGGCGCGCCTGGCCTCGGCGCTGGAAGGCCCGAACTCGACCATCGACGCCATCCTGGCGACCGAAGGCGCCCGCGACCACACCGCCCCGGCGGCCATCACCACCCACGGCGATGTCGATCTTGCGGTGCAAGCGCCCCCGAGCGGCAACCTGGCCGACCGTATCCGCGCGCTGCAAGGCCACGCCACGCGCGTGACGCACGGCGACGATCCCAAAACCCGGAATTAAGACCAGGAACTAAGACGCGGAACTAAAAGCCGAAACGACCGTTCCGAGGCTTAATCCGGGACGGAAAGCCTCGCTTGACACCTGTTCGAGGCAACCCCTATATCGCCATCGATAATGGCCGGGCGGTTAGCTCAGCGGGAGAGCACACCCTTCACACGGGTGGGGTCATAGGTTCAATCCCTATACCGCCCACCATTTCAAAGGCTCCCGATCCTGCCGGTCATGCTCCCGAGGAAGCAAGCGCCCCCTCGGGACGTGCGCGGCGCGCGATCGCTCAGCGCTAAAAGTTTTTCCACTCAGAATCGGCGTCGAGGGCGGTCGCCAGCGCGGTCTGCATGCGGCCG
>CAYJPU010000107.1:0-5255 GCA_964372105.1 uncultured Undibacter sp.
CGGCGAAAGCCACGGGGCGGCGATCGGCTGCGTGGTCGACGGCTGCCCGCCGCGCCTGCCGATCACGGCGGAGGAGATCCAGGTCGAGCTCGACAAGCGCCGGCCCGGCCAGTCGCGCTTCACCACCCAGCGCCAGGAGCCGGACGCGGTGAAGATCCTGTCGGGCGTGTTCACCGACGAGGCTACCGGCCGCCAAGTGACCACCGGCACCCCGATCATGCTGCTGATCGAGAACGTCGACCAGCGCTCGAAGGACTATTCCGACATCAAGGACAAATACCGGCCCGGCCACGCCGGCTACGGCTACGACGCCAAATACGGCATCCACGACTACCGCGGCGGCGGCCGCGCGTCGGCCCGCGAGACCGCGGTGCGGGTCGCGGCCGGCGCCATCGCCCGCCGCATCGTGCCCGGCCTGACCGTGCGCGCCGCGCTGGTGCAGATGGGCCCGCACAAGGTCGACCGGTTGCGCTGGGACTGGAACGAGGTCGGCAACAACCCGTTCTTCTGCCCGGACGCGGTGCAGGCCAAGTTCTACGAGGAGTACCTCGACGGCATCCGCAAGTCCGGCTCCTCGATCGGCGCCGTGATCGAGGTGGTGGCGGAAGGCGTGCCCGTCGGCCTCGGCGCGCCGGTTTACGGCAAGCTCGACGCCGACCTGGCGTCGGCGCTGATGGGCATCAACGCCGTCAAGGCGGTCGAGATCGGCGACGGCTTCTTAACCGCCGAGATGCGCGGCGAGGACAATGCCGACGAGATGCGGATGGGCAACGACGGCAAGCCGCTGTTCCTGTCGAACCACGCCGGCGGTATCCTCGGTGGCATCTCCACCGGCCAGCCGATCGTGGCGCGCTTCGCGGTCAAGCCGACCTCGTCGATCCTGACCCCGCGCAAGACCGTCGACCGCTACGGCAACAACACCGAAATCGTGACCAAAGGCCGCCACGATCCGTGCGTCGGCATCCGCGCCGTGCCGATCGCCGAAGCCATGGTGGCATGTGTGCTGGCCGATCACTATCTGATGCATCGCGCCCAAGTGGGCGTGTCTGCGGGCGAGGGGACGGCGTGGCCGTTCCCCAAACTTGGCATCGTGCCCGGCGTCTGACGTCATTTCCGAGGTAACCAGTGTCCCATAACCACCAGCGCGTTGAAGCGGCGATCAAGGCTTTTGCCAAGGGCGAACTCGTCGTCGTCACCGACGATGACGACCGCGAGAACGAGGGCGACCTCTTCATCGCCGCCTCGCTCTGCACGCCGGAGAAGATGGCCTTCGTCATCCGCCATACCTCCGGCATCGTCTGCGCGCCGCTCGGCGTCGATCACGCGCGGCGGCTGCATCTCGAGCCGATGGTGGCGGAGAACGACGCGCCGCTCGGCACCGCCTTCACGGTGACGGTCGACGTGCGCCACGGGCTCACCACCGGCATTTCGGCGGAGGAGCGCACCAACACGGTGCGCGCGCTCGCCAACGACAATTCGGGCGCGGCCGACTTCGTGCGCCCCGGCCACGTGTTTCCGCTGGTCGCGCGCCAGGGCGGCGTGCTGATGCGTTCCGGCCATACCGAGGCTTGCGTCGATCTCTGCCGCCTGGCCGGCCTGCCGCCGGTCGGCGTGCTGTCGGAACTGATGAACGACAACGGCACGGTGATGCGCGGGCCGGAAGTCTCCGCCTTTGCGACGCAGCACAAGTTGGTGCAGCTCTCGATCGCCGACCTGATCGCCTACCGCCAGAGCCGCGACAAGCTGGTCGAGCGCGTCGGCGACTTCCAACTGGCGTCGGAGATCGGCACGCTCAAGGGCTATGCCTACGTCACGCCGTTCGATCGCGTGCACCACATGGCGTTCGTCTACGGCGACCTCGGCGACGGCTGCAACGTGCCGGCGCGTCTGCACCGGGCCGACGTGATCGGCGACGTGTTCGGCGGCGCCAAGACCATCCGCGCGGCGCTCGCGCGCTTCAAGGCGGAAGGCCGCGGCGTCATCGTCTATCTGCGCGACGGCACCGCCGGCGTGCCGGTGTCCGAGATCCCGCACGGCGACACCGGCACCGAAGCCGCGCGCTCGCGGCAGTGGCGCGAGATCGGCCTCGGCGCGCAGATCCTGCGCGACCTTGGCATTTCCTCGATCCGACTGCTGGCCTCCAGCAAGCGCACTTATGTGGGCCTCGGCGGCTTCGGCATCGAGATCGTCGATACCGAGCCGCTGGAATAGTGGCTGTCATTCCGGGGCGCTTCGCGCAGTCCCGGAATGACGACAAGCCAGGGGCCTTTTTTTCGTCGCCGCGCCGTGCCACGATTACCGGTATGGCGCGACGCGGTGTTCACTCGACAATCGCCGGCCTGCTGATCGCTGCGGCATGCGTGGCCGCGAGCGCCGCCGTGCCCCATCTGCCGCGCTACGCCGACAAGAGCCCGGGCGCCATTCCCGTCGATGTCGAACTGGTGATCGCGGTCGACATTTCCTATTCGATGGACCCGGACGAGCAGGCGCTGCAACGCGAAGGCTATGTGCGGGCACTGACGTCGAGCGAGTTCCTGCGCGCGCTGCGCGAAGGTCCAAACGGCAAGATCGCCGTCATTTATGTCGAATGGGCGGGCGTGCACGACCGCAGGATCGTCATGCCGTGGCGGCTGATCGACGGGCCGGAAGCGGCCGACGCGGTCGCCGCCGAGATCGCGCGCGCGCCGTACCGCCGCGCCTCGCGCACCTCGATCTCCGGCGCGCTGGAGTTTGCCAAGCCGCTGTTCGACACCAGCGGCTATCGCGGCCTGCGCCGCGTCATCGACGTCTCCGGCGACGGCGCCAATAATTCCGGCCCGCTGGTTGCGCCGACGCGCGACGATGTGGTTGCGGCCGGCATCACCATCAACGGCCTGCCGATCATGCTCAAGCGCGCGTCGCCCGCGACGATGGATATCGAACTGCTCGACATTTATTACGAGGATTGCGTCATCGGCGGCCCCGGCGCCTTCGTGGTGCCGATCCGCGAGCGCGACAAGTTCGTCGAGGCGACACGCACCAAGCTGGTGCTGGAGATCGCGGGGCGCCAGCCGGAGCCGCGCGTGATCCCGGCCTCGGCGCAGGCGCCGCGCATCTCCTGCACCATCGGCGAAAAGATGTGGCAGGAGCGCTGGGGCGGCTACGAGTTTCGGTGACCGCGGTGGTGTCATGCCCCGCGAAGGCGGGGCATCCAGTAATCCCGGCGCTCAAATTCGGCCGAGAAGCTGCGGCGTACTGGATCACTCGCTTGCGCGGGTGATGACGGCACTCAATCATTTCTCGAACTTTGCCACCACCTCGACGTGGTGCGAATAGCGGAACTGGTCCACCGCCGTGACGCGCACCAGTTTGTAGCCGCCGGCCACCAGGATCTTGGCGTCGCGCGCGAAGGTGGTCGCGTCGCATGACACCGCGACGATGGTCTTGACCGCGCTCTTGGCCAGTTCGCGCGCCTGCGCCTCGGCGCCCTGGCGCGGCGGATCGAACACCACGGCGTCGAAGCCCTTCAGTTCGCTGGCGACATAAGGCCGCCGGAACAGATCGCGCGTCACCGCCTCGATCGGCTTCAGGCCGCTGGTCATCTGCGCTGCGCGCTCCATCGCCTTGACCGCCGGGGTTTCGCTGTCGACCGCCATGACGCGCGCCTTCTCCGCCAGCCGCAAGGCGAAGGTGCCGATGCCGGCGAACAGGTCGGCGACGCGCTTGGCCTTGCCGGCATGCTCGACGACGAGCCGCGCCAGCGTGGCTTCGCCGAGCGCCGTCGCCTGCAGGAAGCTGCCCGGCGGCAGCGGCACCTGTGCGCGGCCGACCGTCAGCATCGGCTGCGCACGCTGCGCCACCAGTTCGCCATGGCGCGTCAGGCGCGCCAGTCTGTACTTGTCCACCAGCCGCGCCATCGCCGTCGTGGTCGCCGGGTTGAGCGGCCCCGATCCCCGCACGTCGACGTCCATGCCGCTGTCGGTCACTGTGACCTGGATGTCGAGCGGCTTCTGCGTCACCTTCAGCGTTTCGGCGATGGCCCAGGCGGCTTGCAGCGCGCCGTCGAGGCCGGGCGCCAGCACCGGGCAAGCATCGATGGCGATGATGTGGTGGGCGCGCGGCGCCGTGAAGCCGACTTCCAGCACATCGTGCGTGCCGCGCCGCGCATGCAGCACCGCGCGCCGGCGGCCTTCACCGTGCGCGTCGATGATCTGCTCGTCCACCGGCGCGATCAGCCCGGCGGCGCCGAGCGCCTCCACCACCAGGCCGTGCTTCCACCGGTGATACTCGGCGAGCGACCAATGCTGCAGCGCGCAGCCGCCGCATTGGCCGAAATGCTTGCAGATCGGCGTGACGCGCTCATGCGAGGCGCGCTCGATATGCACGAGATGCCGGCGGTCGGGATGGCCCGCGACCGCCTCCACCGTCACCACCTCGCCCGGCAGCGTATAGGGCACGTAGGCCGGCCCGACATTGGTATCGGCCACGCCGTCGCCGCGATGGCCGAGGCGGTTGATGGTGAGTTGCTCAGTCACGCACTGCCCCTAGCAGAAATTCCACATTGCCATCGCCGCCGGCGATGGGCGACAGAATGACGCCGACAACGCGCCAGCCGAGCGACGTGGTGAACTGTACTATGTCGTCGCGCACGGCCTGCCGCACGGCCTCGTCGCGCACCACGCCCTTCTTGAGCGCCGCGCGGCCGGCCTCGAACTGCGGCTTGATCAGCGCCACCAGCTGCGCCGGCCGTTTGGCGAACGCCAGCGCCGCCGGCAGCACTAACTTGAGCGAGATGAAGCTGACATCGACGGTGACGAGATCGGGCGCGACTTCGAAGCGGGCAGGCGACAGCGTGCGGATATCGGTTTCTTCCAGCGACACCACCTCCGGCCGCGCGCGCAAGGATTCGTGCAACTGGCCGCGCCCGACATCGACGGCGTAGACGCGGGCCGCGCCGTGCGCCAGCAGCACTTCGGTGAAGCCGCCGGTGGAGGCGCCGACGTCGAGACAAACGCGGCCCCTCGGGTCGAACTTGAAATGGTCGAGCGCCGCCGCGAGCTTCAGGCCGCCGCGCGAGACATAAGGATGCGCCGGGCTCGCGCGCAATTCGGCATCGACGGAAATTTCCTCGGACGCCTTGCGCACGACCGCGCCGTTGGCGGCCACCAGGCCGGCCGCGATCGCGGCCTGCGCCTTGGCGCGGCTCTCGAACAACTTGCGCTCGACCAGCAGCCGGTCGGCGCGGAGGCGCTTTGGATTGTGCGCGGATTTATCCA
>CAYJPU010000107.1:5355-11210 GCA_964372105.1 uncultured Undibacter sp.
GCCAGCTTGACGGTCTCGTCCGCGACGTCCTTGCCGAGCGCTTCGAACACTTTTCGAACGATGCCTTTGGCGTCGAGGCCGGCTTTGGCGTACATCGCCGCCGGCGTGTCCTGGTCGATGAACTCGTCCGGCAGCACCATGCAGCGCACGCGCAGTTCGCTTTCGAGTGCGCCATTCTCGGCCAGCGCCTGCAGCACGTACGAACCGAAACCGCCGATCGAACCTTCCTCGATCGTCACCAGAACTTCGTGTTCGCGTGCGAGCCGCAGCAGCAGGTCCGTATCGAGCGGCTTGGCGAAGCGCGCGTCCGCGACCGTGGTCGACAGGCCGAGCGCTGCCAGTTCGTCGGCGGCCTTCAGGCATTCCCCCAACCGCGCGCCGTACGACAGCAGCGCCACCTTGTGGCCTTCGCGCACGATGCGGCCCTTGCCGATCTCGAGCGGCACGCCTTCGGCCGGCAGCGGCACGCCGAGGCCTTCGCCGCGCGGATAACGCAGCGCCGAGGGCGCGTCGTCGATCGCGACCTGCGTCGCCACCATGTGCATCAGTTCGGCTTCGTCGGCCGCCGCCATCAGCACGAAACCGGGCAGGCAGCCAAGGTAGGCGACGTCGAAGGCGCCGGCATGGGTCGGGCCGTCGGCGCCGACCAGCCCGGCGCGGTCGATGGCGAAGCGCACCGGCAACTTCTGGATGGCGACGTCGTGCACCACCTGGTCGTAGCCGCGCTGCAGGAAGGTCGAATAGATCGCCGCGAACGGCTTGAAGCCTTGCGTGGCGAGGCCGGCCGCGAAGGTCACTGCGTGCTGCTCGGCGATGCCGACATCGAAGGTGCGCTTGGGGAACTCCTTCTCGAACTGGTCGAGCCCGGTGCCGGACGGCATCGCCGCGGTGATGGCGACGATCCGGTCGTCCTTGCGCGCTTCTTTGACCAGCGCGTCGCCGAACACCTTGGTGTATTGCGGCGCGCCGCCTTTGGACTTCGCCTGCGCGCCGGTCGCGACGTCGAACTTGACCACGCCGTGGTACTTGTCGGCGGAAGTCTCGGCCGGGGCGTAGCCTTTGCCCTTCTGCGTCACGACGTGAACGAGGATAGGCCCGATCTCGGCGTCGCGCACGTTGCGCAGCACCGGCAGCAGGTGATCGAGATTGTGGCCGTCGATCGGCCCGACGTAATAGAAGCCGAGCTCCTCGAACAGCGTGCCGCCAGTGACGTAACCGCGCGCGTGCTCGACGGCGCGGGTGATGGCGCGGTCCCAGCTCTTCGGCAGATGATGCGTGAGCTGCTTGCCGACGTCGCGCAGCTTGAGATAGGTGCGGCCGGAGCCTAGGCGGGCGAGATAGGCCGACATGGCGCCGACCGGCGGCGCGATCGACATGTCGTTGTCGTTGAGGATGACGATCAGCCGCTCGTTGCGCGCGCCGGCATTGTTCATCGCCTCGTAGGCCATGCCCGCCGACATCGCGCCGTCGCCGATCACGGCGATGACGTTGTTGTTGCCGCCGGCGAGGTCGCGCGCCACCGCCATGCCGAGCGCGGCGGAAATCGAGGTCGAGGAATGCGCGGTGCCGAACGGGTCGTACTCGCTCTCGGCGCGCTTGGTGAAGCCGGACAGGCCGCCGCCCTGACGCAGCGTGCGGATACGGTCGCGCCGGCCGGTGAGGATCTTGTGCGGATAGGCCTGGTGGCCGACGTCCCAGATCAGCTTGTCGTCCGGCGTATCGAAGACGTAATGCAGCGCCACCGTCAGCTCGACCACGCCCAGGCCGGCGCCGAGATGGCCGCCGGTCTTGGCGACGGCGTCGATCATCTCGTGGCGCAACTCGTCGGCGAGCTGCCTGAGCTGCTCGGGCGACAGATTTTTCAGGTCCGCCGGAACATGGACCCGGTCGAGCAGCGGCGTCGGGGAGGACTCGGGCACGCGAAACTCCGGGAACGGGCAAAAATGCCAAAAAAAGAGGCCCGCCGCGATACCGGCGGGATCGTTAGGCTTACACTACCCGGAGGCTTTCGGGCAATTCAACGGCGGGTCGGCCGCCAGCCCAACGGCGGGTCAGCCGCCGGCGGGGCGCGGGGGGCGTCGAATCCGCATAAAAGTACCGTCAATCGACGTCGAGCGGCTCGCTGCCGGTCGGCGTGCCGGAGGCGTCGAGGGTGATCTTCTCGACGCGCGCCTCGGCCTGGCGCAGCAGCTCCTCGCAGCGGGCCTTCAGCGCCTCGCCGCGCTCGTAGATCGCCACCGACTCCTCGAGCGGGACCTTGCCTTCCTCCAGCCGCTTGACGATCGACTCCAGTTCTTCGATCGCCCGCTCGAAGGGCAGCTTCTTGATGTCGGGATTGTCGGCCATGGCGTTTTCCGGGCAGCGATTCTGGAGCGGCATCCTATGACGCCGGGAGGCGGCGAAGATAGGGCGGGTTATCCACCGCGGCGGCCGATCCGCCGCCAGCGCCAGCTCATCAGGGCGAGCACGAGCGCGCGCGGGGCGAGCCGCGGCAGCAGCGTCATGATCCGGTTGGGCGTGCCCGGAACCACGATCCGGTGGCCGCCCATGAAGCCTTCGTAGCCCTCGCGCGCCACCCGTTCGGTGGAGCGGGCGAACGACCGGGGGAAGTAATCGTGCGGAATGCCGGCGCTCTGGAAAAAGCCGGTCGGCACCGGTCCCGGGCACAGCGCGCAGACCCTGACGCCTTCTTCCTTGAGCTCCTCGTGCAGCGCCTCGGTGAGCGAGACCACATAGGCCTTGGTGGCGTGGTAGATCGCCATGCCCGGTCCGGGCATGAAGCCGGCGACGGAGGCGACGTTGAGGATGCCGCCTTTGTGCCGGACGATGCTGTCGAGGGAGCGCAGCGTGAGGTCGGTCAGCGCCCGCGTATTGAGGTCGATCATCGCGAGCTGGCGCTCCGAGCCAAGGCCGGCCGTCTCGCCGAGCAGGCCGAAGCCGGCATTGTTGACCAGCGTGGCAATCTCCAGGCCTCGCGCGTCGAGGTCGAGCGCGAGGCGGGCAAGTCCTTCGGGCGTTGCGAGATCGGCGGCGATGACGTGCGGTCGCGGATGGCCGGCGGCCGCGATGTCTTCGGCGAGCTGCTCCAGCTCGGTCTCGCGCCGCGCCACCAGCACGCAGCTGTGACCCGCCTTCGCGAATTCGCGGGCGAGCGCTGCGCCGATGCCGGCGGAGGCGCCAGTGATCAGACAAACGGGCTGCATAGGTGACATTGCCAGATGAATGCTCGACAATAATCGACAATGCAACAGCGGGGATAGCGGGCGTGGCGGAGCTTCAGGGAAAAATCGTGCTGGTGTCGGGCGCTGCCGGCGCTATCGGCGCGGCCATCGTCGCGGCTGTCAAGGCGGCGGGCGGCACCGCCATCGCCACCGATCTCAAGGCCGCCGCCGGTATCGATGCCGCGCTCGACGTCGCCAGCGAGGCCGACTGGCAGCGCGTCTGCGCCGAGATCGAACGCACGCAGGGCCGGCTCGACGGCCTGGTCAACGCCGCCGGCATCGCCGCGGTCGGCTCGATCGAGAAGACCGATTTTGCCACTTGGCGCCGCGTCATGTCGGTCAATCTCGACGGCTGCTTTCTCGGCTGCAAGTACGCCTTCCCGCTGCTGCGCAAGAAAGGCGGCTCGATCGTCAACCTGTCGTCGGTGCTCGGCCTGGTCGGCGGCCCCAATCTCGCCGCCTACAGCGCGTCGAAAGGCGGCGTGTCGCTGCTGACGAAATCGGTGGCGCTCAACGGCGCGCGCTACCGGCCGCCGGTGCGTTGCAACGCCGTCTGCCCGGCCTTCATCGAAGGCCCGATGGTGGACGACATCGCGCACGGCACGCGCAACCCGGACGCCGTGCGCCTGAAACTCGCCAACGACATTCCGCTCGGCCGCCTCGGCCAGCCGGACGAGGTGGCGTCGCTGTGCGCCTATCTGCTGTCGGACGCCTCGTCCTTCATTACCGGCGCCGACATGCCGGTCGACGGTGGTTTGACGGCAAGGTGAGGCTTAGGTGCATGCTATCGCGAGCGCGAGCAGCGGGATGGCGGCCACAAATGCCGATGCGATCATCACGAGCACAAGAAGACTATTCAAATTACCAGAGCGGGCGGCTAGCGCGTTGAACTCCTTCCACGCGTATGAGCTGCGCCAGAAGTTGAATCCGTCGCTTGAAACCCAGGTCCGCTCGGAGACGTCTATCTTCGACAATATTTTCTGTGCGAAGCGTCGCCAGGTGACGGCATAGTATGAGACGATCAACGTCCATACGCTTGAAAACAGAACAAAAACCCAAAGCGACATGGGTTGTGAGGCGCTATCGCCGACGATGACCCATCCGGGGCATCGCGTCGTAGATGAATCAATCGTCATAAGCAGCACAATTTCACTTGCGACAATCAAAGCGCAAACGATGGCGCCGATCCTGACCACCGTATGGCAGAATACGGGGTCGAAATTGTGATGAGCTTTCAGAGCACCGTCTTCAACGCTCATATGAGCCTCCGACCGTCGCGCCGCGGCGTGCGCATTCTAAATGCGTGGTTGAGCCCGGCACAAGGACGGGCATGACGGTGGATTGACGGCGAGGTGACGCGAGCGAACAGGCTTCCTTACCCTCCCCCTTGTGGGGAGGGTCGGCGAGCCAATGGGTCCGCGCGAAGCGCGGCCCGATGGCAGGCTCCGCGAGCCGGGGTGGGGGTCTTCGTAAATTGCCATTACCCCCACCCCGCTCACCTCACTGCGTTCGGCGAGCGACCCTCCCCACAAGGGGGAGGGTGAAGGAAGACGAACAACGATGACTAGCCGCGCATCAGCGCGGTGACATGGGCCGCGGTCGAGCGTGCGAGGCCTTGCAGGTCGTAGCCGCCTTCGAGCACCGAGACGATGCGGCCGCCGGCGCATTCGTCGGCGATCTGCATCAGCTTCTGCGTCACCCAGGTGTAATCCGCTTCCACCAGATTTAGGTTGGCGAGCGGATCGCGGGTATGGGCGTCGAAGCCGGCGGAGATGAGCAGGATGTCCGGCTTGAACGCGCGCAGCCGCGGGAAGATGGCGGACTCCATCGCGTCGCGGAACTGGTCGCCGCCGTCGCCGGCGCGCAGCGGCGCGTTGACGATGGTGTTGAACTCGCCGCGCTCGCTCACGGCGCCGGTGCCGGGATAAAGCGGCATCTCGTGCGTCGAGCAGTACATCACGCTTCTGTCGGACCAGAAGATGTCCTGCGTGCCGTTGCCGTGGTGCACGTCGAAGTCGACGATGGCCGCGCGCTCGGCGCCGTATTTCTTCTGCGCGTGCCGCGCCGCGATCGCGACGTTGTTGAAGAAGCAGAAGCCCATCGGCTTCGCCGTCTCGGCGTGATGGCCGGGCGGGCGGATGGCGACGAAGGCGTTGGCGGCCTTGCCGGTCATCACCTCGTCGACCGCCAGCACCGCGCCGCCGGCGCCGCGCAGCGCCGCCTCGAAGCTGCCGGGCGACATCGAGGTATCGGCGTCCAGCCGCACCATGCCCTCGGACGGCGAGGCCTGCCGGATCGCCTCGACGTAGTCCATCGGATGCACGAGCGCGATCAATTCGGCTTCCGCCATCGGCGCCTGCTCGCGCGCCAGCATGTGGAACCGTTCGTCCTCGAGCGCGCGCTCGACCGCCCGCAGGCGGTCGGGCCGCTCAGGATGGCCGGCGGGCGTCAGGTGGTCGAGACAGGCGGGGTGCGAGATGAGGAGCGTGGACATGGGGGTTTCTAGCGCCGTTCTCTCGGCCTGTCATCGCCCGAGAAGGCGGGCGATCCAGTACGCCGCAGTCTCTTGAGAAGGCACGGCGTACTGGATCCCGGCTCGCGCTCGCTATCGCTCGCTTGGCCGGGATGACGGCC
>CAYJPU010000108.1:0-11135 GCA_964372105.1 uncultured Undibacter sp.
GCGTCGGGCGAAGGTTGGCGGGTGCATGACGTCGTCTGCACGCACGGGCCGCAGGACCGCCCGTTCGAAGAGCAGCATACCGGCGTGTCGATCGCCGCGGTGACGGCGGGCACGTTTCAGTACCGCACGCGGCAAGGCAGGGCGACGCTGGTGCCGGGCTCGCTGCTGCTCGGCAATGCCGGCGCCTGCTTCGAATGCGGCCACGCGCACGCGATCGGCGACCGCTGCTTGGCGTTTCATTACACGCCGGATTTCTTCGAAGCTGTCGCGGTCGACGTGCCGGGCGCGCGGCGCATGGCTTTCGCGACGGCCAACCTGCCGCCGCTCGATGCGCTGCTGCCGCTGCTGACGGAGGCCGAAGTCGCGCTCGATGCAGGCGACGGCGACGCGTTCGAGGAACTGGCGCTGCGCTTTGCCGGCGCGGCCCTCACCTTGCAAACTCCTGCCGCGTCAGCGTCGCAACCGAGCGCGCGCGACGAGCGCCGCATCACGGCGGCGGTGCGCCGGATCGATGGCGCCGCGCATGCGCCGCTGACCTTGACGGCGCTCGCCCGTGACGCCGGCATGAGCGCTTTTCATTTCCTGCGCACGTTCCGCCGCGTCACCGGCATGACGCCGCATCAGTTCATCCTGCGCACACGGTTGCAACGCGCGGCGCGGCGCCTGCGGCAAAGCCGCGATGCAATCACCGCGATCGCCTTTGAGGCCGGCTTCAACGACCTGTCGACCTTCAACCGCCGTTTCCGCCGCCTCATGGGCGCCAGCCCGCGCGCCTACCGCGCGCGCCATTAGGGAACCCGGGGGTATCGGGGTGCGGTCACATTGTGACGCGTCTGCCCGATTCAAACCCCAGACCTGCGCCAATTTGGCCCCAGATCGCAGTCATGGTCGAAACTGACCGGAACGACAGGTCCGATCATCTTCATCTTGAGCCTCCCAAGCCCGGGCCTGTTTTCCCCTCCCCACAGGCCCGGGTTTCTTTTTGCCGCAAGCGCCTCTGGCGCTTGACGCCGCCCCCGCCTCCCCCCATCCCTATGCATGTCAGTCGGCTGGACGGCCGCTCCGAACCAATGCCGAAAGGCGGCCGGAGAGGAAAGTCCGGGCTCCAGGGACAAACGGTGCCGGATAACGTCCGGCGAGGCAGGTCCCCGCTTGCGCGGGTACAGGCCCCAGGGACAGTGCCACAGAGAACAAACCGCCGCGGCTGCGTTGTGTACTGGCCGCGGTAAGGGTGAAACGGTGCGGTAAGAGCGCACCGCGCCTCCGGCAACGGCGGCGGCACGGCAAACCCCACCGGGAGCAAAACCGAATAGGAACGGCGCGGGAGCAATCCCGATCAGTCCTGATCAGCCGTTCGGGTAGGTTGCACGATGCGCCGGGCAACCGGCGCACCAGAGGAATGGCCGTCACGTTTGCGGCGAGAGCCGCAGGCCATACAGAACCCGGCTTACAGGCCGGCTGATAATGTTAAGGGGGCTCGGCGGGAAACCGCCGGGCCCCCGCCAATTTTACGGCGATCCGCCGCGTCACTTTTTCCGCGGCGACTCGACCACGTGCAATCGTGCGTTCGCATCCGAGGGCCCTGCGGCGGGAGGCGGCTTGCGCAGCCGGTTGAGAATATCGGTGCTGACTTTGGCAGCCGGCACCGGACGGCCGAAAAAGAAGCCCTGCACCTGGTCGGCATGAGCGCCGTAGAGGAAGTCGACCTGGTCGGACGTCTCGACGCCTTCCACGGTCACCCGCATGTTCAGCTCGCGCCCGAGCGCAATGATCGATTTCACCACGGTTTCGACGTCGTGGCCCGACGTTCCAAAGCCTTCCATGAAGCTGCGATCAATCTTGATCTTGTCGAACGGGAACTTCCAGAGATAGCTCAGGCTCGAATAACCGGTGCCGAAGTCGTCCATGACGATCGAGACGCCCATGTCCTTGAGCCGCTTGAGCGAGGCCATGACGGCCTCGGTGTTTTCGAGCAGGAGCGTCTCGGTGATTTCCAGCTCGAGCCGGTGCGGCTTGAGGCCGGAAGCCTTCAGCGTCTCGGCAACGGTTTTTTCGATCGCTCCGGATTCGAACTGCACCGGCGACAAGTTGACCGCCACGGTCAGCTTGTCCGGCCAGGAAGCCGCGGTTCGACAGGCCTCGCGCAACACCCAGGCGCCGATCTTGTCGATAACCCGCATCTCCTCGGCGATCGGAATAAAGGTGGACGGCGGGATCAGCGCACCGTCCGGCGCCGGCAGGCGCACCAAGGCTTCGAAGCCGACCAGGTCTTTGGTGTCCAATTCATACAACGGCTGGTAATGCAGCGTGAAACCGCCGTGCGCGACCGCGTCGCGGATTATCTTTTCGAGCGCGATGCGTTGTTGCAGCGTTTCATCCATTTCCGGGACGAAGAAGCGGATGCAGTCGCGGCCCGCGGCCTTGCCTTCATAAACCGCAAGATCCGCGCTCTTGAGCAGGCGCTCCGCAGTGGCGCCGTCGGCCGGCGCCACTGCGACGCCGATTGTGAAAGTCAGGTTGATTTCCTGTTCCTTGAAATTGATCGGCGCACCCAACACCTCGGCAATCCGCCTTGCGAACACCTCCGCCTGTTCCCTGTTCATGACGGCGGTCTGCACAACGACAAGTTCGTCGCCACCGAATCGCGCCACCATGTCCTCAATCCGGGCCATGGCGCGCAACCGCTCTCCGATGACGCTGAGCAGAAAATCGCCGGCGTCATGGCCGAACGTGTCGTTCACCTTCTTGAAATTGTCGACATCGACAAAGTGGACGGCGATGTGCCCGCCGGTCGACGGCAACAGCGCGAGCGCCGCTTCCAGCCGCTCGATCACGCGCGCGCGATTTACCAGCCCGGTCAGAACGTCATGATGGGCGAGAAATTGAATGCGGCGGTCGGCCTGTTGTTTCTCCTTCGTTCGCCGGTACCACGCGATCGCCGGCAAACCGAAGGCGAAGCCGGTCAGCGCGCAGAGCGCCGCCGCCGCGACGAGAAAAGTTCGATAAAAGCCGTCATGTTCCGCCGACTGGTTGACATGCGCCGCGACAATGGCGACCGGGCGGCCTTCGACCAGGACCGGAATATAGGCTTGCGCGAAGTAGGCCGGCTCGCCGGCCGCCTGCCCCTCTTTCGCACCGACGATCGACTGGTTTTCCTTGATCGCGCGAGCGGCATCGGCGCTGTAATCGGACAAATCCACGGGTGTTATCTTGTCGCGGTCGGAGATCAGAACCGAAAAACCGTAGCGGTTGAAGATGGTATAGCGGAACACCTCGGGGGATTTTCGGGCCGCTTCGAAGAACGCCAGACTGGCCGACGACGGCATTTCGCCGGCCGCGATTTGCTCGAAGTCGCTGACATTGGCGGTGAGGTATTGCGCCCAGTTCTGCGCGGCGCGCGTCGCATTCTGATAGAGCAGATAGTCGGTCGTGGTCTTGACCGTGATCCACGTTCCGCCGACCAGCACGGCGAGCGTCAGCACCAGGGTCACGAGGTAACGCCAGACGGATGCTCTATCGGGCGTTGCCATGGGCGATCTACCGCGTGCTCTTCCGGATCGTCGCGAGTTCGGCCTCAATCATAGCCAGCAATGCGCGGTTGCGGGGGCTTTTGTTGGCCCAGACTTCGCTCAGCGCCTGGTATGTCCGCTGCGCGGCTTCCAGATCGGACGCCGAGGGTTCGACCACCTTGCGTTCGGGATCGGATTTGATCCTCACGAGGTACTCCCTCTCGCCGGCCCCCCAAGATCCGATCCAGGTCGCCGCCGCCCGTTCGCCGCTGTACTTGCGGATGAGCGCCTTCGCCGCTTCGGGCAAGCCATCGAACTTCTTGCGGTTTATCACCACCACCAGCGGCGCCGCGCCGCCGTGCAACAAATAGTGGTTCTTCGCGACCGGCGCGACGTTGAAGTCGAACAGAGCGGTCGGGCTCAAGGCGGCGCCGTCGATGGCGCCCCGGCCGACCGCGGCGGCGATTTGCGACGCCGGCAGAACGGTCGGCGTGGCGCCAAAGCGTTCCAACGCCTCCGCCTCCATCGCATTGTTGGCGCGAAGCCTCTGTCCCTTGATTGAGGCCAACGATTCGATCGGTTTGCGGCTGTGGATTAAGGTCGGGGCGGCCATGAAGGCGCCGATCACGAAGAAATCCTTATAGCCACGCAGCGCGTTTGCCGCGATCAGGCGGGTATAGGCGAGCGTGCCCTCGCGCGCGTCGCGAAAGTGACCGGGGAGCTCGAACAGTTCATTATCGGGAAACCGGTAAGGCGTTTGGCCGGGAACGACCCACGCAATGTCCGCGACCCCGTCGAGGACCAGCCCCGGCTGTTCGGCCACCGCCTTGCCGAGTTTTCCGTCGGGATAGACTTCGATCGCGACGATCCCTTTGCCCTCGCTGTTGACGGCATCGACGAACGGCTTGACGGCGGAATCGTAAATTTTGGTTTTCTCCGACGGGAAGAAAGCGAACTTGAGCTGGATCGGCTCGGCGGTTGCTGCGCATGACCAAAGCAGCGCCATCGCAACCGCGCCGCATCCGGCCCCGGCAGAGGTGAATGAATGCAGCCGCGTTGTCCTCGCCGCTTGCAGCATTTCAAATGCTTTCATTGACGAGCCTCACTTGGGTGACCGAAGTTTCGCGAGGGTGCCTTGAGTCAGATCGAAAAGCGCCTGGTTGTGGGCGCTGGCCGTCGCCCAATCCTGAATGACGGCTTTAAAAGCCTCTTGCGCGGCCAGTTGGTCGGCCGACGAGGGAACGACGATCGAACGCCGTGGGTCCGTCTTGATGTCTTCAAGGGCTCTCTTGTCGGCGGCTTCATACGCCATGATGAAGCGCTCGGCGGTCCATCCACCGCTATGTTGCCGGATCAGCTCTTGGGCGTCCGCCGGAAGGCGGTCGAACACCTTGCGACTCATCATCAGCGTCAGCGGAGCGGCGCTGGTTCCCAGGAGATAGTGGTTGCCGGCCAGTCGTCCGATGCCGACATCGAACAGTTGTGCGGCCGGGACCGTGGCGCCGTCGAGGGCGCCGCTGCTGAGCGCCGGGGTGGTTTCGTTGAACGCCAGGACCACCGGCAGGGCGCCGAGCTTGGCCAGCGCGGCGGCTTGGGTCGTGTTGTTGACCCGGATTTTCTGCCCCTTGAGGTCGGCCAGCGACCGGATCGGCTTGCGGCTATGGATCGTCTCCGGTTGGGTGGCATAGGCGCCGATGACGAAGAAGTCCTGGTATCCGGCGAGAGCGTTCGCGGCCACGAGCGCGGTGTAGGTCAACGTTGCCTCTCGCATATTACGGAACAGGCCGGGCAGTTCGACCACCGCGTTGTCGGTAAACCGCTCGGGGTTTTGTCCCGGTATGATGAAGGCGATGTCGGCCGTTCCGTCGAGCACTTGCTGCGGCAGCTCTCTTTGGACCTTGCCGAGCGTGCCGCTGGCATAGACTTCGATCTTGAGCAGGCGGCGGCTATCGTTGTTGATAGCATCCACGAACGGCTTGATCGCCGTCACGTAGGCAACCGACCGATCCGACGTAAAGAATGAGAGCTTCAGCGTGACCGGCTCGGCGGCGGCCATGGCCGGCAACGCGGCAAGCGCAAGAGCGATGAGGCGCGCAATCATGTCGGGCACCATCGGGCAGTTGATCAGCCTGGCGCGGCCCCACGCCAGTTATTCAATCTAAATCCTTGGCATCGTTGAACTTTAAGCGCCTCTTAGGCCGCCAAGGTAGTATCATCATAAAATGCCGCAATCCTCCCCGGGATTCCTCGGCGGATAGATAACAACAACAACTTACTCCGAAGCTCATACTCCACGCTGATCCACATCAACCCCCAGGATCCCGGAGATGCATTAAGGTGCCGCCAAAGCAACGAGCCCGTGGTTCTCAGGACGAGGGATTGACCGTGAAGATCACCCCCGGCCGCATCCTCACGGCACCCGGTATCGACACGATCGTCTATCCGAGCGGCCGCAGCGCGCTCCGCGTTCGCGTCGCTGCGCCGTAGCAAGCCATGCCCGTCGAGCAAACCAACAACAGCGGAACTCTTCCCGAGGCTCCACACGCGCTGACGCCGGCCGCGACACTGGCGGCGTTGGAGGTTTCCGCCGCCTGCGGCCTGTTCGAAAACGACGTGCAGCGCCGCGGCGCGGTGCACGGCCCTAACACCATCGTCTCACGCCGCAAGGTCAGCGCGCTGATGGTGTTCGCACACCAGTTCGTCAGCCCGGTGGTGTTCCTGCTGGCAGGCGCCGCCGGGCTCGCCTTCGCGTTCGGCGAACTGGAAGAAGGCGCCGCCATCGTCGCCGTGCTCGCCGTCAACGCGCTGATCGGCTTTGTCACCGAACTGAAGGCGGCGCGATCGATCGAGGCGTTGCGCGCGCTCGGCGGCCGTTCGGCCCGCGTCCGCCGCGACGGCCACACACGCCTGATCGCGGCTGAGGAACTGGTGCCCGGCGACATTGTGCTGCTGGATGCCGGCGATTCCGTTTCCGCCGATCTGCGGCTCGTCGAGAGCTCCAATCTCGCCGCCGATGAATCGACGCTGACCGGCGAATCCGCCGCCGTTCACAAGCAGATCGACGCCGTCGCCGTCGACGCGCGCCTGACTGAGCGCCGCTCGATGCTGTTCAAGGGCACGGCGGTGACGCGCGGCAGCGGCGTCGGCGTGGTCACGGCGACCGGCCTCGACACCGAGCTTGGCCGCGTCTCGCAGCTCGTCGAAGAGGCCGAAGCCGGCAGTTCGCCGCTGGAAAAGAAACTGGCGCGGCTGTCCGGGCAACTGGTGTGGGCGACCCTCGTCCTGGCCGTCGTCATCGTCGGCGTCGGCCTGCGCACCGGCGACAGCATTTTCCTCATCGTCGAAGCGGCCATCGCGCTCGCGGTCGCCGCCATCCCCGAGGGCCTGCCGATCGTCGCGACGCTCGCGCTCGCGCGCGGCATGTGGCGCATGGCGCGGCAGAACGCGCTGATCGAGCGGCTGTCGGCGGTCGAAACGCTGGGCGCGACCACGGTCATCCTTACCGACAAGACCGGCACGCTGACCGAGAACAGAATGACGGTGCGCCGGCTGTGGATCGCATCCGGTGAAGTCGAGCTCGACGGCGGCGCAGCGCATCCGGCTTCCGGCCGGCAACTCGCCGGCGATCCGCAGATCGTGCGCCTGCTCGACACGGCGGTGCTGTGCAACGACGCCACGCTCGGACACACCGCCAAGGAGACGACCGGCGATCCGATGGAGCTAGCGCTGCTGCGCGCCGGCCGCCTCGCCGGCGTCACCCGCCACGCGCTCGCCGTCACGCATCCGCTCGCGCGCAAGCACGCCTTCGACGCGGCCAGCAAAATGATGGCGACGGTCCACCGCGACAGCGACACTTTCCTGTTCGCCGTCAAAGGCGCGCCGGAAGCCGTGCTGGCGGCGTGCGCGCGCGCCGCCACCGAGCACGGCGACATCGTCATGGACGACGCGGCGCGCGCGGCCTGGAACGCGCGCGTCGAGGAGCTCGGCCATCACGGCCTGCGCGTGCTGGCCTGCGCCAGCAAAACCGAAACGCACGACGACGCCGAACCTTACGACAAGCTGACCTTCCTCGGCCTGCTCGCGCTGGAAGATCCGGCGCGCGAAGACGTGCCGCAGGCCATTCAGGATTGCCGGCGTGCCGGCATCCGCGTCGTCATGGTGACCGGCGACCATGCCGTGACCGCGCGCAGCATCGGCCGGGCGGTCGGGCTCTCGACCACCAAAGTGGTCGAAGGCCGCCATGTCGAGAAGCTGATCGGCGGCAAACACGCCGACCTCGCCGAGGTCGGCATCTTCGCGCGCGTCAGCCCGGCGGAGAAACTGGCGCTCGTGCGCGCCTATCAGGCCGCCGGCGAGGTGGTCGCCATGACCGGCGACGGCGTCAACGACGCACCGGCGCTGCGGCAGGCCGATATCGGGGTCGCCATGGGCATGCGCGGCACCGACGTCGCGCGCGAGGCGGCGGCGATGATCCTGCTCGACGACGCCTTCCCCACCATCGTCAAGGCGATCCGCGAAGGCCGCGTCATCTTCGGCAACATCCGCCGCTTCGTCGCCTATCTGCTGTCGTGCAACCTGAGCGAGGTAACGGTGGTGGGACTGGCGATCCTGTTCGCGCTGCCGCTGCCGATCATGCCGTTGCAGATTCTCTATCTCAATCTCGTCACCGACGTGTTTCCGGCTTTCGCGCTGGCGATGGGCGAAGGCGATCGCGGCGTGCTCGAACGCCGGCCGCGCGATCCGAAGCAGCCGATCGTCGGCCGCGCGCAGTGGACGGCCATCGTGCTGCAAAGCGTCGCGCTGAGCGCCGCCACCTTCGGCGCGCTGGTGCTGGCGCGGCAATGGCTCGACCTCGACAGCCGCTCGGTCGTCACCGTCACGTTTCTGACGCTGGCCTTCGCCCAGCTCTGGCATGTCTTCAACATGCGGCATCCGCGCTCCGGCCTGCTGCGCAACGAAGTGACGCGCAATCCGTGGCTGTGGGGGGCGCTGGCGCTGTGCACCGTCCTGGTGGCGGCGCCGCCTTATGTCGCGCCGCTGGCGCATGTGCTGTCTTTGACACCGCCGACCCCGGCGATGTGGGCGATCATCCTGGGCATGAGCGTGGCACCGCTGGTCGTGACGCAAATCGTGACGCAGAGCCTGCTGCTGTGGCGATCGAGGCATTCGCGATGACGGCGATAATATTGCCCTGGCTGAAGTTCGCGGTATGCGCCGCATTGATCGGCTTTGCCGGCCCGGTTCTCACCCATTACGGCGACGTCATCGCACGACTGACGGGCCTGTCGCGCACCTGGATCGGGCTGGTCCTGCTTGCCACCGCGACATCGCTTCCCGAGCTTTTCACCGGCATAAGCGCTGTAACCGTGGCCGACGCCCCGAACATCGCGGTCGGCGACGCCCTGGGAAGCTGCGTGTTCAATCTTGCGATGCTGGTCGTATTGGACGCGTTGAGCCGCGACGAACCGGTCTACCGGCGCATCGACCAAGGCCACATCCTGACGGCCGGGTTCGGCGTGATCTTGATTGGATCGGCCGGCGCCCTGCTCCTGCTCGGCGGCAACGGCATGAGCCTTCAATTCCTGCATATCGGCATCTATACGCCGTTCATTGTCGTCCTGTATCTCGTCGCGATACGCGCCGCCTTCGTCTACGAAGGCCGCACCAAGCAGGCGCCGCCGATCGTCAAGGACGCATCGACAATCACGCTCAAGACGGCGGTCACGCGCTATATTGCCGCTGCCGTCGTCGTCGCCGGTGCCGGCAGTTGGCTGCCGTTTATCGGCCAGGACATTGCCGAGACGATGGGCTGGCGGACGACCTTCGTCGGCACGCTGTTCATCGCCGGCGCCACCTCGCTGCCGGAACTGGTGGTGACGATCAGCGCGCTCCGCCTCGGCGCGGTCGACATGGCGATCGGCAATCTGTTGGGAAGCAACCTCTTCGATGTGCTGATCCTGGCGATCGACGATATTGCCTATACCAAAGGCCCGCTGCTCGCCGCCGTGTCACCCGCCCATGCGGTCACGGCCATTGCGGCGGTCATCATGTCGGGCATCTTCATCGTCGCCCTGCTCTATCGGCCGGAGACGCGCTTCCGCGGCACCATCGGCTGGGTCAGCCTGTCGCTCCTGATGGTCTATCTGATGGCGTCCTACGCCGCCTATCTCCACGGACACTGACACCGAAGTGTCACGCCGGACCGTCAGTGATAGAGGAACAGGGCGCAGGGCGGGTTGCTCACGACCGTGCTCGTCGTCGATCCAAACAGGGCTTCGCGAAAGCCGCGATGGCCATAGGCACCCATGACCAACGTGCCAACCTTGCGATCGGCCACCTCGATAGCGACCACCTCCGACGGCGCAACGCGGGTCGCAATCGGAACGCTTTCAACCTCGTAGCCGTGACTGCGTAGATAACCGGCCGCGCCGCTTGCACGACGGGCCGCCAGTTCCTGGTCGGCGTCGATGGACGTGACATGGATGCGGCGGCCGGCGCCGAGACCGAGCAGCACGAACATCTGAACCGCACGCATGGCCGCTACACTGCCGTCATAGGCGATGAGGAATTCGTCGCCGGACGCGGGCTCATCGCCGCACACGATCACCGGCCGCGGCGTCGTCATGAGGAGTTTCGCCAGCGTTTCCGGCAATTGATCGTGAATATTGCCCTCGAAACCGGTGTCATGCCCGGTGAGCACCAGATCGCGGCTCTCCGTCGCCAGATACAAGGCGCCGAGCGGGTCGCCGTCGAACGACAGCCATTCGAACGGCACGCCATGCGTCTTGCACTCTCGTTCGAAAGCCTCGTGCAAGCGTGTGCGCAGGTCGCCGGCCTGCTGCTTGAGCTGCTGTTCAAGCCGCACCTTGAAAGCGGTCGCGCCGAGCGCACCGGGCATCGGTGCCTCAATGGCAGCGAGATCGACCCCCGCGAGACCGGCCAAGCCGGCGTCAAGGTCGCTTGCCAAGCGGAAAGCATGGGCCCGCGCGGCCACCGATGATGGCGTTTCGCCTAAAAGCACCAGCAACCGCATGAGCATCGACGTTCCTTGACTTGAAGCGGGAGAGACCAAGGATGGGATACATCGAAATCCTGTCAAGCGAATGCCGCAAAACGGCGCATGTCCGCCGCCGCCATAATCCCGCTTTCATTAACCCGGACGTTAGTATCGTCTGAACTGGACTGCCGCGACGCCGCGCCACAAGGGCGACGCGGAAACTCTCCCCCGCCGCGGACGTTGTGGCCCGGCCAACGGGCCGGAGTCTTGAAAGCCAAGCCTTGAAGGCCAACCCGCCTCCCGCAGTCCGTTCGCCATCCGCCCCGGAGCAATTCCCCCGATGAAGACGTCCTCGCTTCTCTTGGCCAGCACCGCCCTGCTCGCGCTCGCTGCCGTTTCGCCGCAGGCTCGCGCCACACCGGTGGATGGCGCAGTGATGCTGGCGCAGGCCCCGTCGGCGCCCGCCACACCGCCCGCTGCCGAGCCCGAGAAGAAGCCCGCGCCGCCGAAGGCCGCGCCGCCGCCACCAAAGCCTGCCGCCCCGCCGGCGCCGCCACGTCCCGCTGCTCCGCCACCACCGCCGCCGCCGCCAGCCGCGGCTCCACCGCCCCCGCGTCAGGTAGCACCGC
>CAYJPU010000109.1:0-11090 GCA_964372105.1 uncultured Undibacter sp.
CCTCACCCCAACCCTCTCCCCTATGGGGAGAGGGAGCCTGCCTGCGTGCGCGGAGGCGCAGCAATTTCACTCCGCGGCGCCGAGCTTGCGGACCGGCGCCGCCAGCGCTTCGGCTGAGGCGGCCTCGCCAAAATCGACGTCGCGGATCTTCTCGCCGCGGTTCAGGATCTTGTCGGCGGAAACGACGATCTGCTTGATGTCGGTATTCACGTTGCCGAAATGCTTGTCGAGGTTTTCCACGCGGTCGCGCAGCCGTTGCACGTCGCCGACCAGCAAGCCGACTTCGGCGAGAATTCTGTCGGCGGCCTCACGCATGCGGGCGTCCTTCTGAATCTGCTGGACGACTTGAATCGCCAGCATTAGGAGCGAAGGCGAAACGATGATCACGCCGGCCCGGTAGCCCTTCTGCAAGATGTCGTCGAAGCCGTCATAGAGCTCGGCAAACATCGACTCCGACGGGATGAACATGAAGGCGACGTCTTGGGTCTCGCCGGAGATCAGGTACTTTTCGGAAATATCGCTGATGTGCTTGCCAAGATTCTGGCGCAGTTGACGTGTCGCCTGGGCCCGCTCTTCGTCCGTCTTTGCGTTCTCCAGCGCCGTGGTCGCTTCAAGCGGGAATTTGGCGTCGATGACCAAGGGGCGCTTGTCCGGCATGAAAATGCAGCAATCCGGCCGCGAATTGTTGGACAGCGTGAACTGGAATTCGAAGGCCCCTTTCGGGAGCCCATCGGTGACGATTGCCTCCATTCGGCCTTGGCCGAACGCGCCGCGCCGCTGCTTGTTGTCGAAAACCTTTTGCAGCGACGTCACGGTCGTCGCCAGATCCGTGATGTTCTTCTGCGCGCTGTCGATCACCGCGAGCCGCGCGTGCAACTGCTGCAGATGCTCGGTGGTGTGCTTGGTCGAGGTCTTCATCGACTCGCCGAGGTTCTGCGTCACCGCGTCTAACCGCTGGTTGACGGTGTCGGTCAGCCGCGACTGGGCGCCGGCGAGCAGTTCGCCCATGGCGCCGATTTTGGCGTTGAGGTCGGCGAGGCGCTGCTGGGCCTCGGCGTCCACCACCGGCGCGCGCGGGCGCAGCAGCAGCACGATGACGGCGGCGATGCCGGCCGCGATCAGGACGCCAAGGCCGAGGAGGAGGGTTTCCGTCATTTTCCGGTTCTCAGGTTCGCCCGGTTCTACCGTGATTCGCCGGCGCGGCGCGAACGAAGGGCGAACGGTAGGGCGATAACGCCGGTTTCTCAAGGGCAAAGGCGCATTGACCCCGTGTTCCCGACCCCTTACATCGCCGCCATGGCGATACGCGATATTGTGATCATCCCCGACAAGCGGCTGCGGCTGGCCTCCGAGCCGGTCAAGGCCGTCGACAAGGCCGTGCGCGCGCTGGTCGACGACATGCTCGAGACCATGTACGCCGCGCCCGGCATCGGCCTGGCCGCCATCCAGATCGGCGTGGCGCAGCGCGTCGTCACCCTGGACATCGCCAAGAAGGACGACCCGCCGGCGCCGCAGGTGTTCATCAACCCGGAGGTCACCTGGGCGTCGGACGAGAAATCGACCTACGACGAAGGCTGCCTGTCGATCCCCGAGTATTACGAGGAGGTCGAGCGGCCGAGCCGCGTGAAGGTCAAATACCTCGATCTCGACGGCAAGCAGCACGAAATCGAGGCCGACGGCCTGCTCGCCACCTGTTTGCAGCACGAGATCGACCACATCAACGGCGTGCTGTTCATCGACCACATTTCCAAGCTTAAGCGCGACCGGGTGATGAAGAAGTTCAAGAAGGCGGCCAAGCACGGCGAAACCGTCAAGCCGCATCCCTCCGACGACGTGCCCGAACATCACCTCGGCTGAACATCTCCACCGTCATGCCCGGCTTTATGCCGGGCATCCACGTCTTTGCTGACTTGAGTTAAGAAAGACGTGGATGGCCGGGGCAAGCCCGGCCATGACAAGTGAACATTGGTGTCGGAACGTCATGCCTCTGCGCCTGATCTTCATGGGCACGCCCGACTTCGCGGTGCCGACGCTGGTCGAACTGGCCGCGCGCGGCCACGACATCGTGGCCGTCTACACGCGCGCGCCGAAGCCGGCCGGGCGCGGCATGGACATGCAGATCACGCCGGTCGAGCGCGAGGCGCGGCGGCTGGCGCTGCCGGTGTTCACGCCCAAGACGCTGCGCACCGACGATGCGCAGGCGGCCTTCCGCGCGCACGGCGCCGATGCGGCGGTGGTGGTCGCTTACGGCCTCATTCTGCCGAAGGCGGTGCTGGAGGCGCCGCGGTTCGGCTGCTTCAACGTGCACGCGTCGCTGCTGCCGCGCTGGCGCGGCGCGGCGCCGATCAACCGCGCGGTGATGGCCGGCGACGCCGAGAGCGGCGTCACCATCATGCAGATGGACGAAGGCCTCGACACCGGCGCCATGGTGCTGGCCGAGCGCCTGCCGATCTTGCCCGACACGACCGCCGGCGAACTGCACGACGCGCTCTCTCCGCGCGGCGCCGACCTGATGGCGCGCGCGCTCGCCGCCCTGGAGCGCGGCACGCTGACGCCGACGGCGCAGCCGGAAGCGGGCGTTACCTACGCCGACAAGATCAGCAAGGACGAGACCCGCATCGACTGGTCGAAGCCGGCGCAGGACGTGCACAACCACATCCGTGGCCTGTCGCCCTTTCCCGGCGCCTGGTTCGAGCTCGGCGGCGTGCGCGTGAAGGTGCTGCGCTCCACCAGGAGCGACGGAGCGGGTCAGCCTGGCACCGCGCTCGACGGCCGTCTGACGATTGCCTGCGGCGACGGCGCCGTGCGGCTCGTCCAGGTGCAGCGCGCCGGCAAGCAGCCGATGGCGGCGGAGGACTTCCTGCGCGGCACGCCGGTTGCCGCCGGCACGCGGATCGCGTAGCTTCCGCGCGGACTCAAAGCCGCTTTGCGGATCACCAAAAAGCCCTGATTACCGGGCAAGAAATCAGTTCACCTTTTCGCATTGCAATGTTCCTGGGCGCGCCCGCCGATTCGCCGGCACGCCGTCGCCCCAACCTGGAAAACGAGCTTGAGCATTGGACACAATACCGACGCGGTCGCGCCGGAAGCCCGTCTTTGGACCCAGATTCTCCACCGCTACCGCGAGCCGAGCCGCGTCCGCAGCATCGTCGAACTGACCATTACAGCCCTACCGTTGGTAGCGCTCTGGACCGCCGCCGCGGTGATCTATTCCTTTGGCTACTGGTGGGTGTCGCTGCTGATCGCGGTGCCGGCCGCCGGTTTCCTGGTCCGCCTGTTCATGATCCAGCACGACTGCGGCCACGGCGCGTTCTTCCCGAACAGGGCCGTGAACGACTGGGTCGGCCGCGTCATCGGCGTCCTCACCGTGACGCCCTACGATTTGTGGCGCCGCACCCACGCCATCCACCACGCCACCGCCGGCAATCTCGACCGCCGCGGCATCGGCGACGTCGACACGCTCACGGTGCGCGAATACAACGCGCGCTCACGCTGGGGCCGGCTGAAATACCGGCTCTATCGCCATCCGCTGGTGATGTTCGGCATCGGCCCGGCCTATCTGTTCCTGCTGCAGCACCGCCTGCCGGTCGGGATGATGCGCGCCGGCTGGCTGCCCTGGATCTCAACGCAGGCAACGAACGCCGCGATCGCGGTGATCGCGATCGCGCTCATCTCGCTCATCGGCGTCCAAGCCTTCTTCCTGGTGCATCTGCCGATCTTGCTGCTGTCGGCCGTGTTCGGCGTCTGGCTGTTCTACGTGCAGCACCAGTTCGAGGACACGTTCTGGCACGAAGGCCGCGGCTGGGACCTGCACGAAGCCGCTCTGCACGGCTCGTCGCACTACGACCTGCCGCTGTGGCTGCGCTGGTTCACCGCCAATATCGGCATCCACCACGTGCATCATCTGCACAGCCGGATTCCCTATTACCGGCTGCCGAGCGTGCTGCGCGATCATCCGGAGCTGCGGTCGATCGGCCGGCTGACGCTTCTGGAAAGCTTCGGCTGCGTGCGCCTGACGCTGTGGGACGAAACCCAGCGCCGGCTGGTGTCGTTCCGCGAGGCCAAGAAGCTCGCCTGAGGCGGCGTCTTTCACCACACAGTCATTCCGGGGCGCGTGCGTAGCACGCGAACCCGGAATCCAGACACGAACTCCGAATCAGTCCCTGGATTCCGGGTTCGACGCTTCGCGTCGCCCCGGAATGACGGGTTGGTTACGCCGCGTGGAAGCTCGCCCAGTGATGGCGGCGGGCTTCCACGAATTCGGCGAGGTCGGAGTCGGTGACCTTGACCAGGTCGCTGTGGCCGAAGCCCTTGGCATAATCCAGCACGGAAATGATCTCCGGCGTCAGCCGGAAGGTCGGCACGGCGGCGGGGTCGGGCCGCGGCATCACTTTGTATTCCGGGTAGCGTTTGAGCAGCACCTCGGCGACGTGGTCGCGTTCGCCCTGATCGGCGACCTCGACGGCGCGCGCCGCAATCGATAAACCCTTGATCTGCAGCGGCTGCGGATAGTCCTTGGCGATCGCCAGCGACACCCGCGGGTCGCGCGAGATGTTGCTGAATTTCTGGCTGTCGCGCGAGATCAGGCAGTAGATGATCAGCCCGTCATTGGCGTAGCCGACCACGGTCGCCTGCGGCCAGCCGTCGGCGCGGTTGGTGGCGACGGTCATGATGCGGTGCTGGTTGAGAAGATCGACGATCTGCCGCTTGAATTCGGTGCGCATGACAAGGCCCTTCACGTTGACGGCCAACTATAGGAAGCCCGCCGGGCGGCGGATTTGAGGTTTATCAAACGTGCCCCGTTACAAGCTCACCATCGAATATGACGGCGCGCCGTTCTGCGGCTGGCAGATCCAGGCCGATCAGGTGACCGTGCAGGGCGTGCTGACGGCGGCGGTCACGGCGCTGACCGGGGACACGGCGCTGGTGCAGGGCGCCGGCCGCACCGACGCCGGCGTGCATGCGCGCGGCCAGGTGGCCCATGTCGATCTCGCCCGCGACTGGCCGACCGACACCGTGCGCGACGCGCTCAACGCGCACCTGCGGCCGCATCCGGTGGCGGTGCTGTCGGCCGAGCGCGTGCCGGACGACTTCAACGCCCGCATGTCGGCGGTGAAGCGCCATTACCTCTACCGCATCATCAACCGGCGCGCCGATCTCGCGCTCGACACCGGTCACGCCTGGCGCGTGCCGCGCCCGCTCGATGCCGCGGCCATGCATGACGCCGCGCAGCGGCTGGTCGGCAAGCACGACTTCACGACCTTCCGCTCCACCGAATGCCAGGCCAAGTCGCCGGTGAAGACGCTCGACCAGCTCGACGTCGTGCGCGACGGCGAGCACGTGCACGTCATCACCTCGGCGCGCTCGTTCCTGCACAATCAGGTGCGCTCGATGGTCGGCTCGCTGGTCGCGGTCGGCGACGGCAAATGGAGCGCCGACGATCTCGCGCGCGCTCTAGATGCACGCGACCGCACCGCCTGCGGCCAGGTGGCGCCGCCGGACGGGCTGTATCTGATGAAGGTGGATTACTGAGTTCTTTTTAATCCCTCCCCTGAAAGGGGAGGGTGGCTCGCGAAGCGAGCCGGGTGGGGTTTCTCATTGCGACAGCCCCCACCCGCCGCCGGCGGCGGCTGCCCTCCCCCGCACGCGGGGAGGGATAAGCAAACTAAGCAAAATACCGGTCGATAATCTTCCGAAAGATCGCCGTCAGCGCGGCGCCCGCCCCGTGCAGGTTTGTCGTTCTGGCCTATTGACAGCACATTGTCAATTTGACAATATGCTGTCGTTATCGAGGACGACAGCCTATGACTCACGCTGCTGCCGACACGTTGACTGAAGTGGTGCTGGAAGTTTTCCGGCTCAACGGCGAGATCATTGCGATGGGCGACGCGCTGGTTTCCGACATCGGATTGACCAGCGCGCGCTGGCAGGTCATCGGCGCGATCGCGCTTGCGGCAACGCCGCTGCCGATCGCGCAGATTGCGCGCAACATGGGGCTCACGCGTCAGGCGGTCCAGCGCATCGCCAACGATCTGGAAGCTGACGGTCTCGTCCGCTTCGCGCCGAACCCGCACCATCAGCGCGCAAAACTGGCCATGCTCACGGACAAAGGGCGGCGGGCTTACGCCGCGGCGACCGACCGGTGGACGAAAAAAGCGTCAGCGCTGGTATCGAGGTTTAAGGCCAAGGACCTCTCCGCCGCGCTGACGCAGCTTCGACAGCTCCGGCGGCAAATCAACGCCACACGTTCCGCAGATGGAGAAACTCATGCAGTTCAAGAGCACGCCTGACCGCTACGGCGCAGTCGCCATTCTGATCCACTGGCTTGCCGCCGCGCTGATCGTCGCGCTTCTCGCATCCGGCTTTCGTGCCGCGAGCGCGCTCGATCCGATGACGAAATCAGCTCTTCTCCGGTTTCATGCCGTCGGCGGGATCGCGGTGCTGGCTCTGACGCTTGGCCGTATCGCCTGGTGGCTGTTTGGGGATCATAAGCCGTTGCCGGTCGCAGGCACGGCATCGTTGCTCAATCGTGCCGCCGCCGCCGTTCATACGCTCTTCTATGTCGTGGTCCTGGGCATGGCGGCGAGCGGCATCGGCATGATGGTGCTGTCAGGTGCCGGCGTCGTCTTGTTCGGCTCGGCAGGCGGGACGTTGCCTGATTTCTGGAGCTATCTGCCGCGCATTCCGCATGGGCTCGGCGCGCGGCTGTTCATCGCGTTGCTGGTTCTGCATGTCGGCGGAGCGCTGTATCACCAGTTCATTCGGGGTGACCGGCTGCTGGCGCGGATGGGGCTCGGGCGCTGAACTGACGTCAGTCAGGCAAAATAGCGGTCGACGATCTTGCGATAGATCGTCGTCAGCGCGCGCAGGTCGGCGACCGGCACGCGCTCGTCGATCGCGTGCATGGTCTGGCCGACCAGGCCGAACTCCACCACCGGGCAATGGTGCGTGATGAAGCGCGCGTCCGAGGTGCCGCCGGTGGTCGAGAGCTCAGGCCGGCGGCCGGTGACGTCGGCGACCGCGCTCGCCACCAGTTCGGTGAACGGCCCGGGCTTGGTCACGAACACGCCGGCGTTCGACGGCTCCCATTTGAAGCTGAAGTTGATCTTGCCGCCGGCCGCTTTCGCGGCGCGTTGCTCGATCAGTGCCTTCAGCGACTCTTGCGTATGGCAGTCGTTGAAGCGGATGTTGAAACGGGCGCGCGCCTCGCCCGGAATGAGGTTGACGGTCTTGTTGCCGACGTCGACCGAGGTGAACTCCAGGTGCGACGGCTGGAAATTGGCGTTGCCGGCGTCGAGCGGCTCGCTCTGGATCGCCTCGATCAACTTGACCAGTCCGCGGATCGGATTGTCGGCGCGCTGCGGATAGGCGACGTGGCCCTGCTTGCCGGTGACGATCAAATGACCGTTGAGCGAGCCGCGCCGGCCGATCTTGATGGTGTCGCCGAGTTCTTCCTGGTTGCTCGGCTCGCCGAGGATGCAGTGGTCGAACTTTTCGCCGCGCGCCGCCGTCCAGGCCAACAGCTTCGGCGTGCCGTTGACCGCGATGCTTTCCTCGTCGCCGGTGATCAGGAACGAGATCGAGCCTTTACCGTCTTTTTGCGGCTTGCCGCCGTTGGCCGCCAGATGATCGAGCACCGCTGCGACCGCGCAGGCGATGCCGCCCTTCATGTCGACCGCGCCGCGGCCGTACAGTTCGCCGTTGTCGATCGCGCCGGAAAACGGCGGATGATGCCACGCCGTCTCGTCGCCCGGCGGCACCACGTCGGTGTGGCCGGCGAACACCAGGTGCGGCGCCTCGGTGCCGATGCGGGCGTAGAAGTTCTCGACGTCGTCGGTGCCCGGCTCGCTGAACGTCATGCGGTGCACGGTGAAGCCCGCGGCGGCGAGCGTTCTTTCCAGGAACGCAAGTGCGCCGCCTTCCGCCGGCGTCACCGACGGACAGCGCAACAAGTCACGGGTGATGGCAACGGGATCGGCGGACATTGACGCCTTCTAGTCCCTCAACAGCTCGTTGATGCTGGTCTTGGAGCGCGTGCGCTCGTCGACGCGCTTGACGATCACCGCGCAATAGAGGCCGGGGCCGCCGTCCTTGCCGGGCAGCGTGCCGGGTACGACCACGGAATAGGCCGGTACTTCGCCTTGCATCACCTTGCCGGTCTCGCGGTCGACGATCTTGGTCGAGGCGCCGAGGAACACGCCCATCGACAGCACCGCGCCGGTGCGCAAGATGACGCCCTCGGCCACTTCCGAGCGGGCGCCGATGAAGCAGTTGTCCTCGATGATCACCGGGCCGGCCTGCAGCGGTTCCAGCACGCCGCCGATGCCGACGCCGCCGGAGATGTGGCAGTTCTTGCCGATCTGCGCACAGGAGCCGACGGTGGCCCAGGTGTCGATCATGGTGCCTTTATCGACATAGGCGCCGAGGTTGACGAAGGACGGCATCAGCACCACGCCGGGCGCGATATAGGCCGAACGGCGCACCACGCAGCCGGGCACGGCGCGGAAGCCCTCTTTACGGAAGCGCGCGGCGGTCCAGCCTTTGAACTTGCTGTCGACCTTGTCCCACCACGCCGCCTTGCCGGGGCCGCCCGGGATCACGGTCATGTCGTTGAGCCGGAAGGACAGCAGCACCGCCTTTTTCAGCCACTGATTGACCTGCCACTGGCCGTCGGCCTGGCGCTCGGCGACGCGGGCCTGGCCGCTGTCGAGCAGGCTAAGGGCGGTGTCGACCGCCTTGCGCACGGCGCCCTTGGTCTTGGGGCCGATCTTGTCGCGGCCTTCGAAGGCCTCGTCGATGGTCGTCTCAAGGTTCTTGGCGAGCTTGTCGTTGGACATGGTTTCCCCGGGCAGGTTCGGCTGCGGTTTGTCGGGGGAACCTGGGGCGGAGTCAAGCCGCGCCGGTGGCTTGAGAAAAAGGCGTTATCGGGCCGTCGCGGCGACGAGGTTCTCGATGAAGCCGACGAGGTTGTCGGTGACGTGGTCGATGTGCGGACCGTCGCGCCCCTCCAGTTCCCACGCCTCGCGCAGCACGACCTGCTGGCCTTCCGGCACCACCAGCACCGTGGTCATGCCGAGGGCGTGCGGCACTTCGAGGTTGCGCGCGAGGTCCTCGAACATCGCCGCCTTGGCGGGGTCGACGTCATGGCGCTTGAGGAAGCGTTCGTACACCTGCGGCATCGGCTTGGGATCGAGGTCGGCGGCGGCGATGTCGAACACATCCTCGAAGTGATGGGCGATCTCCAGCCGCTTCATCACGTTTTCGGCGTGCTTGCGCGTGCCGTTGGTGAGAATCAGCTTGCGGCCCGGCAGCTTTTCGAGCGCGTCGCCGAGCTGCGGGTTCGGCGTCAGCGGCGAGTGGTCGATCTGGTGGACGTATTCGAGATAGTCGTCGGGTTTCATCCCGTGCTCGGCCATCAGGCCGCGCATGGTGGTGCCGTAGCGCTTGTAATAGTCCTTCTGCAGCCGGAACGCGTCGTCCTTCGAGATCTTCAAGAGATCCGCGACGAAGCTGCGTATCCGCTCGTCCACCTGGTGCCAGAGGTTGAGGTGGTGCGGATACAGCGTGTTGTCGAGGTCGAACACCCAGTTCGAGACGTGGGCAAAGCCGCGCGGCGTGCGAGTATTTGTCAAAGCGAACAGGCTCCTCGTCATTCCGGGACGGCCCGAAAGGCCGGGCCCGGAATCCATACTCCGCAGCGCCGGGGTTATGGATTCCGGGCTCGCGGGCTAAAGCCCGCGCCCCGGAATGACAGCGTGGGTCAGCGGTGCATCAGCGTGCCAACGCCGTGATCGGTCAGGAGTTCGAGCAGCACCGCGTGCGGCACCTTGCCGTCCATGATGACGACGCCCTCGACGCCCTTTTCGAGCGCGTAGATGCAGGTCTCGACCTTCGGGATCATGCCGCCGGAAATGGTGCCGTCGGCGATCAGCTTGCGGGCCTCGGCGATCGACAGTTCCGGGATCAGCTTCTTCGACTTGTCGAGCACGCCCGGTACGTCGGTCAGCAGCAGCAGGCGCTTGGCCTTGAGCGCGCCGGCGATGGCGCCCGCGAAGGTGTCGGCGTTGACGTTGAAGGTGCCGCCCGCGGCCGAGGCCGCCACCGGCGCCAGCACCGGAATCATCTCCTTGCCGAGCACGTGGTTGAGCACGGTGAGATCGACCTTGTCGGGCTCGCCGACGAAGCCGAGATCGACCACGCGTTCGATGTTGGAATCCGGGTCCACCACGGTGCGGGTGACCTTCTTGGCCTGCACCATGTTGCCGTCCTTGCCGCACAGGCCGATGGCCTTGCCGCCGGCGGCGTTGATGTAGCCGACGATCTGCTTGTTGATCGAGCCGGCCAGCACCATCTCGACGATCTCGACGGTGGCCTCGTCGGTGATGCGCAGGCCGGCCGCGAATTCCGACTTGATGCCGAGCTTCTTGAGCATGGCCGCGATCTGCGGTCCGCCGCCGTGCACCACCACCGGATTGATGGCCGCCTGCTCCAAGAGCACGATGTCGCGGGCGAAATCGCGCGCCATCCCTTCTTCGCCCATGGCATGGCCGCCGTACTTCACGACGACGATTTCCTCGTCGTAGTGCTGCATGTGCGGCAGCGCTTCGGACAGGATGCGCGCCTGTTCTTGCGGGTCGGTGCTCATGGCGGCTCTCGGTTGGGCGACGGGTGCGCCCTTTTAACGGCCCCGGCGGCGCGGCGAAAGGGCCTCAATTCCCGCGCCAGCCGGCGGTGGCGGTGGCGGCGGCGGCCAGCACCAGCCAGCTGACGATCAGGATGACGCCGCCGGTCGGCGCGGCCATCGGGAACAGCCGGTGGCCGAGATAGGCGCGGGCGGCGACGTCGGCCGCGAACAGGCCGGCGCCCAGCACGAAGCCTACCAGCACGATGGTGCCGAGCGGCCGCAGCAGCAGGCCGGAGCGGATCGCCGTGGCCGCGGCGATGACGGCGATGCCGTGCAGCAGCAGCAGGTAACCGGCGCTGTCGAGGCCTGAGCCCGGCTTGCCGTGGGCGGAAGCGGCGGTGAGCACGACGCCCAAGGCGCCCATGACGCCGGCAAGAGCGAGAAGGAGTTGGGTCATGGGCGGATA
>CAYJPU010000110.1:0-2320 GCA_964372105.1 uncultured Undibacter sp.
CCTCGGTCTCGGTGATCTTCTGCACCGCCGCGATCTCGCGCGACAGCCGGTCGAGGGCGGCTTCGTAAAGCTGCCGCTCGGAATAGGACTGCTCCGGCTGGCTCTCCGAGCGGTACAGGTCGCGCACCACCTCGGCGATGGCGACGATGTCGCCCGAATTGATCTTTGCTTCGTATTCCTGCGCCCGGCGGGACCACATGGTGCGCTTGATGCGCGCGCGGCCCTTCAGGGTCTCCAGCGCCTTCTTGACCAGCGTCGGCTCAGCGAGCTTGCGCATGCCGACCGAAACGATCTTCGCGGTCGGGACCCGCAGCGTCATCTTGTCCTTGATGAAGTTGATGACGAACAGCTCGAGCTTCGCCCCAGCGATCTCCTGCTCCTCGATCGCCATGATCTGGCCCACGCCGTGGGCCGGATAGACGATGAATTCGCCGGTCTTGAAACCTTGGCGCTGGGTAGTCTTCTTATTGCTGGACATTCCGGGCAAAACTCCTTCGCCGGCTCCCTTGCGGGGGACGGCCACCTTGGCTGCGGAAGCCCCGCTGCGGGCGGTGCCGCGCGAGGCATGAGAGGTCCGCCGCGGTGCGGCAGACTTTTTTGTCCCCCGGCTCGCGCCGGTAGAACCTTTCTTGGCCTTCTGACGCGCTTTTCCTGCCACTGCTTGACGCGTGGGTTTCACGCCCTCTGATTCAGACCTTGGGATCCGGCCGCGAAAAATAAGGCTCCCAACAGGGGGAGCTCTTCGCACGCGGCGTTTTTTGTCGTCATCGGATTATTTTTTATATATAGCACATTTTTGGGCGGAATCAAAGCCTTATGCGGTCGCAAAACCGCAACTCAGCCACAACAAATCGAGAAAACACCGGTTCGGTTAACGCCGGCCGCCTAAAAAATGTGCGCGCCGCCGCCCGATGGTAATCTGGAATTAAGGGACGCCTCAGTCGCCGGTACCTGGATTCGGCGAGAAGAACTTCTTGAACTTGTCCGGCACCCCGTCGAAATCCTTGGCATCCGCCGGCGCGTCGCGTTTTACGGTAATGTTCGGCCAAGACTTGGCGTATTCGGCGTTTAGCTCAAGGAACTTTTCCAGGCCCGGTTCGGTGTCCGGCTTGATCGCTTCGGCCGGGCATTCCGGCTCGCAGACCCCGCAATCGATACATTCGTCCGGGTGGATGACGAGCATGTTCTCGCCTTCGTAGAAGCAGTCCACCGGACATACCTCCACGCAGTCCATGTATTTGCACTTGATGCAATTATCGACGACGACGTAGGTCATCACTCGCTCCGGACTGAAATCACCAGCGCTGGGTAACGTATCGATAAATAAGCCGCAAGCCCGCGTAGACGCCAACGCGCCATGCGGCCAAAGCGGCCCTGGGCTGGCCGAAAGTCTGCACAGAGCCGTAACCCTGGCACAAGGCTTAAGACCCCGGATTGGCGGGCAGATCGCGGAAAAGCGCCCGCGCGGCCGCTGCATCGCCGCGTTTTTCGGCAAAACCCTCCACCTGAACCACCCGAACCGACCGGTCGAGCGCGATGGTCACGACGTCGCCGACCCGGACCGGATGGCTGGCCGCCGACACCCTTTTACCGTTCAGGCGGACATGACCGGAGGTCACCAATCCGGCCGCATCGCTGCGCGTGCGCACGGTGCGGGCGTGCCAGAGCCATTTGTCGATGCGTTGCCGGTCAGCCGATCGTGGCATCTAAGCTTGGCGCATGATCTGATCCGAAAACCGGGTTCCACCCCCGATCACGTCGGGGCCAGGCTTTTCGGGATCATGCGCTGCACTCAACTGGGCTCTTTGCCGCCTTGCTCGAGCTGCTGCTTGAGGGCGGCGAGCTTGGCGAACGGTGAATTGGGGTCCGGCGCCTTGTCACGGCGGTCGGAGCCCTTTGGTTTCGCGTAGTATTTTTCACGCTCGGCGCGGTCGGGACCGGCGTCGCGGTCGCGGCGGGGCCGGTCGCGGTCGCGGCGCGGACCGCGACTGTCCGGGCGCTGACCCTGGCGGTCAGACTTCTGTTGCCGCTCTTGACGCTCCTGCCGCTCGCGCCGGAAGTCGCGATGTTCGCGCGGCTTCTCGGTCGTTTCGGCGGGGGCGGGGGCGGCGTCCGCAGCGGCGGCGGCCGGCGCTGCGGCATGAGCGGCGGCATGAGCGGCGGCCTGGGCCGGACGATTCGGCCGGCGGTGCGGGCGCGGCGGGCGCTTCTCGGCCCGCCCGGCCGGACGCCAGTATTCGATGAAGGCCGGTTCCTCGGCCTTGGCCGGTTCGCCGGACGCGGCCGGCGCGGTGGCAGCTTCAACGGCAGGCGCAGCCTC
>CAYJPU010000110.1:2420-6294 GCA_964372105.1 uncultured Undibacter sp.
TCCGACGGCGCCTCGGGCACCACCGGCGCTTCACCGGCGGCAGCCGGCGTCACGGCAGCCTCGGCCGGCTTCGGCTTGCGGTCCATACGGTAGCCGAGCGAGCGCAGGATGGAGGCGAAGTCTTCGCCCGAAGCCCCGGTCAGCGACGTCATCGCGCCGGTGACCGTAAAACCGCGGCCGTCGACCGCGCCGTCCGGCTTGGCGGCGGCCGAGCCTTCGCGCCACGACAGCGCCGGGCGGATCAGATCGGCGAGGCGCTCGAGAATGTCGACGCGCACGGCGCGCTCGCCGCACACGCGATAACCGGCAGTACGGTACAGCGGCTTCGGCGTTTCCTTGTCGACCGGGATCGACGTGCGGCCGCTGGCCGCAAGATGCAAGAGTTCCGCGACGCCCTTGGCGTCCGGCGCTTCGTTCTTGAGCGCCCAGAGCTGCGTCGCCAACGCGCGCGGCGCCGGCTTCAACAGCGCCGGCAGATAGATGTGATAGGCGCCGAACCGGACGCCGTACTTGCGCAAGGTGGCGCGCGAGGCCTGGTCGAGGCCCTTGACCTCTTCCGACACCTTCTGCCGTTCCAAGACGCCGAGCGCTTCCACCAGTTGGAACGCGACGCCGCGCGCCATGCCGGTGATGTCCTCGGCGGCGGTCAGCGTGAACAACGGGGCCAATAGCTTCTCGATCTGACTCTTGAGCCAGAGGTCGAGCCGCGTCTGCACCAGCTCGCGCGATGGGCCGGTGAGATGTTCGTCGGCGATGATGCGCACGCGCGGGCGCAGCGTGTCGTCGCCGGGGCTGAGCTTGCCGACCACGTCGCCGACCCAGCGGATGACGCCGTCGTTGGCCAGCACGATCTGGTCGGCCGAGGCCTGCGACAGCCGGGTGGCGCGCTGCTCGATTTCGACCGCGAGCACTTTCTGCGCGGCGGCGTTGAGCGCCTTGGTTTCGGAACCGGCGGTGGCGGAGGCGTCGGGTGCGAACATGAACCCGTCGAGCCGGCCGATCATGTGGCCTTCGACAGTGACTTCGCCAGTCTTACCAATTTCTGTTTCAAGCATTGCGTTCTCTCGTAGCCGCCGCATCAAGACGCTGGTGCGGCGGTCGACGAAACGCTCGGCCAAGCGTTCGTGCAGCGCATCGGACAGCTTGTCCTCGACCGCGCGGGTTGTTGCCTGCCAATGCTCCGGATCGGCAAGCCAATCCGGCCGGTTGGCAACGAAAGTCCAAGTTCTGACATGCGCGATCCGGTTTGAGAGAGTGTCGATGTCGCCGTCGGTCCGGTCGGCAAGGGCAACCTGCCGCGAGAACCAATCGGTCGGGATGTTACCCTCTCGCATCAGGAATCCATAGAGGGTCACCACCAATTCCGCGTGGGTGGCGGGCGCGATCTTGCGATAGTCCGGAACCTGGCAGGTGTCCCATAGCCGTTCGACCGCCACGCGGTTGCGCGCGAGATCGCGCACATCTTCATCGCGCGCGGCGTGTTCCAGAACGAGGATGTCCTCGCCGACCGGCGCGCGCGTGAGGCCCGGCTCGCGCGGCGTCGTCGCCAGCGACGCCTGCAGCGCGCCGATCGAGGCGAAATCGAACGCCGAGTTTCGCCACTGCAAAAGCCGGATCGGCTCGAACGAATGGCTCTCGAGCGCCTGCACCAGTTCGGGCTCGAACGGATCGCAGCGCCCGGTGGTGCCGAAAGTGCCGTCGCGCGTCGCGCGCCCGGCGCGGCCGGCGATCTGCGCGAGCTCGGCCGGATTGAGCTTGCGGAATTGGTAACCGTCGAACTTACGGTCCGAGGCAAATGCGACGTGGTCGACGTCGAGATTGAGCCCCATGCCGATCGCGTCGGTGGCGACGAGGTAATCGACGTCGCCTGACTGGTAGAGTGCCACCTGGGCGTTGCGCGTGCGGGGCGAGAGCGCGCCCAGCACCACGGCGGCGCCGCCGCGCTGGCGGCGAATCAATTCGGCAATGGCGTAGACCTCGTCGGCCGAGAACGCGACGATGGCCGAGCGCGACGGCAGACGCGTCAGCTTTTTCTCGCCGGCATAGGTCAGCATCGAGAGCCGCGGCCGGCTGACGATATGCGCGCCGGGCAAGAGCTTCTCGACCATCGGCCGCATGGTGGCGGCCCCCAGCACCAGCGTTTCCTCGCGCGCGCGCATGTTGAGCATGCGGTCGGTGAAGACGTGGCCGCGCTCGAAATCGGCGCCGAGCTGGACTTCGTCGATGGCGATAAACGCGACGTCGAGATCGCGCGGCATCGCTTCGACGGTGGAGACCCAATAGCGCGCGTTCGGCGGCTTGATCTTCTCCTCGCCGGTGACGAGCGCGACCAGGCCCGCGCCGACGCGGTCGACGACCTTGTTGTAGACCTCGCGCGCCAAGAGCCGCAGCGGCAGGCCGATCATGCCGCTCGAATGCGCCAGCATGCGCTCGATGGCGAGATGGGTCTTGCCGGTGTTGGTGGGACCGAGCACCGCCGTGACGCCGGCGCCGCGGGCGCGCGCGTCGCGGCTCGGCTGCGGAGAAAAACTGATGGCCATTACGCTTCCAAACTGGCGCGGCCCCAACGGACGGGACCGGCCTTCAGGGCTCCGTGTATCACAATGCGACGGCGGTGACGCCCGCAGTTAACTTTCGGAACGGGGCTGGAACGAACCGCGCCCGAATCGCTGGCCGGCCGGCTGTCAGACTTCGTTCACGACGAGATGTAGAGCCAGGAGAGCACCGAACCACAAGACCTGCGCGCGGCGGCAAGCCGCTCGGTCGCTATTGGTGTTCTATTCGTTAATCCGGCGACCTTGTACGTGTACTCCGGCGGTCGCACGACCCGCCGGCAATCTCACGCCACGTCGAGATCGTCGGGCCGGACCTGCGCGCCGACTTCGGCCGCGACGTTGGCCATGAAGTGCCACTGGATGGCGATCTCCGTCCACTCGCTCTTGGTCGCATGATCGGACGCCTCGCCGGCCCGCTGTTCACTGGCGACCGCGCGCAACCGGTAGATGTTCGAGATATCCATCATTTAAATATTATGATCCGATATAGTCGGTTGTGCCTTGATTTAACTCAACTAATCGACTCTCCGGAAAGGCGTTCTCAAGCACCGAACGTGCCTCAAAGCAGGACACAAAGCACGATAATCGGCGGATCGGCTTAAGCTTTGGAACGAGTCTGGAACGAAACACGCCCGAATCGCTGACTCGCGGCCTGTAAAGGTTCGTTCACGGCGACATCTGGCAAGGCGGGCCTCGACCCACACAAGATCGGGTAGAAAACCGCGATTCAAAAGGCTTATTGTCCGCGCAAAAGTTAACGCGCGGCTGGATTCCCCTTCGGCCGAAGAGTCAAGAACGGGAGTCAAAGATTCCTAAGCCCCGCCGGCCGGCCCGCGCACATGAAGGGCGCTACTGGGTCTTGGTGCCGTTGATGGCGGCCTTGCTCGGCATCGGCACCGAGACGAAGTGCGTAGCCTCGACCACCGCCTGGCCGACCGGGGTCGGCCCCTGAATGCGATAGGGCACCAGCACGCGCGTGCCGGCGATCGGCGCCAGCCAGATTTCGATGTCGCGCAACTTGGTCAGGTACTTGATGGCCGTGCGCGTGGGATCGTGGCCGGCCACCGGCGAGAAGGAGACCGAGCAGACCAGCGCCGGGCCGGCATAGCCCTTGTCGGCCTTCACCGTTTCCATGCGCTTGTAGGCGAACTGGAGATCGTAGCGCAGGCGGCCGTCGAACACGGCGAGCTTGCGCTGGCAGGATTCCGGCACCAGCAGTTCGCCGTTGCCCGCCACGCGCATCAGCGAGGCGGTCATCGGATCCAGCACGCCGCGCTGCTGGGCCTCGGTGAGCGGCACGCGGTCGGGATTGTCATCCG
>CAYJPU010000110.1:6394-8416 GCA_964372105.1 uncultured Undibacter sp.
GCGAGCAGCAACCCCGGCAACAAAAGCCTGATGATTTTTCGCGAGGGCAGCACGAAGCTCGTTCCTCTGGCGCGCCGGCGGAATTCCGCAGGTCGGGCGCGTGATATAAGACCTACAGCGCACGCCGTCCCGCAAGGGGCTCATCGTCGATGGGGCGATTGCCGCACAGATATGAGGAAGCGCTGCCGACGTGTCCATGAGACGGCGTGAATTTGGTCAAATCTTTGTTCACTGGCGGGGACTTATAGCCGCCGGCGCCAGGCCGGAACCACCGGTCCGCGCGGAACGGCCCCGGAGCGCCGGGCGGCCCCGCAGCCGGGGGCTGGACGGCGCTGAAAAGACTGTTAAATCCCCTCTGGACGGCGCAGCTTGACGCTGCCCTGCCCGCTCTTTATACGTCCGGCCAATCTTTCCACGAAGAATGACCGGACGGGCGCCTTGGGCGCCGTTATTTTGAGGGTTTAGCCATGTCATGGCGTTGCGAGCTCACCGGCAAGGGGCCGATGGTCGGCCACAAAGTGAGCCATTCAAACCATAAGACCAAGCGGCGTTTCCTGCCCAACCTGCAGAACGTGACGCTGATCTCCGATACGCTCGGCCGCAGCGTGCGCGTGCGCGTGTCGACCAATGCGCTCAAGACCGTCGATCACCGCGGCGGCCTGGACGGCTTCCTGCTCAAGGCCAAGGACGCCGAGCTGGCGCCGAAGATGCTGGTGCTGAAGCGCGCCATCGCCAAGAAGCGCGAAGCGGCGGCGACGCCGGCAGCCTGAGCCCGATTGCTTGCCTTTAAAGATTTGAAACGCCGCCGCGAGGCGGCGTTTTGTATTTGGGATATTGGTCATTCCGGGGCGCGAGCATCCCAAGTCGGCTTTAGCCGACTTGGGCATTTCAACAAGCCGATCTCGGGTAAACCCGAGATTGGTGCGAGCGAACCCGGAATCCAGATATAAACTCCGTGCTCGCATCTGGATTCCGGGTTCACGCCTTCGGCGTGCCCCGGAATGACTACTCTAGCGTGAACTGCAGCAGCAGGCTGCGCTGGATCGGCGAGAAGTTGTCGTCCGACACCAGCGTCAACACGGTCTCGCCCTGCGCATTGCGGTGGATGCCGATGCCTTCCATGTTGTCGATCTGGTAGGCGAGATCGGCTTCGACCAGCGGCGCGCCGTTGACGACCGCGCCCTCCTGGATGGCGGCGAGCGGCACGCGGCGGATGCGCATGGCCACGCCGCGCGCCACCGAGAAGCGCCGCTCGATCAGCAGGAGATCGCCGGTCGGCAGGATGGTGCAGTCGCTGACGGCGAAGTCGTCGCTGCGCTTCACGCTGAAGCGCGTCGCGTTCGAGCCCTTGAGCACGAAGCCGCGCAGATTGCCGTCGGCGTCCAGGCTCTCTTCGGTGACGACGATCAGTCCGCCGGCGTGCGCCATGCCGTTCGCCGGCGCGGCCAGGCACTCCAGACTCTTGTTAAACGTCAAGGTCGAAAAGTCCGGCGGCGCGGGCAACGGCGCGCCGCGCGCTTTGAGGCCGTGGCGACGAATGTCGAAGCGCACGATCTGGTTCACCCGCTCGATGCCGACATAGAACAGGCCGTCGCGCTCGGCGAGCGATTCGACGTCGAACCATTTTTGCGCGGCGAGCGGCGTGCCGTCGGGCCCGAGGATCGGCGCGAGCTCGGCGTCGGCGACGCCGGCGGGCTTGCCGTCCTGGTAGACGATGCGGCCGCGCAGCCAGGAGCCGCGGTCGGTGACGGCGAGGAAATGCGCGCCGTCCGGCTCCATGTGCAGCGACGAGATGCCGCCGAAGGCCGGATGATTGGAAGTGAGCGCGAGCCCGCCGCGGAAGGCGAGCAGGCCGAAGCGAAGCTGCGCGGGATCGCGGGGGTCGAACGACGTGATCGGCGCGGCATCGACCGCGATGCGCGTCGGCGCATTGGCGTAGCGCTGCTGCGCCCAGGCGAAGGTGCCGGCGGCGATGACGACGCCGATCAGCAGGACGCCGGCAGCAAGCCAGCGGCGGCGCGT
>CAYJPU010000110.1:8516-11026 GCA_964372105.1 uncultured Undibacter sp.
GCGACGCGTCTCCGCCGGCGCGGGCTGGCAGCACGATCGGCGGCGGCGTGCTCCTCGAACAGTTCGGCGAGCTTCTCGGTCATGGCGCCGCCGAGCTCTTCGGCATCGACGATGGTGACGGCGCGGCGATAGTAGCGCGTGACGTCGTGACCGATGCCGATGGCGATCAACTCGACCGGCGAGCGGGTCTCGATCTCCTCGATCACCCAGCGCAGATGACGCTCGAGGTAATTGCCGGGATTGACCGACAGCGTGGAGTCGTCGACCGGCGCGCCGTCCGAGATCATCATCAGGATCTTGCGCTGCTCGGACCGGCCCAACAGGCGCTTGTGCGCCCAGTCGAGCGCCTCGCCGTCGATGTTCTCCTTGAGCAGACCCTCGCGCATCATCAGGCCGAGATTCTTGCGCGAGCGCCGCCACGGCGCGTCGGCGGACTTGTAGACGATGTGGCGCAGGTCGTTGAGGCGGCCGGGATTGGCCGGCTTGCCGGCGGTCAGCCAATGCTCGCGCGACTGCCCGCCCTTCCAGGCGCGCGTGGTGAAGCCGAGGATCTCGACCTTGACGCCGCAACGCTCGAGAGTGCGCGCCAGGATGTCGGCGCAGGTGGCGGCGACCGTGATCGGCCGGCCGCGCATCGAGCCGGAGTTGTCGAGCAGTAGCGTCACCACGGTGTCGCGGAACTGGGTGTCCTTCTCCGCCTTGAACGACAGCGGATGGAACGGATCCATAACGATGCGCGACAGCCGCGCCGGATCAAGCTGGCCTTCTTCCAGGTCGAATTCCCAGGAGCGGTTCTGCTGCGCCATCAGCCGGCGTTGCAGGCGGTTGGCGAGCCGCGCCACCACGCCCTGCAGACTCGACAGCTGCTTGTCGAGGTAGCCGCGCAGGCGGTCCAATTCCTCCGGCTCGCACAGGTCTTCGGCCGCGACCGTCTCGTCGAACTTCGCCGTGAACGGGCGATAGTCCGGCCCGCGCGGCTCGTTGGCGCCGTGCTGGCGCGGCCGCTGCGGCTCGCCCGGCGTCTCGGCGTCGCCCATGTCGGTGTCGTCGGCCATGTCGGCGGACGGCGCATCGACGGCTTCGGCGCCGCTGTCCGGCATGTCCTCGGAGGAGACTTGTGAGTCCTCCATGCTGGTGCGCTGCATGTCGTCGGCGTCGGCGGCGTCGCCGTCCTCGCCCGACTCCTGCTTGCGCTGTTCCTCGTCGCCTTCGTCTTCGTCCTCCTCCTGATCGGAAGACCGGTCCTCGCCCATTTCGAGCGCGTCGAGCAGGTCGTGCACGACGTCGCCGAACTGGCGCTGGTCCTCAATCAGACTCTCCAGCCGGTCGAGGTCGGCGCCGGCGCGGTCCTCGATCAGCGGACGCCAGAGTTCGACCAGCTTCTTGGCGGCGGCCGGCGGCGCGCGGCCGGTCAGGCGCTCGCGCACCATCAGCGCCAGCGCCTCCTCGATCGGCGCGTCGGCGCGGTCGGTGACGTCGTCGAACTTCGCGCGGTGAAAGCGGTCGTCGAGCATGGCGGTGAGGTTGTTGGCGACGCCGTCCATGCGGCGTGCGCCGATCGACTCGACGCGGGCCTGCTCGACGGCTTCGAACACCGCGCGGGCCTGCTGGCCGGTCGGCTGCTGGCGGCGGTGGATCGCCGCGTCATGGCAGGCGAGCCGCAGCGCAATGGAATCGGCGTGGCCGCGCACGATGGCCGCTTCGGCCTTCGTGAGCTTGCGCGCCGGCTCCGGCAGCCGCACCTTGCCGCCCATCAGGCCGGGACGCTCGGCCGCAAAGGACACCTCCAGCTCCGGCTTGCGCGCCAGCGCGCGCAGGCAGCCCGCGACCGCCCGCTTGAACGGTTCGGTCGGGGCTTCCTTGGACGAGGTCTTGCCTTTGATATTCGAGGCCATGGCCTTCTTTCCCTCTTCCCGAGTGGGAAGAGGTTGCAGTCTTTAGGACAACGCCACGTTCAGCGAGCTTTCCGGCAGCTCGACGCCGAAGCAGCGCTGATAGAACTCGGCCACGATCGGCCGTTCGAGCTCGTCGCACTTGTTCAGGAAGGTGAGCCGGAAGGCGAAGCCGACGTCGTTGAAGATCTCGGAGTTCTCCGCCCAGGTGATCACCGTGCGCGGGCTCATGACGGTCGAGATGTCGCCGTTCATGAAGGCATTACGCGTCAGGTCGGCGACGCGCACCATCTTGTTGACGATGTCGCGGCCCTTCTCGTTCTGATAGTGCTTGGCCTTCGCCAGCACGATCTCGACCTCGTTGTCGTGCGGCAGATAGTTCAGCGTGGTGACGATCGACCAGCGGTCCATCTGCGCCTGGTTGATCTGCTGGGTGCCGTGATAGAGGCCAGAGGTGTCGCCGAGGCCGACCGTGTTGGCGGTGGCGAACAGGCGGAAGGCCGGGTGCGGCTTGATCACGCGGCTCTGGTCGAGCAGCGTCAGACGGCCCGACGATTCCAGCACGCGCTGGATCACGAACATCACGTCCGGACGGCCGGCGTCGTATTCGTCGAAGCA
>CAYJPU010000111.1:0-11019 GCA_964372105.1 uncultured Undibacter sp.
CCGACATCGCCGGCACGTAGGCGCCGCCGGCGGTGCACGAGCCCATCACCACCGCGATCTGCGGAATGCGCAAGGCCGACATGGTCGCCTGGTTGTAGAATATGCGGCCGAAGTGCTCGCGGTCGGGAAACACGTCGGTCTGCGTCGGCAGGTTGGCGCCCCCTGAGTCGACCAGATAGATGCACGGCAGACGGTTCTCGCGCGCGATCTCCTGCGCCCGCAGATGCTTCTTCACCGTCATCGGGAAATAGCTGCCGCCCTTAATGGTGGCGTCGTTGGCGACGATCATGCATTCGCGGCCCTCGACGCGGCCGATGCCGGTGATCACCCCGGCGCCGTGAACGGCGCCGTCGTACATGCCGCCGGCGGCCAGCGGCGACAGCTCCAGAAACGGCGAGCCGGGGTCGACCAGGTTCATCACGCGTTCGCGGGGAAGAAGCTTGCCGCGCGCCACGTGCCGCTGGCGCGCCTTCTCGGACCCGCCCAGCGCCGCCTCGGCGCGGCGCGCCTGCAACTCGCCGACCAGGGCGCGCATGCGCGCGGCGTTCGCGTGGTAGTCGGCTGCGTTGGTGTCGATCGAAGACGACAGAATCGCCAACAGTCCCTCCTTTTGATGGAGTCGAAAGGTGCCCCGGCGGAACTTGGAAGGCAATGCCGGCCCAAATGGCCTGCCGATGAAGGCGCGGGTCGACCCGATCGCCGCGGTTCCGGCGGCGGCCGCTCATGGCTGCGATCACTTTTTCGCGTTTCTACAAGCCGCGGCCGGCGTGCTTTGATGGCGGCACGAGTCGATTCATGTCCCGCCGAACCGAAATCAGTGCCGGCATCCTGGCGTTCCGCCGCAACAGCGGCGTCGAACTGCTGCTGGCGCATCCGGGCGGACCCTACTGGCGCGGCAAGGACGAAGGCGCCTGGTCGATCCCCAAGGGCGTCGTCGAGTCCGGCGACGTGCTGGCCTGCGCCAAGCGCGAGTTCAACGAAGAGACCGGGCTGACCGCCGACGGACCGCTCACCACGCTCACGCCGCTGCGCCAGAAGAGCGGCAAGCTGGTGCACGCCTTCGCGCTCGAAGCCGACTTCGATCTCTCCGCCTTTTCCAGCAACAGGTTCGAGATGGAGTGGCCGCCGCGCTCGGGCAAGCTGCAGAGCTTTCCGGAAGTCGACCGCATCGCCTATTTCACCCTCGCCACCGCGCGCCGTAAGATCCTGCCGGGCCAGCGGGCCTTCATCGAGGAACTGGTGCGGACGCTCGACCAACAGACGTAACCGCAGCGGCGTGGCCTGTCGCGGTCAGCCGGCCGCCTTGCCCCGCACCAGCGGCCAGTCCGGCTCGTTGTGCTGCATGACCCACGGCTCCAGCATGGCGGCGGCGTGCCACTCCTGCCAGGCCGGCAGCGCCGTCACCGCCGCCATGTAGGCGCGCGTGTCGGCCGCGACCGGCAGGCCGAACGTGTGCAGGCGCGCCACCACCGGCGCATACATGGCGTCGGCCGCGCCGAAGGCGCCGAACAAAAACGGCAGGCCGGCCGGTTGGCCGAAGCGCGCGCGGCAATCGCGCCACAGCGCCTCGATGCGGGCGACGTTCTCCATCACGTCGTCGGCCTGCGGCCGCGGCTTGGCCGGCAGCCACAGGTTCATCGGGCAGGCCTTGCGCAACGCCATGAAGCCGGCGTGCATCTCGGTCGCCACCACGCGGGCATGGCTGCGCGTGCGGGCGTCGGCCGGCCACAGCCGGGCGGCGGGAAACCGCTCGGCCAGATGTTCGAGGATCGCCAGCGATTCCCAGATGTGCTGGTCGCCGTCGATCAGCACCGGCACCTTGCCGGTGGGCGAGAACTTCAACACCTGCTCGCGGCTGCCCGGCTCGTACAGTGGAAACAGCTTCTCCTCGAACGGGATGCCGGCGACCTTCATCGCGATCCACGGCCGCAGCGACCAGGAGGAGTAGTTCTTGTTGCCGATGATCAATGTCAAAGCCATCGCCTGCGCCCCGTTTACGGTGACGATTGCTAGCTACAATATCGGGCGCTCGTTCGGCAAATCACACGGACTATCCATTCTCACAGGAAGGGAGGCCGTCATGACGGCTTTCAGGCGCACGCTGCAGTTTCTGGCCCTGGCGCTGGCTTTGGGGGCCGCCGTGCCCGGCCTGGCCGGCGCGCAAAACGTCTCGGACGCCGACCGTGAGGCGCTGGCCGGCCCCTGGAACGGGGTCTGGACGTCGAACACCCACGTCTACGACGCCTCCTTGCGCATGGAGGTTGCGGCCGACGGCCAGGTCGAAGGCGCCATCATCTGGACGCTGCGCAAGTCCAACCGGCCCGCCTACCAAAGCAAGATCGGCAAGACCGGCACCGAATACGTGCGCGGGCGGTTCGACGCGAGGGCGTCGCTGATCAACGTTGACGGCTATCGGCTGGACGACCCCAACAAGATTCTGGGCACCGACAAGTACCGGCTGGTCGTCTCGGAGAACCGCAAGACCATGGGCGGGATCACCTGGGACCACAACACGTGGGGCGGCCGGATCTTTCTGCGGCGCTGAGCTTCAGCCCTTCGTCTCGCCCGGCATCATCTCCGGCGCTTCCACCGGGCCGCCGGCCTTCTTCCAGGCGCCGAAGCCGCCTTTGATGTGCGCCACCGGCTTCAAGCCCATGCGGTGCGCGGTCTGCGCGGCCAGCGCCGAGCGCAAGCCGCCGGCGCAGAAGAACACGAACTTCTTGTCCTGCGCGAAAACCGGCTTGTGGTACGGGCTCGCCGGGTCGATCCAGAATTCCAGCATGCCGCGCGGGCAATGGAAGGCGCCGGGCACCTTGCCGTCGCGCTGCAACTCGCGGATGTCGCGGATGTCGACCAGCACGACGTCGTCGCGGCCGGAAAGCTTGACGGCGTCCTCAGTCGGCAGCGTTTCGATCTCGCGCTCGGCCTGTTCGCACAGCGCCTTGTATCCAACGGTGATGGTCTGCGGCATGGAGTCTCCTGCTTCAGTGCGCCGTGATGGTGGCATCCCCGCCGCCGCCGCTCAAGCGAACGGCGGTTGAAGGCTAGGGCGCGAGCGGGCACCATGACGGGCCTGGAGCGACTCATCCATGACCGCCCTCACCCTGCCCGACCTCTTCGCCTTCGGCTGGTTTGTGGCCGCCTGGCTCGGCTATTCGCTCCTGATCGAGCGCACCGCCAAAGGCCGCACCGGCTTGAACGCGCTGATGAACGGCTATCGTGAGGTGTGGATGGAGCGGCTGATCGCGCGCGACATGCGCATGGTGGACGCCCAGGTGACCGCCGCGCTGCAGAACGGCACGGCCTTTTTCGCCTCCACCAGCCTGATCGCCGTCGGCGGCGCGCTCACGCTGCTGCGGGCGACCGAACAGATCCTGCCGGTGATGGCGCTGTTGCCGTACAGCGCGAAGCCCACGCCCGAGGCCTGGGAACTGAAGATGCTCGGGCTCACCGTCATCTTCGTCTACGCGTTTTTCAAGTTCGCCTGGTCGTACCGGCTGTTCAATTATTTCGCCATCATGGTCGGCGCGGCGCCGCCGCCGGAGGAAAAAGACACGCCCGCGGCCAAGGCCTTCGCCCACCGCGCCGGCAGCCTGTGCGCCGACGCCGGCCGCCATTTCAACCGCGGCCAGCGCGCCTTCTTCTTCGCGCTCGGCTATCTCGGCTGGTTCATCGGGCCGGTGCCGTTCGCGGTCACCACCGCCGGCATCCTGGTGGTGATGTGGCGGCGGCAGTTCGCCTCCGACGCCCGCAAGGCCTTCGACCGGACCTGAGCGAGACCTCAGGCGACGCCGAACACCACCGCGACCGCGGCCACGACCAGAATGCCGATCACGGTCGCGACGATCGTGATGACGCGTTCCAGCCAATCGCCGCTCTCGGCATCGACGTCCGGCATCAACGGCTCGACGACCGTGGATTCCGGCGTGGCATAAAAGTCGCTGGACATGAGAACGAGCCCCCCTGAAAGGCACGACCTGGTTCGGTCTGCGCGAGCCACGCTGACGCGCACTCGGACTCAAGGAATCGCTCGAAACCGTTAAATATTATCCCTGCGTGCCTCGGCTCACAATCGGCCGTCGCGGGCACCGAAACGCACCCGCTGCATCGCGCAACGGGACACGGCGCGGCCGCCCGGTCCGGTTCAGCGGATGCCGGCGCGCAGGAAGCTCTGGATGAAGGCGCGCTGGAACACCAGAAACGCGATCATCAGCGGCGCCGAGGTCATCAGCGCGGCGGCGCAGATGACCGACCAGTCGATGCCCTGATCGACCGACGCGAACACTTGCAAGCCTACCGTCAGCGGCCGGGTCTCGACCGAATTGGTCACGATCAGCGGCCACAGAAAATTGTTCCAGTGGTAGCTGACCGAGACCAGCCCATAGGCGACGTAGACCGGCCGCGCCAGCGGCAGATAGACCTTGAGGATGGTTTGCAGCGTGCTGGCGCCTTCCAGGCGCGCGGCGTCGTCGAGCTCCTTCGGGATGGTCTTGAACGTCTGCCGCAGCAGGAAAATCCCGAAGGCCGAGGCGACATACGGAATGCCGACGCCGGTCAGCGTATCGGTCAGGCTCAGTTTCTGGAGCGTGCGGTAGTTTTCCAGGATCAGGACGTCGGGCGTCACCATCAACTGGATGAGGATGAGCGCGAACAGGACTTCGCTGCCGTAGAACTTCCAGCGCGCCAATCCGAAAGCGGTGAGCGTGCAGATGACGAATTGCGCCGCCATGATGCCCAGCACCAGCAGCACCGTATTGAGGAAGTAGCGCGCGAACGGCGCCGCCGCCCAGGCGCGCTCGAAATTGTGCAGCGTCACCGGCGCGAACAGATCGAAATGCGTCGCGAAGGCCGACGGGTGAAATGCCGCCCACAGCGCGTAAAAGAGCGGCAGTCCCCATATGACGCCGAGCAGCCATGCCGCCAGCGTATTGGTCAGGTTGGTCAGCCGCATGCCCTGCCCTTCAACGATAATGAATCTTGCGGTCGAGCAGGAAGAACTGCGCGAGCGCGACGGCACCGAGCAGCATGAGCAGTACCGTCGAGAGCGCGGCGGCGTAGCCGAGGTCCCAGAAGCTGAAGCCGACCTGATAGATGTAGAACAGCAGCAGCGTCGTGGCGTTGTTCGGTCCGCCGCCCGTCATCGCGATCACCTGGTCGACGATGCGAAAGGCATTGATCAGCGCGTTGATCGCGACGAACAGCGTCGTCGGCATCACCATCGGCCAGGTGATCCGCGCGAACACCTGGCGCCGCCCGGCGTTCTCCATGCGCGCGGCTTCATAGAGATCGGGCGGCACCTGCTGCAAGGCGGCCAGATAGAAGATCATGAAAAAGCCGGCCTCTTTCCAGATCGTCACCGCCATCAAGGCCGGCAGCGCCGTCGCCGGCGTACCGAGCAGATTGGCGCCGCTGAAGCCGAACAGCCCGCCGATCTGCGCCAACAGCCCGTAGTCCGGCGTGTAGAAAAACATCCAGATATTGGCGGCCGCCACCATCGGCAGGATGGTCGGCGTGAAAAACGCCAGCCGCAGCGCCGCCCGTCCGCGGATGCGGCCGTTCACCCACAGCGCCATCGCCAGCGCGAGCCCGATCGCCACCGGCACGGTGATCAGCGCATAGACGATATTGTTGTTGAAAGCCTGCCAGAAGATCGGATCGGCCAGCATACTGCGATACTGGTCGAGGCCGATGAAGGCGGCGGGCCGCTTGCCCTGAGGGGTCGAGAAGAAACCGTCGATGATGGTCGAGACTGCCGGCACATGCGTGAAAGCCGCGAGCAGCAGCACAGCCGGCAGCGCCAGCAGCCAGCCCTGCACATGCACGTTCACACGAGACGGCGTCTTCATTCTGATCGGCCAGCAGGCCGGCGGGAGCGCAAAGTGCGCGCCCCCGCCGAAGCTGCCTCAGTTCTGATAGCTGTTCAGGATGCGGTTCGCCTCGGCCTGCGCCTGGTCGAGCGCCGCCTTGGCGGGCTTCGCCCCGGTCAGGATCGCCTGCAGCGCGTCGTTGAGCGCCTTGGTGACGCGCTGGTTCTCGTGCGTGGACAGCTCGGCCACGGCGGCCTTGAGCTGGTCGCGCGCCACGATCGCGGCCGGGAATTCAGCCGCGTATTTCTTCATGGCCGGCGTTTCCCAGGCGTCGGGACGGGTCGCGACGTAGCCAGTGGCGATGCCCCAGTCGGCCGCCTTCTCCGGCGTGGTGAGGAAGCGCGCGAATTCGAGCGCCGCCGCCTGCTTGGCCTTGTCCGTGGTCTTGAAGATGTAGATGTTGCCGCCACCGGTCGGCGAGCCGCCGCGCGCCTTGGACGGCATCGGCGCGACGCCGAAGGCGAACTTGGCGTTCTGACGCACGTTGGTCAGGTTGCCGGTGGTCGTCCACATCATCGCGGTCTTGCCTTCAAAGAAGTCCTTGGGTGTCGTGCCCCAATCGACGATACCCTTGGGCATCACTTCGTGCTTCTGGCTCAGGTCGGCAAAGAACTGCGCGGCTTCCACGACCTTCGGGTCGTTGAAGGCGACTTTGGTGCCGTCCTGGTTGGCGAGCAGAACGTCGTTCTGTGTCGTCAGCGCCTGGAACAGCCAATAGGGGAAGCCGGAGGACGGGATTTCCACGCCCCACTGCGCCTGGCTGCCGTCACGCTTGGTGAGCTTCTTGCCGAAAGCGACCATTTCGTCCCAGGTCTTCGGCGCCTTTTCCGGATCGAGACCGGCGGCCTTGAAGGCGTCCTTGTTCCAATACTGCACGATGGTGGAGCGCTGGAACGGAATACCCCAGGTGTGGCCCTGTGCCTGGCTGTTGGCCATGAAGGCCGGATAGAACGACTTGATCCAGGTCTTGTCGGCGTCCGAGGTGGCGATCGTATCGACCGGCACGATCACATCGCTGTCGATCAGCGTGAACATGTCGGTGGAGAGCAGCACGGCCGCATCCGGCGCATTGCCGGCCTTAGCCGCGGTCATCGCCTTGACGATCGAGTCCTGGTAGCTGCCGGTGTAGACCGGCTTCACCGTGATGCCGGGGTGCTTCTTCTGGAACTCGGCGGCATAGCCGTCGATAACCTTGGTGATCGGGCCACCGACCGCGATCGGATAATAGAAGGTGATCTCGGTCGCGGACGCGGCCGTACCACTCGCGAGCGTGACTGCAAGCGCCGCGGCAGCGGCGGTGCGGGAAAATCGGTTCATGCGCAAAGGCTCCCCTTTTGGGTTTCGTTGTGAGACAGCGGCAACGGAATGCCGCTCATGACGGAAACACGCTCGCCGGTTGTCCCGTCGAAGACGTGGGCGGCCGAAGGACTCCAGGTGAGGCCGACCGTGGCGCCGACCGGCGGTGCAACGCCGCCCGGCGTGCGCGCCACGATCGAACGATCGCCGATCGCACAGGTGACGAGCGCGTCGGCGCCGAGATATTCGACCGCCGTGACAACCGCATGAAGCCGCCGCGCCTTCTCGCCGCTGTCCACCGCGACGTCTTCCGGTCGCAGACCGAGCACGCGGCCGCGCCCAGCGACGGGCAGCATCAGCGGCACGCCGGTGCCAGCGATCATCGCTCCGCCGGGACCGTCTTCGAGATCGAGGAAGCTCATGGGCGCGCCACCGACAAAACGCGCCACGAACAAGCTCGCCGGCCGTTCGTAGAGCTCGGCCGGGCGCCCGTTCTGCTCGATCCGACCGCCCCGCATCAGGATGATGCGGTCGGCCATGCTCATGGCCTCGGTCTGATCATGCGTCACATAGACCATGGTGATGCCGAGCCGCTGCTGCAGCGCGCGGATCTCGCGCCTCAGGTCCTGCCGCAGTTGGGCGTCGAGATTGGAGAGCGGCTCATCAAGCAGGCAGACCGGCGCCTCGGCGATCAACGCACGGCCGAGCGCGACGCGCTGCTGCTGGCCGCCCGAGAGCTGGCTCGGCTTGCGGTGCAACAGGGCTTCGAGTCCGAGCAGCGCGGCGACCTTGTCGAGCCGGCGCGCCGTCTCCGCGCGCGGCGTGCCGCGCACCGAGAGCCCGAAGGTGATGTTGTCGGCGACGGAAAGATGCGGGAACAGCGCGTAGGACTGGAACACCATGGCGACGCCGCGGGCCGCGCCCGAGAGCCCGCGCACGTCCTTGCCGCCGATTTCGATTGTGCCTGCCGTCGGCTCTTCGAGCCCGGCGATCATGCGCAGCGTCGTCGACTTGCCGCAGCCGGACGGCCCGAGCAGGACGACGAGATGCCCCTGCTCGACCGTAAACGACACGTCGGCGACCGCGGAGGTCTCGCCCCACGTCTTGGTCGCCGACCGGACCACGACGTTCTTCACGATCTCGCCTTCCGCCGACTATGACTATCGGGTGGCGATATCAACCTTGTGTGAAGGTTATGCGACGGGGCGCAGCCGGCATACCGCGCTAACTCGCCGCGATGTCGGTCAGCCGCATCTGCACGCGCTCGTCGCCCTGCCAGCGGTCGATGCTGAGGCCGCCGGCAGCGTGCACGGCGCGGCCGCGGTTTTCCAGAAGCGCGTTGCCGAGCGGCTGGCCGACGCAGCGGAACGCGATGGCGTTGACGATCTTGCCGTCGCCGGAGCGCAAGCGCACGCGCACGTGGTTCTCACCGACCGGATCGGCATAGGCGATGGTGTGCGACGGCAGCGCCAGCACCGGCTCGGGATTACCGGCGCCGAACGGGCCGGCGCGGTTGAGCATGGCGGCGAGATCGAGATTGAAGCCGCCGGCCGAGACCGCGCCGTCGATTTTGAGCGCGCTGTCGCGCCGTGCCACCTCGACGGACGGGGCAAGCGTCTCTTCCAAGAATCCACGGAAGGCGCCGAGCGCGCCTTTCTTGAGCGTGACGCCTGCCGCCATGGCGTGGCCGCCGCCCTTGACCAGCAAGCCTTCGTGCACCGCGCGCCGCACCGCCGCGCCCAGATCGACGCCCGGGATCGAGCGGCCCGAGCCGGTGCCGATGCCGCCGGGCTCCAGCGCAACGGCAAATGCCGGACGGCCATAACGCTCCTTCAGCCGCGCGGCGACCAGGCCGACGACCCCGGGGTGCCAGCCTTCCGCCGCGGTCACGACCACCGCGCCCTTTTCCTCCAGCCCGAGCGCGGCCAGCGCCTCGGCTTCCGCCTGCGCCAGCGTGTGCTGCTCGATCTGCTGGCGCTCGCGGTTGAGCCGGTCGAGCTCGCCGGCGATGCGCGCGGCTTCCGACGGGTCTTCTTCCAGCAGCAGCCGCACGCCCAGGTCGGCGCGGCCGATGCGGCCGCCGGCATTGATGCGCGGGCCCAGCATGAAGCCGAGATGCCAGGGCTCCGGCGGACCCGACAGGCGCGCAGCGTCCATCAGCGCGGTCTGGCCGACGTGCTCGCGGCGGCGCAACGCAATCAGCCCCTTGGCGACGAAGGCGCGGTTGAGCCCCTTGAGCGGCACCACGTCGGCGACGGTGCCGAGCGCCACCAAATGCAGCAGCGACAACAGGTCGGGCGTAGGCCGCGCGCCGGTCCAGAAATTCTGTTCGCGCAGCGTGCGCGTGACCGCGACCAGCGTCAGGAACACGATGCCGACGGCGGCGAGATGGCCGAGGCCCGACAGGTCGTCGGCGCGGTTCGGGTTGACGATGGCGATGGCCGGCGGCAGTTCCTCGTCGGCCTGATGATGGTCGAGCACCACGACGTCGAGGCCGAGCTTTTGGGCCTCCTCGAGCGTGGCGTGGCTGGTGGTGCCGCAATCGACGGTCACCAAGAGCGTTGAGCCGCGCTCGGCGAACGAGCGGATGGCGTCGACGTTCGGGCCGTAGCCCTCGAAGATGCGGTCGGGGATGTGCACGACCGGATCGAGCCCGCAGTGCCGCAGATACCGGCACAGCAGCGCCGCCGAGGTCGCGCCGTCGACGTCGTAGTCGCCGAAGATCGCCACGCTCTCGCCGCGGGTCACGGCGTGCGCGATGCGCGCCGCGGCGGTCTCCATGCCGGTGAGCGTGTGCGGATCGGGCATCAAGCGTTTGATGGTCGGATCGAGGAACGCCTCGACGCCGTCGGGCTCGACGCCGCGGCCGGCCAGAATGCGCGCCAGCAGCTCCGGCAGGCCGTGCCTTTGCACGATGGTCAGCGCGCGCGCCACACCGCGCTCGTCGAGCCGGTCCTTCCAGGCGCGGCCGGTGACGGACTGCGCCACGCCGAGGAAGAAGCGCTCGTTATCGCTCAGGATGGCCGCGGGCAGAGCCGCCATGGTCGTCAGCGTCCTTCGCGACGGACCCTTGGCGACGCCCGAGCGGCCCGCGCGCGAATCCCGCGATTGAGAGAAGACCTTAGTCTAGGGAGCCGCCCGCCCTATTCAAGCGTCCACTTGCGTATGAATGCGCAACAATTCCGGGATGGTCGCCGGATCGCGCCGGCCGAAGCCGCATTCGGTCGCGATCGAAAAGTCCTTCACGTGCCGCTCGGCGCTGGCGAGCCGCCGGCGCGTGCCGGCAACGCCGTCGGTGTAGTGCACCAGCCCGAGCGACAGCTCGGTTTCAGGCTTCAGCCGCAACCGCTGGAGCGGCGCGAAATAGGCGTCGTCGTCGCGGTCGCGCGGCACCGGCATGTGGATGAGCGCGATCGGCCGCTTGATGTCGGCCGCCAGCCGGTTGGCGACGTCGACCATGTCACCCATGTCGACCGGCTCGATGACGTGCTTGTGGTTACTGTCGCCGTAGCAGAAGTGAAACAGCAGCTCGATGTCGGCCGGCACGTGCCCGGCCAGATCGGTCAGAATGGCCGAGAAGCGCGCCAGCATCTCGTCGCGGTTCTTACCATAAGCGTTCGGCTCGTTGCGTTGCAGCCGCGCGAACACCGCCGAGGCGACGTCGAACTGGATGGCGATCTGATCGTGCGGCAGCGCGGCCGCGATCTTGTCGATCTCGCGCTTGAGCGCGGCGTTGAACAGCGGGTCGAGCGGCTGGTGCAGGTCGTCCTGCAGGAACAGCCAGATCACCGAATGCGCCGGCACCAGGTCGATCTGGAAGCGCACGTCCGCGCCGATCTTGCCGGCGCGCTTGAGC
>CAYJPU010000112.1:0-8297 GCA_964372105.1 uncultured Undibacter sp.
TAGGCCTCGGTGCACTGGAACACGTATTTGCCCGAGGTGATGTCGACCTGGCCGCCACCGAAGTTGACGGCGTAGAGGCCGTTCTTCACCGAGGCGATGATCTCCTGCGGATCGTGTTGGCCTGCGAGCATGACGGTGTTGGTCATGCGCGGCATCGGCATGTGGGCATGCGATTCGCGCCGGCCGTTGCCGGTCGGCTTCATGCCCATCAGGCGCGCGTTCTGCCGGTCCTGCATGTAGCCGACCAGGATGCCGTCCTCGATCAGCACGGTGCGGTTGGTCGGCGTGCCTTCGTCGTCGATCGACAGCGAGCCGCGCCGCGACTGCATGGTGCCGTCGTCGACCACGGTGACGCCCTTGGCCGCGACCTGCTGGCCCATCAGCCCGGCGAAGGCCGAGGTCTTCTTGCGGTTGAAATCGCCTTCCAGGCCGTGGCCGACGGCCTCGTGCAGCATCACGCCGGGCCAGCCGGCCCCGAGCACGACGTCCATCTCGCCGGCGGGCGCCGGCACGGCCTGAAGATTGACCAGCGCCTGCCGCACGGCTTCGTCGACCGCGCCCTGCCACGAATGCGTCGCGATGAAGCGCTCGTAACCCTCGCGGCCGCCGAAGCCGAACGAGCCCGTCTCCTGCCGGTCGCCGTCGCCGGTCACCACCGACACGTTCAGCCGCACCAGCGGACGGATGTCGCGATAGATCTCGCCGTCGCCGCGCAGGATCTCGACCACCTGCCAGGTCGCGGCGACGCTCGCCGTCACCTGCCGCACGCGCGGGTCCTTGGCGCGCGCATAGGCGTCGATCTGTTCCAGCAGCTTGACCTTCGCTTCGAAGGCCGGCTCGCCGAGCGGATTTTCGTCGCCGTAGAGCTTGCGGTTGGTGCGGCCGGGCGCCTCGGCGTATTTACCGCTGTGGCCGCTCTTGACCGCCCGAACCGCTTCGGCGGCGCGGGCGAGCGAGGCTTCCGACAGATCGGAGGCGTGGGCGTAGCCGACCGCTTCGTCCTTGACCGCGCGCAGGCCGAAACCCTGCGCGGTGTCGTAGGTCGCCTGCTTCAGGCGTCCGTTGTCGAACATCAGCGCTTCGGATTGCTTGTATTCCAGGAACAATTCGCCGTCGTCGGCGCCTTCCAGCCCACGGCCGAGAATCTGGCGGACCTTGGCCCGGTCGAGCCCGGCACGGTCGATGAGCGAAGCAATGGCTGGATCCATGACAATTCTCCGGTGGCGCCCTGCCGGCATCAGATAGGGGCTTTGAGGCGATTTGGCGAGGGTGCTTCCGCGCGCCGCCCGGCCTTTCCAATCCTGCGCATCGGCGTAAGATCACGCCGTCGGTCGCCGGCACGCTGGGGCCACTTCAATAAGAAAAAACTGAAAACTGAAAACTGAAAACTGAAATAAGACATTCACGGCAGAAATTTCCTCCGGTCGGCGGACCGACGTCAACGAGGGGAAACGCCATGAAACGTCGTCACTTCCTGCAAGCCGCCGGCGCGGGGCTCGCCGCGTCGGCCGTTGCCGCGCCCGCTATTGCGCAATCGTCTCCGACACTGAAATGGCGGCTGGCGGCCAGCTGGCCGAAGTCGCTCGATACGCTCTACGGCGGCTGCGAATATTTTGCCAAGCGCATCGCCGAGATCACCGACAACAAGTTCCAGATCCAGACTTTCGCGGCCGGCGAGATCGTGCCCGGCCTGCAAGTGCTCGATGCCGTCCAGAACGGCACCATCGAGATGGGCAATACGGCGTTGTACTATTACTTCGGCAAGAACCCGGCCTTCACCTTCGGCACCGCGCTGCCGTTTGGGCTGAACCCGCGGCAGATGATCTCCTGGGTGCGGCACGGCGGCGGCGAAGAGCTGCTCAACGGCCTGCTCAAGGACTTCAACTGCATCGGCTTCGCGGCCGCCAATACCGGCGCGCAGATGGGCGGCTGGTTCCGCAAGGAGATCAAGACGAGCGAAGACCTCAAAGGTTTGAAATTCCGGGTCGGCGGATTTGCCGGTCAGATTATGGCCAAGCTCGGCACGGTGCCGCAGCAACTTGCGGCCGGCGACATCTATCCGGCGCTCGAGAAAGGCACGATCGACGCCGCCGAATGGGTCGGCCCGCACGACGACGAAAAACTCGGCTTCGTCAAAGTCGCCAAGTACTACTACTATCCAGGCTGGTGGGAGGGCTGCGGCCAGGCCCACAACATCATGAACCTCGCCAAGTGGAACGAACTGCCGAAGGCGTATCAGGCGGCCATCGTCACCGCGTCGAATGACGCCTGGGTCTGGACGCTGTCGAAATACGACTATCTCAATCCACCCGCGCTGTTGCGGCTGATCGCGAACGGTGCGCAATTGCGGGCCTTCCCGCAGCCGGTGTTGGAGGACTGCTACAAGGCGGCGAACGCGATCTACGACGACCTGTCGAAAACCAACCCGCACTTCAAGAAGCTCTATGAGAGCCTCGTACCGTATCGGTCCAATTCCTATGCCTGGTTGCAGGTGGCCGAGCTCGGCTTCGACAGCTTCCAGATGCGTATGCGCACGCGCACCTGATCGAACCATTCATGCCGGCGGCCCTGGAGCGCGTGACGCTCCAGGGCCTGTTTTTTTGTCCGGCGATATCGGGTAGGAGGCCTGATGCGCGACGGAGGAAGACCATGAAGGCGATTCTGTTGATGAATCACGGCGGCCCGGAGATGCTGCGCTACGGCGAGGCGCCCGATCCGGTGGCCGGGCCCGGCGAGGTCGTGGTCGATATTCACGCGGCCAGCGTCAACGGCGCCGACAGCAAGGTGCGGCGCGGCGGCGGGCGTTACACGCTGAGCCGGTTCCCGCACATTCTCGGCCGCGATTTTTCTGGCGTCGTCAGCGCCGTCGGCGCCGGCGTCACCGATCTCGCCGTTGGCGACGCGGTGTTCGGCGTCACCGACCAGGGCATCGAAGGCGCCTACGCCGAGAAGGTCGCCATCAAGGCCGCGCTGGTCGCCAGGAAGCCGGACAGCCTCAGCCATGCGGCGGCGGCGGCGCTCGGGCTCGTCAGCCTCACCGCGCTGACGGCGATCGAGGACACCGCGCATCTCCAGGCGGGCCAGACCATTCTCATTCAAGGCGGCGCCGGCGGCGTCGCGGGCTTCGCCATCCAGCTCGCCAGGCATCTCGGCGCGACCGTGATCACCACCGCCAGCGCCGGCAACCACGCTTATGTGCGCAGCCTCGGCGCCGATCAGGTCATCGATTACAACACGCAAGATTTTATGGCGATCGGCCCGGTCTGCGACGTGGTGTTCGACACCGTCGGCGGCAGTGTCCGCGCCGGCAGCTACGAGGTCTTAAAGCCCGGCGGCAAACTGGTGTGGATCGCGGCGGCGCCGGACGGCTTCACCGTGCCGCGCGCCGACGTCGCGACCTTGCGGCCGGACGTGAAGCGCGACCGCGCCCATCTCGAGCGGATGCTGGCGCTGCTGGCCGAAGGCGCGGTGTGGCCGCCGACGATCGTCTCCTATCCGCTCGCCGATGCGGCGAAGGCGCACCAGGTGAGCGAGGGACGTCATCTCCAGGGCAAGCTGGTGCTGATGGTGCATTGATCGTTCGCGGTAAGGCTCATGTCCGCGCCGCCATCCAGATCAATAGACGTCGAAAATTTTATGAAATTGCCGGCGGATATCGTCCGAGTAACGCAATCCATTTTAATTAAGAGGATGCAAGTCGGAGTGGTGCCGACAACGAACAAGAAGGCGCGGCGATGACAATTGAGCAGCGGAAACACCCCCGCGTGCCCGGCAACAACCGTGCCGCGGTGGTCACCGTCGGGCCGGGCAACCCGCCGGTCATGTGCACGGTGACGGATATTTCGGAGGGCGGCGCCGGCCTGACCTTCGTCCACATCGGCGGCATTCCCGACAGGTTCACCCTGGAAATCAAAGGCGACGAGAACATCCGCGCGTGCAAGGTGGCGTGGCGAGCAGAGCCGCACCGGATGGGGGTCGCGTTCGAAGCCGGGTCCTGAACGGCGTCCGGCAACATCGGCTTTAATCGGCGCGGGTCGCGATCCATATGACATGCCGCGCGCCGCGGCGCCCCCGGATGGCGCGCACCTGCATTTCATTGGCGACGAAACCGCTCTTGCGCAGCCGTTCCGTGAACTTCGCATTCGGCGCCGACGACCAGACGGCGAGCACGCCGCCGGGCCGCAACGCCGTGCGGACGGCGCTCAAGCCTGCGACGCCATACAGCGCATCGTTGGCCTGCCGGGTCAGCGCCTCGGGCCCGTTGTCGACATCGAGCAGGATTGCGTCGTAGGCCGACCGAGCCGACCGGATCAGGTCGCCGACGTCGGCTTCGCGGATGCTGACGCGCGGATCGGTCAGGCAGTCACCGAACACTTCGGCCATCGGCCCTTTGGCCCAGGTCACGACCGCCGGCACAAGCTCGGCGACAATGATCTTCGCTTCGGGTCCGAGCACGGCCAGCGCGGCGCGCAACGTGAAGCCCATGCCCAGTCCGCCGATCAGAATATGCGGTCGCGGGCGGTCGCGAATTTTCTCGCAGGCAAACGTGGTGAGCGCTTCTTCCGAGCCGATGAGGCGGTTGTTCATCAGTTGGTTGCTGCCCAACATGATCGAGAATTCGTCGCCGCGCCGCATCAGGCGCAATTCGCCGCCGCCGGGCACTTGCGCCGTATCGAGCAGGGACCAGGGGATCATAATTCGTTCGTCAGTCGACAGGGAACGGTTTCGACGATGCAGAAAACTGCGCGCGCATTCCGACATCCAATAGTTTCGATCCTGAAACAAAAGCGCGGTGTGCTGACCGGATTGTGTTTTGCCTTCTCATTGATGTTCACGGCGCCTGTCAAGATGCTGCCGATGTTGGACCGTTCGTCGTGCGCAATCTTAATCTGCTTTGTCGATCTGCTATATGTCTTCATATTAGTGTAGAATTAAACACTTTCCTCACAAAGTAATTTTACTATGTGCGCGTGAATGCAGTCCGTGTGTGCCTTGCGCCTGCACGTCGTTCGCTTTCCTAAATTGAGGCTGAGGAAGACCGAAGGTGTCTTGTGCACATCGGTCTTGCAAAGGTCTCCAGAAACGGCCTCGACGTCGATCGTCCGGCCGACGAACCGGAAGCCGGTGCGTCGGCGTAGGCGACTGATATGAGCGCGGCTGCTTGCCAGCAATTCGACGAAAGTCACTCCCAGTCAAACACGCTTCGACTCACATCATCAAATATCAATCATTCCGAGGAGCGCTTCAATGCGTTGGCATTTGAATATCCGTATCGCCGGGCGGCTCGTGATCGCGATTGCAGTCCCTCTGGCTATTTTTGCCGTTCTCGCTGGCTATGATTTGTTCCAGACATGGCGTGTGCGGTCGGAAATGTCCAAACTGAACCAGATTGCGCAGGGGGTGACTGATATCAGCCGCCTCGTGCATCATCTTCAGCGCGAACGAGGTGCGTCGGCGGTCTTTGTCGGCAGCAAAGGCGAGCAGATGCGCACCGAATTGCCGGCCCAACGCAAACTCACGGACGAGCAGCGAACGGCTGCGACGACCTTCCTCTCCGAGGTCGTCACGATGGCAACTTCCGAGGAATTCAAGGATGCTGTTGTCAAGTCTGGTGCGGCTGTCGCCCAACTCGACGGCAAGCGTCAGGATATTGATGGCTTCCGCATCAGCGCGCCGCAGTCCAACACATACTTTACCGAAACGATCGCCAAGCTTCTCGTCGTCACAGGCGAGATAGCCAAGGTAAGCAGCCGCGGTGAAACAACCACTGCGATTTCAACCTACGTCAGCTTCATGCAGGGCAAAGAACGGGCCGGGCAGGAACGCGCAGTCGGCGCAGCAGGCATTTCCCAGGGAAAATTCGATTTCGCCGGTTATCTGCGCGTGCTTGGACTTCGGACAGCGCAAGAAACCTATTTCAGCCTGTTCTCTGCGGGCGCCTCGTCCGGGCAACGAGACTTTTTCCAGCAAACAGTATCGGGGGCGACCACCGACAAGGTTGCGAAGATGCGCGAGCTCATCGCCACAGGTGGACTGTCAGGTGAAATGAAGGGTCTTGACGGCAAATCATGGTTCGACGCTACGACGGCGCGCATCGACCTGCTCAAGACGGTTGAAGACCGTATAGCGGCTGACCTCATCGTATTAACGACCGCCATACATGCCGAAGCGACACGGGCGCTCATCATACTCGCCACCATCATCGGTATTGCTTTTGCCGTTAGCATCGCGCTTGCCTTCATCACGGCGCGCAGTGTCGTGCGGCCGCTACACGCACTCATTCGTCCGCTTGAGGATATTGCCGGGGGCAATTTCGCCGTCGAGGTGCCGGGACTCGGCCGTACCGATGAGGTCGGACAGATCGCCGGCGCGGTGGGCGCAATGGCGGACAAGGTCAGCGCGACCATCGCGGGGATCAAGGCGTCGGGGCGTGAGGTCACCAACGCCTCCGCCGAGATTTCGACCAGCACGACCGACCTCTCCCAGCGTACCGAGGAGCAGGCTGCGAGCCTCGAGGAAACCACGGCCGCGATGGAGGAAATCTCCGCCACCGTGAAAAAGAGCGCGGAGAACGCCGGCCAGGCCAACAAGTCGGCCGGCCAGGCCCGCGACATCGCCGCCCAGGGCGGCGAAGTGGTCGCCAAGGCCGTCGACGCGATGGCCAAGATCGAAGACTCCTCGCGCAAGATCTCGGACATCATCGGCGTCATCGACGAGATTGCCCGCCAGACCAACCTGCTGGCTCTCAACGCCGCGGTCGAGGCCGCGCGCGCCGGCGAGGCGGGCCGCGGCTTCGCGGTGGTTGCGACCGAAGTGCGCAGTCTGGCCCAGCGTTCCTCGCAGGCGGCCAAGGACATCAAGGAGCTGATCACCAACTCGAACGGCCAGGTGCAGGAGGGCGTCGAGCTGGTCAACCACGCCGGCGAAGCGCTCGGCAAGATCGTCGAGTCGGTCAAGGAAGTGGCGGCGCTCGTGTCCGACATCGCGACCGCCAGCACCGAGCAGGCGACCGGCCTCGAGCAGATCAACAAGGCGCTGATGCAGATGGACGAGGTTACCCAACAGAACTCGGCGCTGGTCGAAGAAAACGCGGCCACGGCCAAGACGCTGGAGCATCAGGCCAAGGCGATGGACGAACAGGTCGCTTTCTTTCAGATCGGCGATACCGATGAAGTCCAAGACGTTCCGCGCGCCAACGCGCCGGCCGAAAGGACTGCGCTCAAGCCGAAGGCTGCCCCTCTCGCGGCGGCTCCCGCCGCAAGAGCGCCGGCCGCGGCGAAACGGCAGGCCGTCGCCGCTTAAGCGCGTCGCTGCCGGCGGCAACAGTGGCGGGCCGGTCAGGCGCATGCCGGCGGTGCTCGCCACCGCCGGCAATGCCGATGCGAACTGGAAGAACTTCGAGCGCCAGAAGTTCTGCAGGCTCAAAGCGAACGCTTCGCTTGTCGCCAAGAACGGTCGCGTGACGTGGAGCGGCCGCGCCCGCCACGCTGCTGCTCAATCCCGCGTGAACCGCACGCTCACTTCGCCGATCGGATCGACGGCGTGGGAGATTTCCTCCTCGCCGGCCTCGATCAAGACCGGCGGCGTGATCGAGCCGGTGATGATGACGTCGCCGGCCGACAGTTTCTCGCCGAAGGCGGCCAGCGTGTTGGCGACGTGCGCGACGATGTCGACGAGCTTGCCGGTCAGCGCCTCTGGATCGGTGGTGGTGTTGAAGACCCCGCCGCGCCGGAACACACGTGAGGTCAGACCGTCGACGCTGCCACCGAAGCGGGTATTGCCGCACAGCACGACATGGCGCTGGTAGATGTTACCCTCCAGCACGACGTCGAGATTATCGACCGCCGGCACCGGATCGAGATCGGCGATCTCGATCGCCGGCAGGATTTCCCGGATCGCGGCCAGCGCCGCGTCGGGCGTCGCGCCCGTGCCGAGGTCGCTCGCCATGCGCACCGCGATCTCCGGCTCGGCCACCGGCTTTGTATAGCCGTTCAGCGAAACCGTGCTGCCGGACAACAGCAGCGCCCGCTGCATAAGATAGCCGACCAGCGGCGCGTCCAGCCCCAGCTTCTGCAGGGAGGCGGGCGCGCCCAGGCCGACCTTCCAGCCGAGCGGTTTTTCGCCGGCCGCGATCCGCGCGCGCCGCGTGGCGAGCTGCGCCGTCATGCCTTTGGTGATGAGCGGGTTCATCGAAACAGCTTTCCTTTCTTTACCCTCCCCACCCGGGCCGCGCTTGCGCGCGCCCGAGCGCAGGCTCTTGTGGGGAGGGTCGCGAGCGTAGCGAGCGGGGTGGGGGG
>CAYJPU010000112.1:8307-10967 GCA_964372105.1 uncultured Undibacter sp.
CCCCCCCGCGGCGCGGGCGGGGCGGCCCCCGGCGGCGGGGGGTTTGGGGGGGGGGGCGCGTCCTTCGCCCGGGGGGTGGGGGACCTTGTCGATTACAACTACCCCACCCCGACCGCCTTCGCTTCGCTCGGCAGTCGACCCTCCCCACAAGGGGAGGGTAAAGCAAGCGCGCGCGGCTTCGGCGTCTACTTATGACTCTCCGGATGCACTTCATAGCCTGAGTCGTCGATCGAGCCGGCGCCCATCCAGCCCCACACCAGCACGACGTCCTCGTTCGACGTGTTGTTGAAGCCGTGCCAGCAGCCGCGCGGCGAATAGACCACATCGCCTTCCTTCGACGGCGTGTCGCCGTGGTCGGTGTAGATGTGGCCCGCGCCCTTGAGCACGATGAAGAACTCGTCGCAGTTATGATGACGGTGGTTCTCGTGCCGCGCGCCCGGCTTGAGAACGGTCCAGCCGACGACGTGGTCGGCGCCGGCGCTCTTCTTGTCGATCAGGAACTGCACCTGCATGTCGACCCAGCCGTCGTCGCGCTTGAGGCCTTCGACCTTCGGCACGTCCTTGAGGTTAGTGATGTACATCACCGGCGCCTTCTTGCCTTCGTTCAAGACGGCCTTCGCGCCCTTCACGGCCTTGGCCAGCGCGCTGCCGAATTTCTCACCTGTCGACGTCATGATTGTCCTCCCAAACGATGAAACATAGTGCGATCCTGTGCCCGTATTGGGCAATTAGAGTGGCTCTCGGCTCTGAACGGCAATAGTCTTCGTACGACCGGCTCAGGACACACCCCATGGACAGGCTCACCCGCGCTCGCATCAAGCTCTCGCGCATCATTCGCGGTCGGCGGGTGCTCGAGGACTATACGATGGAGGAGCGGCGCGCCATGTGGCCGCCGGCGAAGGCGCTGGAGGAAAAGCATCTGCGTCATTGCCGCATGATCGAGAACCGGGAGAAGATGCTTGAGCTCATGCCCAAGAACGCGGTTTGCGTCGAGGTCGGCGTATTGCTCGGCGACTTCTCGCAGACGATTCTGACAACGATGCAACCGCGCAAACTGCACCTCATCGACATTGACCCGCGTGCCATCGAGCGGGCGCGAAGCAGGTTCGCCCAGGACGTCGCGGGCGGTCGTGTCGAGCTGCATTGCGGCGACTCGCACGAGCAACTGAGCGGCATGCCGGACGACTATTTCGACTGGATCTATATCGACGGCGACCACACCTATCCGGCCGTGAAAAAGGATCTGGCCGCGGCGCGGATAAAGCTGAAGCGCGACGGGCTGATTGCGCTGAACGACTACATCTATTTTGGTCCATCGGACTTCTACAAATACGGGGTTGTCGAAGCGGTCAACGAGTTTTGTCTCGCGCATGATTTCGAGATGATCTATTTCGCCTTGCAGGGCCGCATGTACAACGACGTCGTTCTAAGACGGCTCTGAACGCAAGCGGCCTCGGAAACGCCGCGCCCTCATGCCGGCTGGCCGCCGAGCCGCCGGTAAACCTGGTGCGCTACCACGAAATCGTTGCCGTCGATGCCGAGCCCGCGGCAGGCATTCATCATCTCGTTGGCCGCGGCCGCAAGCGGCACCGGGCTGCCGAGCGTGCGGCCCAGGTTGAGCGCCAGCATCATGTCCTTCTGCTGCAGCGTCACGTCGGCGAGCGGCACCTCAGGCATCTTGCCGTCGAGAATGAACGGCCCGCGATAGCCAAGCACGGGTGAAGCCGCGACGCTTTTCAGGATGGCGTCGAGCGCGGCCTCGCGGGTAACGCCGCCCTTTTCGGCCAGCGCCACCGCCTCGCCGAAGGCGATTACCTCGACCATCAGCAGCAGGTTGACGGCGATCTTCATCTGGCAGGCGAGGCCGTTGCCGCCGATGCGCGTCACCTTCGGACCGATCGCCAGCAGCACGGGTTTGACGCGCTCGAAGGCGGCCTCGTCGCCGCCGATCATCACCGAGGCGTTGCCGGCGGTCACCGTCACCGGCGAGCCGGAGATCGGCCCGTCCAGCATGACCGCGCCCGCCTTGGCGAATTCGGCGGCGACGGCGCGGCTTTCGTCCGGCTCGATGGTGCTCATGTCGATGTAGACCGCGCCCGGTTTGATGCCGGCCACGATGCCGTCGGGTCCGAGCGCGCAGGCCTTCACCGCCTTGGCGTCGGTGACGATCGAGAACACGATCTCGGATTGCTCGGCGACCGCGCGCGGCGTGTCGGCGCAGCGCATGCCCTGTTTGATCAGCGGCTCGGCCTTGTCGTGCGAGCGGTTCCAGCCGGTCACGTCGTGTCCCGCCGCCATCAGGCGCGGGACAATAAGTTGGCCCATCGCCCCCAGACCGACAAATCCCAATTTCATGATTGCCCTTCTCTCGTGTTTCCGGAACGTGCGGCGAAGTTGCCCGCAGCGCGCATCATCGCTTGTGTCGAGCCGCGCACGATCATCTCGACCGGAAGCACGATGTGCCGCGGCTCGGCGTCGCCATTCTCGAGAATATCGACGATCAGTTCGGCGGCTTCCACCCCGGCCTTGTAGTGCTGCACGCGGACGGTGGTCAGCGGCGGCGACAGCCGTTCCGCGAGCGGCATGTCGTTGAAGCCGGTGATCGACACGTCGCGCGGGCACTCGATGCCGTGCCGGCGGAAGGCGCCGATCGCGCCGAC
>CAYJPU010000113.1:0-8577 GCA_964372105.1 uncultured Undibacter sp.
GCTTTCAACCGCTCAGCCACCTCTCCGAGGTCCGAAAAGAGCCCGAAAAGGCCCTCATTGGACGGCCGCTATGTAACCAAGCGGACCAAGACAGACAAGGGCGAACGGCATAATATGTCGCCCGTTCAAGGAGAACTTCCCGCCCATGACCGGCTGCCATGCTTAACGCCTTGAAATCCGAGCGCATTCGCCGGGAATTGCGCGGCCTGTTGCTGACGTTCTGCCTGGTCCTGGCCACCACCGCGGTCATCTACCTGATCATCCTGAAGATCGGGCTCACCCGCGGCACGATCGTCTACCTCATCCCGGTGCTGATCGCGGCCACCCGCTGGGGCATCGTCGCCTCGCTGTTTGCGGCCCTGCTGGGGGTGGTGGCGTCGGCCTATTTCTTTTTCCCGCCGCTTTACAGCTTCGAGATCAAGGATCCGCAAGAGATCATCAATCTCGTTCTCTATATCTTCACCGCTGTCGTCGTCAGCCAGCTTGCCACACGGCTGAGAACGCAGCTGGAGCTGTCCCGCCAGCGCGAGATCGACCTGCGCGATCTTTACGCCTTCTCGCGCCGGCTGGCGGTCGCCTTCGACGTCGCCGACATCCACGCCGCCATCGAGGACCACCTCACCGCGGTCATCCAGCGCAAGGTCGTGCTGTTCGGCGCTCCCCGCGAAGTCACCACCGGCAGCAGCCGGCACGTCAGCGCCGCGGTGCCGCCGGCGGTGCTGGCCGCGGTGGCCGACACCACCTCCGGCCGCAACGACAGCCCCGCCGGCAAGACCGTGCGCGAAGACGGCGGCGAGATCTGGCTGGTGCGCGCGGTGTCGCCGAAGAGCCCGGAGTTCGGCGTCATCGCCGTCCATCTCGGCAGCCAGTCGAAGCAGACAACCGACGAGTTGCGCACCCGTGTCGATGCGGTGTTGGCCGATGCCACCGCCACGCTCGAACGGCTCGGCGTCGCCCACGCCATCAGCGAAGCGCGCATGCGCGCTCAAACCGATCAACTGCGCGAGGCGCTCATCGGCTCGGTCAGCCATGAGCTGCGCACGCCGCTCGCCTCGATTCTCGGGGCGGCCACCGTACTGAGCCAGGCGCCGGCGCTGCAAGGCGAAAAGAAGCTCCAGGCGCTGGTCACCGACGTGCGCGACGAGGCCGAGCGGCTCAACAACGACATCCAGAATCTGCTCGATGCCACGCGCATCAGCAGCGATGGCGTCAAACCGCATATCGAATGGGCCGATCCCGCCGACATTATCAATTCGGCGCTTGAACGTTGCCGCCGCCGGCTCGCCGACCGGCGCGTCTCGCTCAATCTGCCGGCCGACCTGCCGCCGATCCATGTCGATCCGGTGCTGATCAAGCAGGCCCTGGTGCAGATCTTCGACAACGCGGTCAAGTATTCCGCGCCCGACTCGCAGATCTCGGTTGCGGTCCACGCCCGCGATGGCCGCATGGTGCTCAGCGTCGGCGACGAAGGCGCCGGCCTGACGGCCGGCGAACAAGATCAGATCTGGGGTCGCTTCAGCCGTGGCGAACGCCTCACCGCCACCACCTCCGGTTCGGGACTTGGCCTCTGGATTGCCCACGCCTTCATCGCCGCCAATGGCGGCAATATCCACGCCGCCAGCGACGGTCCGGGTCTCGGCACCACGATCTCGATCGAACTCCCGGTGGCGCTGTCCGCCGTCCCGGAATTGGAAAGTGACGCAGATGAGTGACCCATCACCGATCGTCCTTGTCGTCGATGACGAGATTCAGATCCGGCGCTTCCTGCGCACCGGCTTCGAGCTCAACGGCTTCGTGGTGCACGAGGCCGGCACCGGCGCCGACGCGATCCGCGCCGCGACGTTGCGGCCGATCGACATCGTCATCGTCGATCTCGGCCTGCCCGACATGGACGGCGCCGAAGTGGTCGATCGCATCCGCTCCTGGTCGACCGTGCCGATCATCGTTCTGTCGGTGCGCTCCAGCGAGGCGCACAAGGTCGATCTGCTCGAGCGCGGCGCCGACGACTATGTCGTCAAGCCGTTCGGCATGGCGGAACTGATGGCGCGCGTGCGCGTGGCGCTGCGCCGGCAGTCGCGCGCGGCCAGCGGCGAGCCGATCGTCAAGGCCGGCCCGCTCACCATCGACCTTGCCGCCCGCGCGGTGCTGCTCAACGGCACCCGCCTGACGCTGACGCCGAAGGAATACCGGCTGCTGCAGGTGCTGGCGCAGCACGCCGGCAACGTCGTCACGCATCAGCATCTGCTGAAGGAGGTCTGGGGCTCGATCCACGTGCACGACACCCATTACCTGCGGATCTTCGTGCGCAAGCTGCGCCAGAAGATCGAGCCGCATCCGGACTCGCCCAAGATCCTGGTTACCGAGCTGGGCGTCGGCTACCGGCTGGCCCAGACCGGCTCCGATGCCGAGAACGGCGGGGTGTTGGCGGGCGCGACCTCACCGGCGCAATCGGAGCCCTGACGGCCGGGGACCCACGGCCGGGCAGCCCTTTACCGAAAGGGCCGAAAATGCCGTGTTTCCTTGACAGATTGCGGCATTGGACGCATATGAAGGCCACGGCACGGACCCTGACGGGTCCGTGTGCGTTTGTGCGGGCGTTAAGCCTTTCAAAACACAAGCAAAATCGACTGGAAGAAGCCGGTCCGGAATAGTCCGAGGTCGGAAACGAACACGAGGGAAAAAACGATGTTCGCAGTCATCAAAACCGGCGGCAAGCAATACCGCGTTGCCCCGGAAGATGTCATCCGGATCGACCGCGTCGCGGCCGAACCCGGCCAAGTTGTTGCGTTCGGCGAAGTGCTGGTGGTCGGCGGCGACACGCCGGTGATCGGCGTGCCGATGGTTACAGGTGCGACCGTTGCCGGCGAAGTGCTCCAGCACGAGCGCGGCGACAAGGTCATCGCCTTCAAGAAGCGCCGCCGTAAGAATTCGCGCCGCAAGCGCGGTTATCGCCACGAGTTTTCGCTGGTCCGGATCACCGAGATTCTGACCGAGGGAGCCAAGCCGTCGCAGACTCCGCCGCCGCGCCCCAAGCGTGAGGCGAAGCCGAAGGCCGAAGCTGCTCCGGAAGCCACACCCGCGCCGAAAAAGGCCCGGGCCAAAAAGAAGTGAAGTGATTCCGTCACGGAATCGGTGTAAACAGCTCAGAACGAATTCGAGAGACCACTATGGCTCATAAAAAAGCAGGCGGTTCATCCCGTAACGGCCGCGACTCCGCGGGCCGACGGCTTGGCCTGAAGAAGGCGGGCGGCGAGATCGCCATCGCCGGCAACATCATTGCGCGTCAGCGCGGTACCACTTGGCACCCGGGCCGTAACGTCGGCATGGGCACCGACCATACCTTGTTCGCGCTCGTCGATGGTCAAGTTCAGTTCGCTAAGAAAGCCAAAGGCCGCACCTACGTTTCCATCGTACCGATGGCAGCTGCGGCCGAGTAGACGGTAGACCAAAAATCGAGGTCCGCCGGTCATCAGTCAAACCGGCGGGGCTCCTGGGGCTCTGAGAGGGGGAGACGGGTGACCGGCTCCCCCTCTTCGCTTTTTTAACCCTGGGAGCCTGCCATGACGTTGCTGGAGCAGATACCGAGCGAGATCTTTCGAGAGGCGAGTATCCCCGTCCTTGAGACCAAGCGGCTTGCACTGCGCGCGCCGCGTCTCGAGGACGCTAAAATGGTGGCAGCGCTCGCAAACGACCGCCGCATTGCCGAAAACACCGCGCGCATTCCGCATCCGTACAAGCTGGCGGATGCCGAGGGTTTTATCAGCGGCGTCAACAAATCCGGCGGCGAAGCGGCGTTCCTGATCACGCTGCGCGATGACACGATCATCGGCGCCTGCGGACTCATGCATCAGGATGGTACGCCGGAGCTCGGCTATTGGCTGGGCGCGCCCTATTGGGGCAAAGGCTACGCCACCGAGGCGATGCACGCCGTCATCGACTACGCCTTCACCGATCTCGGCCACGGGGCGTTGCAGGCGGGTGCCCGCGTCACCAACCCGGCCTCGCGCCGCGTGCTGGAGAAGTGCGGCTTCCAATGGACCGGCGTCGGCCTTTATCGCATCCGCGCCATCCACTCGTCGGCGCCGATCGACCGCTTCCGCCTCGAACGCCGCATCTGGTCGGCGCTCAAGGACTGGGGCCGCGTGAAGCGGGTGTCGTAACGACTTCCTTCTCCCCGCATCCGAACGCGGGCTTACCCGCGTTCGGCGCCGTTAGGTTGCCGAAGTCGGAAACATCCGACTTCGGCCCGGGGAGAAGGGCATTTTTTGATCACGCGGCCAGCAGACAAACGCCGCTTATCGGCTGCGCGTGATCTCCACCCGGACGATGTTCCGCTTGGCCGGTGCCACATGCTCCCACGGGCGGGAATAGTCGAACACGATCCGGGCGGTGCCGGCCGCCTTGCCCTTGATACGCCAGCGATGGACCCCCGGCGCACCGATGAGCTGGCTCGAGCCGCGCCGATAGCCGAGGTCCTTCACCGACACTGCGGCAAGGTTGGCGCTTTGCGCCGTGTTGATCTGCCATCGGAACCCGGTCGAGGGATTTTCGTCGAGCGTAATCGTCTTGGTCGCGCCGACCACCAGCCGGATCGCTTCGCTGCTTTCCTGCGCGTCGGCCCGCACGCTCGCGCTCAGCGCGAGCAGAAACGCAGACAGGACAAATAGACGAATGGTCACGATCTCACCTCACGTCTGCATCGAGCCGAGCCGAACCGAGAAAGCGGGTAACGCGGCGTGGCCGGCCTCGAAATTCCCAAATTCATGTTGGAACGGTCGCAGCATCCGTCTTCGCCGCAGCCGAGCATTGACTTCAATCAATTGCTTGCCAGATAGAGCTCTGCAACCGCACGTCTCTGCCCGCCGCCATCGGGGAGCGCCGCTGGCGCTCGGCCGCGACTTGCGCAAAACTCCCGAAAAACAAGCTCGCGTCCGGGAGAACGTCATGACTCAAGCGTCCGCCTACGATCTCGACCAGTTCATCGCCGACTGCCGCACGATCCTCGGCCGCGACGGCGGCCCGCAAGGCCGCGAGCAGGTGCGCGCCAATCTCGAGCGGCTGCTGGCCAGTCCCGCCTTCATCCGGGAATACTGCAGCGACGACGCCCCGCACGGGCTGAAAGTGCTGTACGAAGACGACAGACTCGGCTTCCAGGTGCTCGCCCATATCAACGACAAGGCGCGCGTCTCGCCGCCGCACGATCACGGCGAGTCGTGGGCGATCTACGGCCAGGCCACCAAATACACCGACATGACGGAATGGCAGCGTGAGGACGACGGCAGCGACCCCAAGCACGCCAAGCTGAAGCCCGCGAAGAAGTACCGGCTGATGCCGGGTCAGGCCGGCATCTATCAGGACGGCACCATCCACTCGATCGACTATCCCGACTACGCGCGCTTCGTGCGTGTCACCGGCACCAACCTCGACAAGATCAACCGCATCCGCATCGACCTAAAATCCGGCGAGGTCCATCAGATGACTCCGCAACAGGCGACGTAAAACTTTCTACAAATGAAACCGTCATGGCCGGGCACAGCCCGTCGAAGACGGGCGCGAACGCCCTTATGTCCCGGCCATCTCGCTTAGAAAGGCACGGTGCTCGCCTAAGCGGGATGCCCGGGACAAGCCCGGACACGACAAAGGAGAGGCAATGCCAACTAGCAGATACGCGCGTCCCGTCACGCCGGCCGCGCTCAAGGCCATGCTCACCGACGGCCAGGAGATCGCGCTCATCGACCTGCGCGAGGAACTGACCTATTCGCAAAACCACTTGCTGTGGGCGCGCTCGGTACCGCTGAGCCGCCTCGAGCTCCGCTTTGCGCGTCTGGTGCCGCGCCGCGCGACACGCATCGTGCTGTGCGACGGCGATGACGGGCTGGTCGCGCGCGCCGCCGGTGTCCTGGCGCGCGCCGGCTACAGCGACCTGTCCTACCTCGACGGCGGCATCGCCGCCTGGGAAAAAGCCGGCTTCGTGCTGTTCTCCGGCATGCATGTGCCGAGCAAGGCGTTCGGCGAAGTCGTCGAGCACGACAGTGGCACGCCCAGCATCGGCGCCGACGAGCTCGACGCGCTGATGCGCGCCGGCACCGACCTGAAGATTCTCGACAGCCGGCCGTTCGACGAATACTCACGCATCTCGATCCCGACCGGCATCAACGTGCCCGGCGCCGAACTGGTGCTGCGCGTGCGCGACGTCGTGCCTTCGCCGTCGACGACCATCGTGGTCAATTGCGCCGGCCGCACCCGCAGCATCATCGGCGCGCAGTCGCTGATCAATGCCGGCGTACCGAACAAAGTGCTGGCGCTGCGCAACGGCACCATGGGCTGGCATCTCGCCGGCCTGACCTGCGACAGCGGCAAGTCGGCGCGCTATTCCGACGTGTCGGATAAAGGCCTCGCCTGGGCGACGGCGGCGGCGCAAGCGGTTGCCGACAAATACGGCGTCGCGCGCGTCGACCGCGCCGCGCTCGAGCGCTTGCGCGCCGACGCAACGCGCACGACCTACGTGTTCGACGTGCGCGACCCGGCCGAATACGAGGCCGGGCATCTGCCCGGCGCGGTGTCGGCGCCCGGCGGCCAACTGGTGCAGGCGACCGACCTGTATGCCGGCACGCTGCAGGCGCGCATCGTGCTGTGCGACGACAAGCAGGCGCGCGCGCTGATGACCGCCTCCTGGCTCAAGCAGATGGGCTGGAACGAGGTCTATGTCCTGCCGGAAGCAGGCCACGAGACCGGCGCGCCGGCCGGCGAGGTGCTCGGCACGCCGCCGGATAACGCCTCGGTCGGTTGCGCCGTCCTCTTCGAGCTCGACCAGGTCACGATCATCGATTTATCGCGCAGCCCGGCCTACCGCCACGGTCACATCCCCGGCGCCTGGTTCGCGATCCGCGGCCGGCTCGACCGCGCGCTGCCGAAGATCCCGCGGCGCGAACTGCTGGTACTGACCTCGGAGGACGGCGTGCTGGCGTCGCTGGCGGTCGAGGAAGCCCGCGCGCTGACGGACACTCCGGTGAAATGGCTGAAGGGCGGCAACGCCGCCTGGACCGCCATGGACATACCGCTGTCGCGCAGCGCGCAGATGGCCGACGATGCCGTCGACGTCTGGCTCAAGCCCTACGAGCGCCCGGGCGACCCCAAGAACGCCATGAACGAGTACCTGTCGTGGGAGGTCGATCTGTTGGAGCGCATCCAGCAGGACGGCACCTGCCGCTTCGTGACGGCCAAATAGGCGCTTTTTCGGCCTCGCGGAGGGTGCGGGACGCCCTTCGATGGGTTATATCGCCGGTTATGAAATTCCTCGACGAAGCCAAGGTCTACATCGAATCCGGCGCGGGCGGTAACGGCTGCGTGTCGTTCCGGCGCGAGAAGTTCATCGAATTCGGCGGCCCCAACGGCGGCGACGGCGGCAACGGCGGCGACGTCGTCGTCGAGGCGGTCAACGGCCTCAACACGCTGATCGACTACCGCTACCAGCAGCACTTCAAGGCCGAGCGCGGCGGCAACGGCATGGGCGCGGACCGCCACGGCGCCAACGGCAAAGACAAGATCATGAAGGTGCCGGTCGGCACCGAGGTCTACGAGGAAGACGGCGAGACGTTGATCGCCGACCTCACCACCGTCGGTCAGCGCGTCACCCTCGCCAAAGGCGGCAACGGCGGCTTCGGCAACGCGCACTTCAAGTCGTCGACCAACCAGGCGCCGCGCAACGCCAACCCCGGCCAGCCCGCCCAGGAACTCACCATCCGCCTGCGGCTGAAGCTGATCGCCGATGCCGGTCTCGTCGGCCTGCCCAACGCCGGCAAGTCCACCTTCCTCGCCCGCGTCAGCGCGGCCAAGCCGAAGATCGCCGACTATCCCTTCACCACGCTGCATCCGCAGCTCGGCGTCGTGCGCGTCGACGAACGTGAGTTCGTGCTGGCCGACCTGCCCGGCCTGATCGAAGGCGCGCATGAAGGCGTCGGCTTAGGCGACCGCTTCCTCGGCCACACCGAGCGCTGCCGCGTGCTGCTGCATCTCGTCGACGGCACCAGCGACGACGCCGGCCGCGACTATAAGACCGTGCGCGCCGAGCTTGAGGCCTACGGCCAGGGGCTGACCGACAAGCCGGAGATCGTGGCGCTGTCGAAGGCCGACGCGATGACGCCGGAGCAGATCAAGACCCAGGCCGCGAAGCTGAAGAAGGCCTGCAAGAAGACGCCGCTGGTGCTGTCGTCGGCGTCCGGCCAGGGCGTGCAGGAAGTGTTGCGCGCGCTGCTCAAGGTGATCGACAGCGACCGCGCCGACACCGGCACGAAGCAAACCGAAGCGGCCTGGCAGCCGTAGAGCGAAATAAAACTACTGTTATTACAATAACTTAATTATTCCAATTGCATTTCTAGGCACAAAGATGCAATTGGAATATGCGAATTGCACTTATCTGGTGCTCCATGAATCCGGAAGATTTCAAAGATTCGAAAACCGGAAAGCTCGTTCCAACACTGAAGGGGCTGGCATTTGTCCCAAACCCGCTGCCGCCCCCACTGATTGATCTAGCCCTGCTTGTTCCCTTGGTTTCCAGAGCCGAGCGAGCGCTAGGTG
>CAYJPU010000113.1:8677-10860 GCA_964372105.1 uncultured Undibacter sp.
ATTGATCTAGCCCTGCTTGTTCCCTTGGTTTCCAGAGCCGAGCGAGCGCTAGGTGAATTAAGCGGCATTGGGCGCACACTGCCCAATCCCTACCTTCTCATCAGACCCTTTATGCGAAGGGAAGCGGTTGCCTCGTCGAAAATCGAGGGGACCGTTACCACCCTATCTCAACTTTTGCTCTTCGAAGTCGACGAAGAGACAAATCGCGCGCCTGGTGATGCTCGCGAAGTCCTCAATTATGTTCGAGCACTAGAGTATTCACTCAAGCGCCTTGATGAGCTGCCGATTTCGGCCCGCCTCATTCGCGAGGCTCATAAAATTCTTCTTACAAACGTTCAATCAAATAGAGGCGTACAAATTATTCCGGGCGAATTCCGAAAAGACCAGAATTGGATCGGTGCAAAGCTAATTGAAAACGCGCGATACGTGCCACCGCCGCCTCAGGAAGTACCCGAGGCAATGTCGGCGCTTGAAAAGTATATCAACACCAAAGACGAGGAAATCCCGACTCTGATTCAACTTGCGTTGATTCACTACCAATTCGAAGCAATCCATCCCTTCCCTGACGGCAATGGCCGAGTCGGACGGCTTTTGATTCCCCTCATACTGTACGAGCGGAAGGAAATATCTCAACCGCTGCTTTATATGAGCAGCTATTTCGAGAAGAACTACGAGGACTACATCGACCATATGCTGGCAATCAGCAAGATGGGGCTTTGGACGAGTTGGATTTCGTTCTTTCTCGAAGGCATCGAAGAAACCTGCAAGGACGCAATCACAAGAGCTCAATCTCTCCAGACACTCCAAAAGAACTACTACGGAAAAATTCAGCGGGCACGCTCATCGGCATTATTGGGTCAACTCATCGAATTATTATTTGAGCATCCAGCGATAACGGTGCCATATGCAGCCGAACGTCTTCAAATCTCGTACAATGCAGCCAAGAACAACATCAACCGTCTCGTAGAAGCACAAATACTGCGCTCAAGCCGTGGCGACAGTCGCCCAATGGTGTTCGTGGCAGCCGATATTGTGAACACGATCGGCTAATATCTCGAAGGAGCCCTCCCATGAAAACCCGCGCCGCGGTGGCCTGGAAAGCCGGCGCCCCCCTCACCATCGAGACCATCGACATCGAAGGCCCGCGCGCCGGCGAAGTGCTGGTCGAGGTGATGGCGACCGGCGTCTGCCACACCGATGCCTTCACGCTGTCGGGCGCCGATCCGGAAGGGCTGTTTCCCGCTATCCTCGGCCACGAGGGCGCCGGCGTCGTGCGCGAAGTGGGCGCGGGCGTCACCTCGCTGAAGGTGGGCGACCACGTCATCCCGCTCTACACGCCGGAATGCCGGCAATGCAAAACCTGCCTGTCGCAGCGCTCGAACCTGTGCACCTCGATCCGCGCCACGCAGGGCAAGGGCCTGATGCCGGACGGCACCAGCCGCTTCCGCTGCGACGGCGACCCGGTGTTCCACTACATGGGCTGCTCGACCTTCGCGAACTTCACCGTGCTGCCGGAGATCGCGCTCGCCAAGGTGCGCGAGGACGCGCCCTTCGACAAGATCTGCTACATCGGCTGCGGCGTCACCACCGGCATCGGCGCGGTGATCTACACCGCCAAGGTCTGGCCGGGCGCGAACGTGGTGGTGTTCGGCCTCGGCGGCATCGGCCTCAACGTCATCCAGGGCGCGAAGATGGTCGGCGCCGACAAGATCGTCGGCGTCGATCTCAATCCGTCCAAGCGCGCCATGGCCGAGAAGTTCGGCATGACGCACTTCATCAATCCCGACGAGGTCGGCCGCGACAAGGTGGTGCAGGCGATCGTCGACGTCACCGGCGGCGGCGCCGACTTCTCGTTCGAATGCATCGGCAACGTCCACACCATGCGCCAGGCGCTGGAATGCTGCCACCGCGGCTGGGGCGAGAGTATCGTTATCGGCGTCGCCGGCTCCGGCCAGGAGATCGCGACGCGGCCGTTCCAGCTCGTCACCGGACGCGTGTGGAAAGGCACCGCCTTCGGCGGCGCGCGCGGCCGCACCGACGTGCCGAAGATCGTCGACTGGTACATGGACGGCAAGATCAACATCGACGACCTGATCACCCACACCATGCCGCTCGACAAGATCAACGACGCCTTCGACCTGATGCACGAGGGCAAGTCGATCCGCAGCGTGGTGGTCTACTAG
>CAYJPU010000114.1:0-10849 GCA_964372105.1 uncultured Undibacter sp.
GCCTCGCCGGCCGGCACCTGGTCGGGCGTCAGGCCGCGGTTCTTCCAGCCGTCGATCAGCATCGCCAGCATGCGCGCCGGCCAGCGCTTGTCGTCGAGCTTCTCGGCTTCCAGCAGCTGCTTCATCAGCCGGATCTGGTCGTCGGTGTCGAGGATGGTGAAGTCGCTCTTGAGGCCGACCAGCTCGGCGTGGCGGCGCAGGATCTTGACGCCGATCGAGTGGAAGGTGCCCATCCACGGCATGCCCTCGACGATCTGGCCGACCATGGCGCCGACGCGCTCTTTCATCTGGCGCGCCGCCTTGTTGGTGAAGGTGACGGACAGGATTTCGCCCGGCCGCGCCCGGCCCATCATGAGGATGTGGGCGATGCGGGTGGTCAGCACCCGGGTCTTGCCGGTGCCGGCGCCCGCCAGCACCAGCACCGGGCCGTCCAGCGTTTCGACCGCCTCGCGCTGCTCGGGATTGAGTTCATGACCGAGGGGCATGTTTCGGGCGGCCATCGCACGGGCCGCGATCCCGCCGGCGGCGGGTTGCGGGGCAACAGACACAGGATCGGTACGCTTCGGGTCGGCCATATTGTCGATGATTCCTTCAAGCCCAAAGATGGCATTCGTGAGGGGCAATTTCGAGGGTCAGGGACGCCCTTGTCGGCCTCTCCCCACCGCTTTAGCGTCGAAATACAAGGTTTTCAGAACAACTCAGAGCAATTCGTGCGTTTGGCGGACATTCGCGGCCGCTCTCGCCGAGCGCAGCCTTCAGCGCTTTTCCGGCATCGCGACGTGGCGGCCGGCGCCTTCCGGCGCGGGCAACGCCGCGTGCGCGGCCTTCAGGCGCGCGAGCGCGCACATCACGTCGTCGGGGAAGGGCGCGACCTTCTTCGCCGTCATGTCGACGTGCAGCGTCATGCTCTCGCAGGTCGCCGACAGCCAGCCTTCGGTGGCGTGGAACAACTGCTCGAACAGATGAAAGCGCTTGGCGTCGTAGCTAAGCAGTTGCGCCGTCACCCGCACCGGATCGCCTTCGTGGATCTCGCGCACGTAGCGCACGTGCATTTCCGCGACCATGGTCGAATGCTTGCGCTGCGCCAAATAATCCGGGCCGACGCCGAGCAGCGCATAGAGCTCGTCGACCGCGCGGTCGAACAGCACGGTGTAGTAGGCCATGTTGAGATGGCCGTTGTAGTCGATCCATTGCGGCTCGATCCGCATCTGCGACGACACGAAAGGCGCGAAGAAAACCGGTTGGAGGTCGGAATGGTCGAGCATCGCCTCGGGGTCGTTGATGCGGAAAATGATGCCGCGAAACCTACGACGGCGCGCGCCGGCCCGTCCACCGGCCGGCTTGGCTGCGGACTGTCCCGCCAGGCGGGTGGCCGGGCGCCGCGGCGTTAACCAAAAATTAACGATTGGGTGCATGCGCCGCGCGGGTTCGCTATTCTCCGGCGAAACAAAGGAGGCGGGGCAATGCTTGGCAAGCTTGCTCGAGGAACATTTCTGGTTCTGGTCGGGGTCATGTTCGTGGCGTGGGCGGTGTCCCTGGCCAGGAACAGCGCGCCCGAGCCGCAGAACGAGACGCCCGCCGAGCGCATGTATTCCTGAGCGCGCCGCGCTTGACCTGACCCGCCATCCTCGCCACGTTCGCCTCGCATTCTAATGGGCAGGAACCGATGGCCGAGACCGCACACCAGTCACCCGAGTTCACGCGCGATCCGGCGGCGACCAAGGCCGCCATCGCCGCGCTCAACGCGGCCTTCGGCAACCGGGTCGTGACCTCGCAGGCGGTGCGCGAGCAGCACGGCAACACCATCACCTGGATACCAAACCAGCCGCCCGACGCCGTCGTCTTCCCCCAGAGCACCGCCGACGTGCAGCAGATCGTGCGCATCTGCGCCGCCCACAACGTGCCGATCGTGCCGTTCGGCACCGGCACCTCGCTCGAGGGCCACGTCAACGCGCCGCGCGGCGGCGTGTCGGTCGACTTCCGCGACATGAACAAGGTGATCGCGATCCACGCCGAGGATCTCGATTGTGTGATCGAGCCCGGCATCACCCGCAAGGCGCTCAACGAGCACCTGCGCGACAGCGGCCTGTTCTTCCCGATCGATCCCGGCGCCGACGCCTCGCTCGGCGGCATGGCGGCGACGCGCGCCTCCGGCACCAACGCGGTGCGCTACGGCACCATGAAGGACAATGTGCTGGCGCTCAAAGTGGTGCTGGCGAACGGCGAGGTCATCGACACCGCCCGTCGCGCCAAGAAAACTTCGGCCGGCTACGACCTCACCCGGCTGATGGTCGGCTCGGAAGGCACGCTCGGCATCATCACGCAGTTGACTCTGAAGTTGTCCGGCATCCCGGAAGCGATTTCCGGCGGCACCTGTCCGTTTCCCTCGGTTGAGGCCTGCTGCAACACCGCCATCGCCACCATCCAGTCCGGCATCCCGATCGCGCGCATCGAATTGCTCGACGCTTTACAGGTGCGCGCCTGCAACATGAACGCCAAGCTCGGTCTGCCCGAGACGCCGATGCTGTTCCTGGAGTTTCACGGCACCGCGGCGTCGGTGGCCGAACAGTCGGAGCGTTTCGGCGAGATCGCGGCCGAGTTCGGCGGCGGGCCCTTCACCTGGACCACGCGCGCGGAAGACCGCACCAGACTGTGGGAGGCGCGCCACCACGCCGCGCTGTCGAACTTCGCGCTCCGCCCCGGCGCCCAGTTGGTGGCGACCGACGTCTGCGTGCCGATCTCGCGGCTGGCCGAATGCGTCACCGAGACCCAGGCCGACATCGCCGAGAGCCGCATCCTGGCGCCGATCGTCGGTCATGTCGGCGACGGCAATTTCCACCTCTCGCTGCTGATCGACATGAGCGACGCCGATGAGGTCAAGCGTGCGCAGGACCTGTCCGAGCGGCTGGTGCTGCGCGCGCTCGCGATGGACGGCACCTGCACCGGCGAGCACGGCGTCGGCCAGGGCAAGATGAAGTATCTCAAGGCCGAGCATGGCCCGGCGGCGCTGGCCGTCATGGTCTCGATCAAGCACGCGCTCGACCCGCAGAACATCCTCAATCCGGGCAAGATCGTCGCGATGTGACGGACGCGGTCATTCCGGGACGCGGCCGTCAGGCCGAGAGCCCGGAATCCATAACCCTCAACGCTGCGGCGTATGGATTCCGGGCCCGCCGCGCGCGGCGTCCCGGAATGACAATTGCGAGTGCGACACACAATTGCCGCCAAACCCGAACCAAACTAGCGTAGATTTCATCACGTGAGCCGCGGCGCGCCGGAGCCGTCCGGCGTTGGAGTGACGCCTTGCAGACGACCCTGCTTGGATTGGCGATTGCGCTTATTCTGGCGCTGGTGACGGCGCTGGTCGGGCCGCTGCTGGTCGACTGGGGCACCTACCGGTCGCTGTTCGAGTCACAAGCGACCCGTATCGCCGGCGTCCAGGTGCGGGTCACGGGTTCCATTGACGCCCGGCTGCTGCCGTCGCCGCAGATCACGCTGCATGACATTGAGATCGGCGACGGCGAAAAGGTCCGCGCCCGCTCGCTCGGCATCGAATTCGCGCTCGGGCCCCTGCTGCGCGGCGAATGGCGCGCCAGTGAGATGCACCTGACCGGTCCGCAGGTGACGCTCGGTCTCGATGCGTCGGGCCGCGTGGTGGCGCCGAACATTTCGGTCGGCTTCGATCCCGACGCCTTGACCATCGACCGCATCAGCATCCAGGACGGCCAGGTAACGCTGGCCGATGCCGCCAGCGGCGGGCGCATATCCCTCGATAAGTTGTGGTTCAACGGCGAGGCGAAGTCGCTGCTCGGGCCGTTCAAGGGCGAGGGCGCGATCACGCTCGACGGCGAGCTTTATCCTTATCGCATCGCCGCCGGCCGCTATGGCGAGGAGAACGGCCTCAAGCTGCGCGTCAACGTCGATCCGGTCAGCCGTCCGCTCAGCATCGAACTCGATGCCGCGCTCAAGTTGGCCGGCGGGACGCCGCGTATCGAGGGCGGCTTCACGCTGTCGCGGCCGGTCGGCATCGGTGCGCGCGGTGCGCAGGTGACGCAGCCCTGGCGCGTCACCGGCAAGCTGAAGGCCGGCGCGCAATCGGCGCTGCTGCAGAATATCGAATTCCAATACGGCTCGGAGGACAAGGGCCTCAAGCTCACCGGCGTCGCCGATTTCAAGTTCGGCAAGAATCCGCGCTTCGACGGCGTGCTGTCGAGCCGGCAGATCGATCTCGACCGCAGCCTGGCCGGCCCCGACGGCACACGGCTGACGCCGGCCGCAGCGCTGCGGCAACTGGCCGAGCTCGGCGGCGCGGCGTTCCGTCCGGCCATTCCGATCCAGATCGGCGTCGGCATCGACCAGGTTACGCTCGGCGGCAGCACGGTGCAGAACCTGCGCGGCGACATCAGCAGCGCCGCCGGCGGCTGGAATCTCGACCGCTTCGAATTCCGCGCGCCGGGTTTCACGCATGTACGTCTCAGCGGCCATCTGGCGATCAACGACGGCAGCGTCGCCTTCACCGGCCCGGCGGAAATCGACGCCGGCGATCCGAAGGTCATGGCCGCCTGGCTCGAAGGGCGCGGCGACAGCGGGCAGGGCGACCTCAAGCCGCTCAGCCTGCGCGGCGAGGTGACATTCGGCACGGAGCGCATCGCGATCGAACGGCTGAAGGCTGAGTTCGACCGCAAGACGATTTCCGGCCGGCTCGCCTATGTGTTCGCCGCCGGGCAGGCGCCGGCCAAGCTCGACGCCGAGCTGAATGCGCCGGAGCTCGACATCGATGTCGCGCTCGGCTTCGGCAAGGCGCTGATGGCCGGCTCCAAGATGGAGCGTCCGCGCGAGATGACGCTGGCGGCTGAAGTTGGCCGCGCCACCGTGGCCGGCTTCACCGGGCGTAACGCCAGCGCGCGTTTGAAGATCGAAAGGGACGGCGTTGAAATCGACAGACTGTCGGTTGCGGACCTCGGCGGCGCAGCGTTCTCGGCCAGCGGCCGCATCATTACATCCGGCACGCCGCAAGGTAGCGTGCGCGTCGACCTCGACGCGTCCGACATGAAGCCGGTGCTGGCGCTGCTGTCGCGTTTTGCGCCCGACACCGCGCAGGCGCTGCAATCGCGCGCGGCGTCGATGGCGCCGGCAAAATTGCGCGCGCAGTTAAGCCTCGAAGGCGCCGCGCCGGCCACGCAGGGCAAGATCGACATCGAAGGCAACCTCGGCAAGGTGAAGGTTGCTTTCAACGGACAGGGCAAAGTCGACGCGGCCGCGTCCACGGCCGGCGATGTGCAGATCGACGCCAAGCTCAGCGCCGACGACGGCAAGCTGCTGGTAACAATGCTCGGCCTCGACGGCGCGTTCGCCGTCGAGCCGGGCGCGGGCACGTTGACTCTCAGAGCCAATGGTCCGGCGCGCGGCGCCATGCGCGTCGAAGGCCGGCTCGTCGCGGCGGGCCTCGATGCCAACGCCAGCGGCACGGCCAGCCTCTATGCCAGCGAACGCGCCGCCGACCTGCGCATCGCGATCGTGCGCGCCAATGCGTCGCCGCTGCGCGCCAAGGGCGCCGCGCGTCTGGCTCTGCCGGTGACGTATGCCGGCCGGTTGGCGCTGGCGGGCACGGACATGACGCTGAGCGACATCAATGCAAGCGTCGCCGGCACGGTTGTGCGGGGCCGGATCGCTGTCGTGTTGGGCGAGCCGCGCCGCGTGCATGGCGAGCTCGAAGCCGACACGTTCGACGGCGCCGCGCTGGTCGCTACGGCGATCGGCGTGCCGGTACCGGCGGCGCCGGCAAAGACCGGCGGCTGGTCGTGGCCGAGCGAGCCGTTCATCGACACGCCGTTTCCAAGCGCCGCCGGCAAGATCGCGCTCAAGGCGCGGCAGGTCGAACTGCTGCCGCATGTCGCGGCCCGTGAATTCAAGGCGACGCTGACGCTCGACCAAGGGGCGTTCGCGCTCGACGACGTCACCGCCAATGTCGCGGGCGGCAGGCTCACCGGCCGGCTCGGCTTCCGCGCCGCTCCCGACGGCTTGAAGCTGCAGGGCAAGTTCGCGCTCACCGGCGCGGATGCCGCCGCGCTGTTCGCGTCGGGCGCGCGGCCGTCCGTCAGCGGAAAGATGGGATTGTCGGCGGACGTGGAAGGCAGTGGATTGAGCCCGGTCGCCTTGATCGGATCGTTGAAGGGGTCGGGCGCGGTCACGCTCGCGGACGCGCAATTCGCCGGGCTTAATCCGCGCGCGTTCGATGCCGTGACGCGCGCAGTCGACCAGGGCGTTCCGATCGACAATGCGCGCATCGCCGACATCGTGCGCCGCGCCCTGGAGAGCGGGCAGCTTTCGGTGAAGCAGGGGCAAGGTACGTTCGCCATCAACGCGGGCCAAGTGCGACTCGGCAGTGTGACGGCCGACAGCAATGACGCGATGGTGTCGCTGTCGGGCAACCTGGATCTGATCGACGGTTCGATCGACGCGCGGCTGGTGCTGTCGGGAGCGGGCGACGCAGCCGGTGCACGGCCGGACATCTTCATGGCGCTCGGCGGCCAATTGACCGCGCCGGCGCGGACGATCGACGTCTCGGCGCTGACCGGATGGCTGACGTTGCGCTCGGTGGAAAACCAGGCGAAGCGGCTGCGCGCCATCGAACGCACCGCGCCGAAACCGGAGACGCCGGTTCCCGCGGCCGCGGGCACAGCGCCGTCGCCGCCGTCCGCATCACCGTTGGCCGTGCCGGCGGTCGATCCGGCGTCGACGTCACCGCAAGCGAAAGAGCGGGTGCCGGCCTTGCCGCCGCCGTTGGACGTCAGGCCCTATCCGGGGGCGGCGCGCGCAGTGCGGCCGGAAGCCTCAGTCGGCCCGCAAAACTGACTGCGCGGTTGCTGCCGGCTCGTGCGTGGTGGCGGCCATGCGGCTGCGTTCGTGGTGGCTGCGGTAATAGTCGAGCACGAACAGCCTGATCGCCGAGGACAGATTGCCTGCGTGACGGTCGGTGTCGATCGACGCCACCACCTCCGACAGTGTCATGTTTCGGCCGGTCGCGATCTCGCGCAGCCCCTGCCAGAACGCATCTTCGAGACTGACGCTGGTCTTGTGGCCGGCGATGACGATCGAACGTTTGACGACAGGGGACTTCATCGGCCGTCTCCTTTGTCGATCAGGTGCTGGTCGAGGTCGCGATCGGCTTTCGCCCGCCGCGACTTGTCGAGCGTGCGCACGTGCTTCGGCTGGCCATGGACGGTCCGGCTGGCGTTGGCGCGCTTATCCTCCTGCTGACGTTTGGCGCGCTTGCGCACAGTCCGGAGGTTGATCAGTTCAGCCATCGATTTTTCCGCTTTTCGGTAACTAGGTATTATGGGTGACGCGGGCTCACACCCCGCGAATTGGCAAGAGCCAGATGCTACTACTCCAGCGCCTTGATCTGGCGAGCGAGCGCATCCGTAAGATTCACTGGTTTGTAGTGTGGGCGAAGGCCCGCTCGGTTCAATACACGGTTGGGTGATCGGAATATAAAATCAATTAACTGGATTGTAAAAACTAGAGAAGACCGCCCAGTAAATACTGTCCGGATGTTATTTTTGTTATATATATTTGATCGTTACGTATTGGATACTAGGAAAATTTTTGAATGCTCCAATAAATCGCCACCGCTATTTCTCTTGAGATAAGAATTATACATAAATATTTAGTATTATATTACCTTTATAACTTACGGTACGGGCACACCAATACATATCGACAGCTGAATATAGCCTGGAGCTATTTCCGTGGATGACGCCGGGTTGTCTTGCCCGAAACGGGCCGGGTCATGTCGGCCGGGCGCACCAAACGATCGAAGTCGGCGCCGGTAACGTAGCCCAGCCGCACCGCTTCCTCGCGCAGCGTGGTGCCGTTGGCATGCGCGGCCTTCGCCACCTTCGCGGCCTTGTCGTAGCCGATGGTGGGGGAAAGAGCCGTGACCAGCATCAGCGAGCGCTCGAGCAATTCGCGGATGCGGCCCTCGTTCGGCTTGATGCCGGCGACGCAGTTGTCGGTGAACGAATTGGCGGCATCGCCGAGCAGCCGGATCGACTGCAACATGCAGTGCGCCAGCACCGGCTTGTACACGTTGAGCTCGAAATGGCCCTGGCTGCCGGCGACTGTGACGGTGGTCTGGTTGCCGAACACCTGGCAGCAGACCATGGTCAGCGCCTCGCTCTGGGTCGGGTTGGTCTTGCCCGGCATGATCGAGGAGCCGGGCTCGTTCTCCGGCAGCGCCAGTTCGCCGAGCCCCGAGCGCGGGCCGGAGCCAAGCAGGCGGATGTCGTTCGCGACCTTGAACAGCGCGGTGGCGGCGGCGGCGATGGCGCCGTGCACGAACACGTAGGCGTCGTGGCCGGCCATCTGCTCGTATTTGTTCGGCGCGCTGACGAACGGCAATTTGGTGTAGGCGGCAATGCGCTTGGCGAAGGCCTTGGCGAAGCCTGGCGGCGAATTGATGCCGGTGCCGACGGCGGTGCCGCCCTGCGCCAGCGGATAGAGCGCGCGCTGCGCCTGCGCGAGATGATCGAGCGCGGACTTCACCTGCGCGGCGTAGCCGGAAAACTCCTGGCCGAGCGTGATCGGCGTCGCGTCCATCGTATGGGTGCGGCCGATCTTGATGATCTTCGCGAACTCCTTGGCCTTCTTGTCGAGCGCGCCGTGCAGATGCCTGAGCGCGGGCTTGAGATGGTGCTCGATCCGGAGCGCGGCCGCGATGTGCATGGCGGTCGGCATCGAGTCGTTGGACGACTGACTCATATTTACGTGATCGTTCGGATGCACCGGCGCCTTGGCGCCGAGAGCACCGCCGAGCGCGAGGTTCGCGACGTTGGCGATCACCTCGTTGACGTTCATGTTCGACTGCGTGCCGGAGCCGGTCTGCCATACCGACAACGGGAATTCGGCGTCGAGCTGGCCGTCGGCGATGTCCTGCGCCACGGCGACGATTGCCTTGGCGCGCTTGGCGTCGAGGGGGCCGAGATCGCGGTTGACCTCCGCCGCCGCCCGCTTCACCAGGCCGAGTGCGTTCACGATCTCGATCGGCATCCGCTCCGTGCCGATGCGGAAGTTCTGCAGGGAGCGCTGGGTCTGGGCGCCCCATAGCTTGGCATTGTCGATGTCGATCGGTCCGAAGGCGTCGGTTTCGGTGCGGGTTTTGGTCATGGCGATGCTTCCGGGCCGATCATGGACGACGGAAAGCTATGCCGATTGGCCGCCGGGGCAAGCGTGAGCGCGCTATTTCTTGCGGAACCGGTCGAGCCGCACCACTTCGCCGCCGCCGCTCGGCTTGTCGGGCTTGTCCGGTTTCTCGGGTGTCTCAGCCTTTTCCGCTTTGGCCGGCTTGTCGGCCTTGACCGGCGCGACCGGCGTCGGCACCGGCTGTGCGGCGACCGGCGCGACCACCGACGGGGCCGGCGGCAACTTCTTCTTCGTCACCGGCTTGTCCTTGCCCTCGGCCGCCGCGCCATTGGCTTCCTCGCCCTCGGCGACTTCCTCGAACTGCAGCCCGAACTGCACCGACGGATCGAAGAAACCCTTGATCGCCTCGAACGGCACGCCGAGCTTTTCCGGCACGCCGCCGAACGACAGCCCGACCTCGAAGCCGTCGTCGGTGACCTTCAGATCCCAGAACTGGTGCTGGAGAATGACGGTCATCTGTTCCGGGTATTGCGCGCGCAGGCGGTCCGACAGCCGCACGCCGTCGGCGCGGGTATCGAACGAAATATAGAAATGATGGTCGCCGGGCAGGACCTTCTTCTTGGCGGTCTCGATCAGGACGTTCCGCACGACGCCGCGCAGCGCCTGCTGGGTGAGGAGATCGTAGCGGATATGGTCGGGCATGCGGTCGTCGGGTCTTCAGATTCGGGATCGGGCAGGGATGCTAGCGCGCCTTGCGCCGAAAGGCACCCCGGAGGGCGGCGTGCGCGGCGTGCCGTGAGAAGAGGCTGGCCAGGGGGGAACAGGGGGAGGAAAGTGGAGGCTTCTGTTGCCAGGTGCCTCCGAACCCCGCCTAACCGCTGCTAAGACGGCTAGGGCTTGTAGGCTTGGTTATTCAAACCGCTTACGCGGCCTGAGCAACCGGAGCATAGTTGTCGTTGGCAACTATCATAATGGCCCGATAACGGCGGAACCATGCCGAGCAAAAGTTCGCCCTTTACGCCCTCGTCGATCCTATTTCGCCCCCGCCGGTGTAGCCCCGTAGTCCAAACTTTCGAGAGGACCAGCCCCGCCCACCTCCGCCGGATGTTTCCGACTTCGGTCACTCTGAGGTGCCGAACGCGGGTACAGCCGAGTTCGGTTGGACGGGAGCCTCGTATTCTGAGCTACACCGGTGGAGGCGCCGGGTACTGCCCCCGGGTCCGATGGGTTTATTACGACGTCCGTTTATCGCCATAGCCGGGTTGCCCCGGCACTGTTGAATATAGGGGCTAAGGCTTAAGGAAAAAAGCCCCCGGACCGGCCGGCGGACCGGCCAAAAACGCCCTGTCGGCACCGCCGCCGCTGGGCTCCTGATCGGGGTGGTGGCCAAGACGGCGGCGCCGTTGCTCGCCAAGCGCTGGGACGTCGGGCCGGCGATCGCGATCCTGGCAGTTATTGGCGTCGCGCTCATGCGCTGGCCGTTGCCTTACGAGTTCGCCGCCGGTGAGCATCGCGCTGGCGTGGCTGAGGCTGGCGCGGCGATGAACGCCAATCCGCTCACCACGTTGTTCGTCCATTTCGCGACGCTGTCGTTGTTCGCGGTCGGCGGCGCCAACGCGGCGATGCCGGAGATGCATCGCATCGCGGTCGAGGGCATGCGCTGGATGACCGACAAGCAGTTCGCCGACATGTTCGCGATCTCGCA
>CAYJPU010000115.1:0-10840 GCA_964372105.1 uncultured Undibacter sp.
TCGTTCCCCGGGCGCAGCGCAGCGCGCAGCGGAGCGCTGCAGACCCGGGGTCTAGCTATACACTGCAGAACAGCTGGGTCCCGGATCAGCGGTGCACCACTTCGTGCTGCACCGCATCCGGGACACGAGGCTGTGCCTACGCCACTGCCTGCACGTCATCGTCGCTGAGCGGCAGCTTCACCGGCTGCTTGCGCTTGGCCGACAGATCGAGCGCCTTGGTCAGCATCAAATTGCGGTGCGCTTCCTCGACGGTCGTCGCCGCGGTCGGCAGGCCCATGGCCATGCGGTTGAGCCAGCTATCGGTTTCCAGTGCCATCGGCCCGCGCAATTCGCCGAGCGCCATGTCGCCGGGCGGATAGCTGCCCATGAAGTCGACGAGCCGCGTCGCGTCCGGGTTGTAGCCCTCCGACTGCGGCTTCGACACCGCCAGCACGATGTCGCGGTGGGTGTCGTCGATGGTGAGCACGCCGGTGGTGCCGACGATGCCGACCTCGAGCGAGTAGACCGCGCCCGGCCAGGTCACCGGCAGCGCCCACGAGATGTTGAGGTGATAGACGGTGCCGTCGTCGAACATGATCATGCCGGCGGTGGCGTCGATGCCCTTGTAGAGCGGGCCCAGCACCTTGTCGATCGAGCGGGCGTAGACCTCGACCGGCGTCTTGCCCTCCAGGCACCACATGCAGATGTCGAGCGCGTGCGTGCCGGAAATCACCATCGGCGAGATCGTCGACGGGTCGTCGGTGCGCTTGTAGTTGTCGATCGCCACCAGCCGGTTCATGAAGGCGCGCGACGTCACCATCGTCACGTCGCCGAGCGCGCCGGTGCGGCACTTTTCCTTGGCCGCCAGCCAGCGCCGCCGGAAGCGCTGGGTGTAGCCGACCACGGCATCGATCTTGGCTTCCTTGATCAGCTTGAGGACGCGCGCGGATTCGTCGAGCCGCGTCGCCAGCGGCTTCTCGATCAGCATCGGAATGCCGCGTTCGATGCACGCCATGATCGGGTCGACGTGCAGGTGCTCGTCGGTCGCGATGATGGCGCAGTTGACCTCCGGCCGCTTGATCAGCTCGACATGGCTCTGCGTCACGAAGTCGGCGTCGATCTTCGGCCCCACTTCGCCGGCGCGGTTGGGGTTCTTTTCGGCCAAGCCGATCCACTCCACCGACGGATGGCGCGCGGCCACCTCGCCGCGGAACAGGCCGACGCGGCCGCCGCCGATGATCGCGAGCCCGAGGCCCTTGGCGTCTTTCTTCATGTGTTCCACCTTTGCTCGTGTCCCGGATGCGTTGCAGCGTGAGCGCGTAGCGCGAAACGGTGCAATGCTGATCCGGGATCCAGCTTTGCTTGTTCAAGGACATCGGGGTCCCGGGTCTGCGGCGCATCACCATAGGCCGCCTTCGGCGGCCGTAAGAACGCTGACGCTTCGCGTCAGCTATGGTGCTGCGCCGCGCCCGGGACATACAATCAGTTGTTCAGACCCGCGCGGATTTTCTTTTTGAAGTCGGCGATGGCCGAGATCGTCTCGTTGGTCAGCGGCAGGTCGACCGGTTCGCCACGGTCGGCGGACAGGTCGGCCGCGCTGTAGGTCTCCATCACGCAGCGCGCACTTTCCGGCGTCACCATCACCGGCGAGTTGCGGATGCAGGCTTCGAGAAAATAGATGGTCTCCGGCCCGATGCCGCCGGCGAACACGTGGTCGACCTGCTCGCCCGGCATGGTCGACATCGGGAATTCCTGGCCGCGCTTCTCGGTGTTCAGCCAGTTGTCGCGCTGGGTGTCGTCGAGGAACAGCGAGCCGTCGGTGCCGGTGATCTCGATCCAGGTCGAGCAATAGTTCGGGAAGCTCGGCGGCAGGTTCCAGCCGCCGCCGATCATCACCACCACGCCGTTGTCCATGGTGACGGTGGTGAACATGACATCGTGCGAGCCGTTGACCGGCTTCATGTAGCCATAGGCGCCCTGCGAATAGACGCGCACCGGCTTCGCCGGCTCCAAGAGCCAGTACACGAAGTCGAGGTCGTGCGTCGATTCCATGACGACGGGCGAGAGCCGGACGCGGCCGGCGATCTTCTTGCCGAGCTCGCGCGACAGGTGCCGGCTGACCAGCACCGACACGACGTTGCCGAGCGTGCCGTCCACGATCTTCTTCTTGGCGTAGGCGATCTTGGTGTTGAAGCGCTGCGAATAGCCGATGGTGAACTTCAGGTTGTTCTGCTTGGCGAGGTGGATCAGCTCGTCGGCTTCCCACAGTTCGAGCGCGATCGGCTTTTCCAACATCACGTTCTTGCCGCCCTTCAGGCAGTCGCGCGCGATCGGATAGTGGTTGGCCTCCGGCGTGGTCGAGACGTAGACCACCGTGATGTTCGGATTGTTGATGATGTCGTTGTAGTCGGCGGTCGCGGTGGCGGGCTTGTATTGGGCCTTCACTTCAGCGAGCCGGTCCGGCTTGATGTCGCACAGGTGCAACTTGTCGACCAAAGCCGTGCGCGACAGGGCCTCCGCGCGCAAGCCGCCGATCCAACCGACACCAATGACCCCCACTTCAACAGTTTTCACCGGACGTTTCCTCGTGCTTTTTTGATCTTGATGGGCGCGTGGCCGGCCGGCCGCGCGTGGCCAGACTAGCGTAGCCCCTGAGCGACCGGAAGAGCGCGCGGTTTTCAGCTTGCGAAAGCGGGCGCGCCGACGCCGAACACGTGGGCGGCGAACTGCGGATAGACCTCCGCCAGTTCCGCCGCCACCGCGCCGCGCATCAGCGCCAGCGTCTCGGGCGAGGGCGCCGGCGTCTCCGGCACCTGCGCCGGCCGCTCGAACGCGAAGCCGGTGTTGTCGAGCACTTCCTCGACCGTGTGGCCGGGGTGCACGCTGTCGAGCCGGAAGCGGCCGTCGGCGAACGAGAACAGGCAGCGGTTGGTGACCAGCGCAATCGGCCCGCCGGTGCGGAACACGTTCGGCGCGTTGACGCCCGGCGCGCTGATGAAGTCGACCTGCGGCACCAGCGAGCGGCGCGAATGCTCGGTGCGGAACAGGATGACTTTAGGCACCACGTAATAGAGATAGGCCGAGCCGAACGAGCCGGGGAAACGCACCTTGGGATGGGCGTGGTCGCCGATCTCGACCAGGTTGATGTTGCCGTGGCCGTCAATCTGCCCGCCCGACAGGAAGAACACGTCGATGCGGCCCTGGCCGGCGCAGTCGAACAGCTCGCGGCCGCCGTCGGTCCAGAAAGTGTGCTTCGGACTGCCGAGCAGCGACACGTAGGGTTTGCCCGAGCCTTGCAGCCTGCCGCGCGCCCGCGCCAGCAGCGCGGCGGTCGCCGGGATCGGCGAGGCATTGCCGACAGCGACATGGCGCACGTCGCCGATCAGCCGTGTGATGACGTCGGCGAGCAGTTCTTCGTCTCGCACTTTCACTTATCCCTCCCCCGCTTGCGGGGGAGGGTGGTCGCCGAAGGCGACCGGGTGGGGGTCCTTCGCTCGTTCGCAGATTCACCCCACCCGTCTCCGCGCTTCGCGCGGAGCCACCCTCCCCTTTCAGGGGAGGGATAAGAAAGATCACGCCGCGCGTTTTTCATGCACATACCTGTCGAGATAGTCGGCAAAGCCTTCGGCGGTCGCCGCCATGCGGGCGTAGAGCGCGAGATGCTCGCCGTCGGTCTTGTAGTGGTCGGGCAGCGGCAGCGGCCAAGAGCCGCGCTCGGCGAGCGCGATGTTCTCGACATAGAAGCCCGGCAGCGTTCCGGCCGCCCACACCGGATCGGCGAGCAGGTCGCCGTCGTAGAGCTTTTCGACGGTGACGATGGTGCGCGCGGCCGCGTGCGCCATGGTGGCGAGCTCGCGCTGCCGGCCGATCCAGACATTGCCCAGAGGATCGGCCATCGGCGCGTGAAACAGCGCGACGTCGGGCTTGAGCGCCGGCAGCAAAACGATGGGGTCGTTGTTGCCGAACGGGCTGTCGATCACCTTCCAGTCGTCGCGATACTTCAACACGTCGGAGCCGATCAGCCCGCGCAGCGGCATGAACGGCACGCCCTTCTCCGTCGCCTGCAAGGCGGCGTGCAGCGCCGGGCAGGTGGCGTCCTTCATCGTGATGGTGCCGCCGGTGATCGCCGCCGAGAAACGCGGCGCCGGGCCGTATTCGCCGAGGCTCACCGCGCTGGTCTCCAGCGTCGCCACGCAGCCGGCGCCGATCAGCAGGTCGGCCTGCAGGCTCGATGTTGGCAACGCGACCAGATGCAGGTTTTTCACGCCGCGCCGGATCAGCGCGCGCGTCGCCGCCATCGGCACGCCCGCCACCTCGCGCGGCACCACCAGCAGGCAGCCGTCCTGGATGGGCGCGAGCGCGTCGTCGAGGGACTTCATATCTTTCCTCATGGGACGTGGCCCATGTGGGTCGCGCCGGTGCATTTTTCACATTCTTGCGCTTGCCAGGTCCAGACAATTTTGCGACCTGCAATGCATGACAAATTTGCAAAACAAGCTCGCCCAAGGCCGTTTCGTGCTCACCGCCGAGGTGACGCCGCCGGTTTCCGCCGACCGCCACGAACTGATCGCCAAGGCGGCCCCGCTCAAGGGCCTCGCCGACGCGGTCAACGTCACCGACGGCGCCGGCGCGCGCGCGCATTTGAGCGCGGTTACGGCCGCCGCTATGCTGCTGGAGGCCGGCATCGAGCCGATCCTCCAGCTCACCTGCCGCGACCGCAACCGCATCGCGCTGCAAAGCGACCTGATGGGCGCGGCCGCCTGGGGCGTGCGCAATCTGCTGGTGCTGCGCGGCGACGATCCGAGCGCCGGCGATCAGCCCGACGCCAAGCCGGTGTTCGATCTCGATACGCGCCAGCTGATGGAAACCGCGCGCCGACTGCGCGACGCCGGCGAGCTGCCGACCGGCCGCAAGGTCTCCGGTCGCGCGGACTTCTTCATCGGCGCGGCCGACAGCCCGATCGATCCGCCGCCGGACTGGGCACCGAAGGGACTCGAGGGCAAGATCGCCGCCGGCGCGCAGTTCGTGCAGACCCAATTCTGCATGGACGCCGGCGTCGTGCGCCGCTACATGGCGCGGCTCGCCGAGCACGGCCTGGCCGGCAAGCTGTCCGTCCTGATCGGCGTCGCGCCGCTGCGCTCGGCCAAGTCCGCGCGCTGGATGAAGAAGAAGCTCTTCGGCACCATCATCCCCGACGCAATCGTCGACCGCATGGAGCAGGCCGGCGATCCGGTCGCTGAGGGCCGCCGCATCTGCGTTGAGGTCATCGCCGAGCTGGCCGCCATCCCCGAGGTCGCCGGCTGCCACATCATGGCGCCCAACAACGACGCCGCCGTGCCGGACGTGATCGTCGAGGCAAGGAAGAGCGTGCAACGGTTGGCGGCCAGTTAATCTCGATGCTGTCATGCCCGCGCAGGCGGGCATCCAGTACGCCGCAGTCCTTCGTTCGAACGATGGGCCGGTGAGTACTGGGTCCCCGCTTTCGCGGGGACGACATCATCAGACGAGCACCCGCATCGCCTCGAACAGATCGCGCACCTGCTTCTCCGTCACGCCGCGCGTGATGAACACCACGCGGCTCTGGCGGTCGCCGTCCGGCCACGTCTCCAGCTCGACCGGCGGATGCGCCAAATGCTGCACGAACTGCACCACCACCGGGCCCGAGCAGCCTTCGACCGCGAGGAAGCCTTTCACGCGCAGCAGGTCCGGCCCGCGCAGCGTCATCAGCGTGTCCATGGCCTTGGCGAAGGCCGGCCACGGCATCGGCCGGTCGTCGGTCAGAACGAAGCTGCCGATGCCGTCGGAATGCGCCGCTTCGGCGACAAAGGCGTTGCGCGCCGTGGTGGCCTGCTCGATCAGCCGGCGCGGATCGAGCGCGCCGTTCACCGCCTCATTGATATCGGCGCCGGGATTGAGCGCGCGCAGCCGCGCGGTAAGCCGCTCGCTTGCGCCTTCGCCGGCGATGTCGGTCTTGGTGATCACCAGCCGGTCGGCCAGGATCACCTGCTTGCGCGCCTCGGCCGACCATCGAAGCGTGTCGATGCCGGTCACGGCGTCGACCACCGTCACAACTACTTCGACGTGGAACATGTCGCCGAGCGCGCGGTCGGTGGCGAAGGTCTGCAGGATGGGCGAGGGATCCGCCAGCCCGCTGGTCTCGATCACGATGCGCTTGAAGTCCGGCAGTTCGCCGCGCTCGCGCTCGATCACCATCCGCCGCAGCGCCTGCTGCAGATCGGTGCGCGTGATGCAGCACAGGCAGCCGTTGCCGAGCAGCACGGTCTCGTCGGCGCTGTCGCGCACCAGCGCGTCGTCGATGCCGGCGGCGCCGAACTCGTTGACGACCAGCGCGGTGCCTTGCCCTTCCGGCGTGCCGAGAAAGCGCTTGAGCAGCGTGGTCTTGCCGGCGCCGAGGAAGCCGGTGACCACCGTCACCGGCACCTTGGCGCCGCGTTCGCGCTTCAGCCGGCGCCCGAAGCGTCCGGCGGCGGGTGAGGGGAAGAGGGTGTTCATCTCATGCCGTCATCGCCCGCGAAGGCGGGCGATCCAGTAAACACCGTGCTAACGGTCAGGCCAAGCGCTGGCACAAAATTGCTGGTGCTGCGGCGTACTGGATGCCCGCTTGCGCGGGCATGATAGCGTCAAGGTCAAAAATCCATCTCCAGCACGTACAGCCCGCCGGTGTGGCGGTCGACCGTGTACACGATTGCGCGCTCGTCGACGTAGACGTCGTTGAGCTGCACGCTGCCGACCGGCGTGCCCTTCGGCGCGGGCGGCACGAAGGCCGCCACCTCCTTCGGCTGAAAGGCATTGGAGATGTCGTAGGCGCGCAGGCCGCCGTTGAAGAAGGTGCCGAGCACGATCTGGTCGGACTTCCACGCGGTCGGCACCGGCGTGTTCTCGTGGATGTTGTGCGCGCCGAAGCGGCCGCCGCGATCCTTGAAGGCGTCGACCGGCGGCGATGGGCAGGTCGAGATCGACACCGGGTGCGTCTCGTCGCGGATGTCGAGCACCCAGATCAGCTTCGGCCAGTCCTTGCCGGCGTTCTCGGTCGACTCGTCGGTGACCAGCATCAGCCCGCGGTCGAACAGCGGCACGGCGGTGTGCATGAAGCCGGTGTAAGGCGGCGAGTTGGTCCAGTGCGAGACGACCTTCGGGTTGGCCTTGTCCTTGATGTCCATCACGAACATGCCGCCGTCGATGTAGCAGAGGTACAGCCGGTCCGGCCGGTCCGGATAGACGTTGGTGTTGTGCGCGCGATAGCCCTTGTCGAGCGGGTGGCGCGGCGGTGGCGTGACGTTGTCGGTGGCCGAAGTGCCCGGCATCCACCAGCGGCCGACCTCGACCGGCTTCGACGGATTGCGCACGTCGATGCAGCGGTAGAACTGATCGTCGAGCGGATGGCTCGGCTTGAAGTCCGGCGCGCCGGCGGCCATGTGGACGTATTCGCCGTCGCAGAACCACAGCTGATGCACGCCGCGTGAGTTAGGCCCCGAGCAGTCGAAGAACGAGATCGAGCGTGGCTTCTCCGGCACCGAGCAGTCGAACAGTTCGAGGCCCGCCGGCTGCTGTCCCACCTGCTGGGTCTGGTAGGCCACCGCCAGGATGTCGCCGGTCATTTCCAGCGAGTTCGAGCGCATGTAGGGTTGCGGCAGCTCGGTCTGCACGATCACCTTCGGGTTGCGCGGGTCGCTGACGTCGACGCCGGTGAAATTCTTCGGCGCGCTCTCGTGCGCCAGCCAGATGATGCGGCGGCCGTCTTTGGCGACCTGCACCGCCATGCCTTCGCCCATGCCGCCGAAGCCGCCGAGATCGTTCTGCGCGAGCAGTTTGAAATTCCAGGTGATGGGCTCCCCGCTCTTGTTGAGCGGATTATTGGCGGCGGACATTCGCGTCTCCGATTTTCTTCTGGGTGGCGGCGAGAAAAAGCCGGCGCCGCGGCGCCGGCTCTTGAAGCGTTGTTACGATATCAGGCGCTCGCCTTCTTGAGGAAGTCGGTGCGCAGCACCTTGTCCCAGTCGGGGATGGCCTTGATCTTCTTTTCCCTCAGCAGGACCTCGGCCTGCTTTTGCATGTACGGCTTGAGATCGTTCGGCCAGCCCGGCTGCACCTCGACGCGCGCTAAGGCCTTGCTGAAGGTGTCCTTCGACATGGTGTAGCCCTTCGAGGTGTAGAAGCTGTAGATCACGTCCGCGACCTTGGCCGGCCTCTCCTTGAAGTCCTTGGCGACTTCCAGCCAGGCCTTCAGGTAGGCCACCACGGTGTCAGGGCTCTTCTCGATGAAATCTGGCGTCGCCGCCATGAACACCGGCAACTTGTCGAAGGTGTCGAACTCCGAGATCGTCACCGCGAGGCCGTCGGCCTCCGCGATCGCGTTGTAGGGCTCGACGTTGCACATGGCGTCCACGGTCTTGGCGGCCATCGCGGCCACCATGTCGTCGACGTTCATGCGGACTTCCTGGTAGTCGCCTTTTTTCAGTCCGGCCTTGGTCGCGATCTGGTCGACGAAGATGTTGCCGGTGGACGAGCCGGTCTGGTTCGCCACCTTCAGGCCCTTGAGCTGCTCGACCTTGGTGATGCCGAGATCCTTGCGCGCCATCACGCGCGCGGTCTTGCCGACATATTCAATCATGGCGATGCCGACGAGGCCGCCTTTGTCGTGGCCGAGCACGAGCGAGGGACCGGCATAGGTGCCCATGTCGACCTGGCGCGCCACCATCTGTTGCATGGTGAGGTTGCCGGACGGCACCGCGAACTCCTGGAACTTGACGCCGTGCTTCTCCAGCAGGCCGGAGCGCAGCAGATAATAAGTCGGCATGCCCCACATGTTGGTCTGGTAGCCTTGCCGCACCGTCTCCAGCGCGAAGGCGGGCCGCAGTCCCATCCCCGCCGCCAGTACGCCGGCGCCGGTCGCCGCGAGATAGTGGCGGCGCGTCAGTCCACCTTTCAGAATGGTCATGGCTTATCCTCCCCTTCTGTCATTCCGGGGCGCGCCGAAGGCGCGAACCCGGAATCCATACTCCGCAGCGCTGGTGATTATGGATTCCGGGTTCGCTCGCTGCGCACGCGCCCCGGAATGACGAAAACATCAATGCGCGGCCTCGTGGCCGAGCTGCCGCAGCAGATCCTTCTGGCATTCGAGAAACTCCACGCTCAGCGGGTCGCGCGGGCGCGGCAGGTCGATTCTGATCTCGGCCTTCACGGTGCCGGGGTGCGGGCTCATCACGATCACGCGGTCGGCGAGGTAGACCGCCTCGGCGACGTTGTGCGTGACGTAGATCACCGTCTTGCGCGTCTCGCGCCAGACTTCGGCGAGCAGGCGCTGCATGTCGTCGCGCGTCATGGCGTCGAGCGCGGCGAACGGCTCGTCCATCAGCAGCACCGACGGGTTGTAGGCGAGCGCGCGCGCGATCGCGACGCGCTGCTGCATGCCGCCGGACAAATGATGCGGGAACGAGTGGGTGAACTTCTCCAGCTTCACCAGCCGCAACTGTTCGCGCGCGATCCGGTCGCGCTCCTCGCGGCCGACGCCCTTCATTTCGAGCCCGAAGGTGACGTTGCCGAGCGCGGTGCGCCACGGGAACAGCTGCGCGAAGTCCTGGAACACCACGCCGCGGTCGGTGCCGTGGCCCTTGACCGTCTTGCCGTCGATGCGGATTTCGCCCGCTGCCGGCGCCAGGAAGCCGGCGATGATGTTGAGAAGCGTGGACTTGCCGCAGCCGGACGGGCCGACGATGCAGATGAACTCGGAGGCGTCGATGTTGAAGTTGACGTTCTTGACGCCGGGGACCTTGCCGCCGGGCGTGTCGTAGGTGAGCGTCACGTCGCGAATTTCGATCGGGACCATGGCTGTTGACCGCCTTTATGATTTTTGCGGTGCGCGCCAGCGCGCCGGGCGTTTCTCGATGAACGACGCCAATCCCTCGGCGGCCTCGTCCGTCTGGCGTTTGGCGGCGTGGCTTTCGACCAGCCCGGTGAACGCCGCGTCGTCGAGATGGCTCCAGGCCGAACGCAACGCGCAAGTCTTGGTCTGCGCGACCGCATCCGGGCCGTTGCTCAGCAGATGGCCGACGATGCGCTCGCCGGCAGCCGCCAATTCGGCCAGCGGCACCACTTCGTGCACCAAGCCGATGCGGCGCGCTTCCGGCGCGTCGAAACGTTCGCCGGTCAGTGCATAGCGGCGCACCTGACGCACGCCGATGGCGTCGTTGAGCTGCGGGATGATGATGGTGCCGGCCAGGCCGACGCGCGCCTCGGCGATCGAGAATACGGCGTTGTCGGCGGCAATTACGATGTCGCAGGCGGCGACGACGCCGGTGCCGCCGCCGAAGCAGGCGCCCTGCACCAGCGCGACGGTCGGGACCGGAAGCAGGTTGAGCCGCTGCACCGCGTCCGCGGTCATGCGCGAGGCGCGCAGGTTCTCCTGCGGCGACGCGCGGCGAACCGAGTCGATCCATCGAAGGTCGGCGCCGGCCTGGAAGTTGCGCCCGTTGCCGGTGATCACCACCGCGCGCAGGTTCTGGCCGCCGAGATCGTCGTAGGCCGCCAGCAGCGCCGCGATAAGCTCGCCGTTATAGGCGTTGGAAACCTCCGGGCGGTTGAGCGTGACGTGCGCCACGCCGCGCTCGTCCACCCGCCACAGCACCGGACCGCTCGAACCCGTCTTACCCATCCGCACTAACCCTTGATCACGCGCATCATGCCCCAGCGCTGCACCGTGGCCTTCTCGAGCGAGCCGAACACCGCACGCTCGAAGACGAAGCCGATGGCGCCGATGACGACGAGCGAGGCGAGCATCACGTCGGCATTGAGGAATTCCTTGGCGTCGAAGATCACCCAGCCGAGCCCCCAGTCGGAGGCC
>CAYJPU010000116.1:0-10667 GCA_964372105.1 uncultured Undibacter sp.
GGGGACCCAGTACTCCGCAGTCTATCGATAGGCTGCGGAGTACTGGATCCCGGCTCTCGCTTCGCTCGGCCGGGATGACAGCAGAGAACTAATACGCCCACACCAAGAGCAACACGCCCAGCACCACCAGCACGACACCGGTCATCTCACGGCGTGTCGTCGGCTGCTTGAAGATCAGGTGCGTTACCCCTTGCGCGAACAGCACCTCGACCAGCGCCAGCGTGCGGACGTTGGCGGCGGTGGTGATGGCGAAGGCGAGGAACCAGAACTCCGAGGCGAAGGCGCCCATGAAGCCGGCGAACATCGACGGCTTCCAGGCCCGCATGATGGCGCGCAGCACGCCCGGATCGCGCCACATGAGATAAAGCGTCAGGAAAACGGCCTGCAGCACGATGCCGACGCAGGCCGTGTAGGTCGCCGCCATCACGAAGTCGGCAGACCCCAGCGCCAGGATGCCGCCGCGATAGCTGGTGGCCGACAGCGCGAAGCAGGTGCCGGCGGCGAGCCCGATCAGCGTCGAGCGGAGGGTGCTGGCGCCGGCCGCGCCCGGCTTGAGCGAGATCACGATCACGCCGGCGGTGGCGATCAGGATGGCGGCCGCCGACAGCGGCGTGACGTGGTCGCCGAGCACGATCAGCCCGAACAGCGCAACCTGCACCGGCTCGGTCTTGATGTAGGCGTAGGCCACCACGAACGAGCGCTCGCCCATCGCCGCCAGCATCAAGGCGGTGGCCGCGATCTGCGCCGCCGCGCCGCCGCACACCCACGGCCAGAACGCGCCCGGCGTCGCCGGGATGGCGGCGCCGGTCACCGTCTGCACGCCGAACAGGATCAGCAGCGCGAACGGAAACCCGAACAGGAACCGCACATGCGTGGCGCCGACGGTGCCGAGCGTCGCGGTCAGTTCGCGCTGCATGGCGTTGCGCGCGGTCTGCGCCGCCGCGGCGATCAGCGTAAAGACGGCCCAGAGCATTGCGTGGAGTTACTTCATAGCGAGGCGGGACATAACCGATCCGTCATTCCGGACGAGCGCGAAGCGCGAGACCCGGGATCCAGTACGCCGCGGCCTATCGAGACGACACGGCGTACTGGGTCCCCGCTTTCGCGGGGACGACAGCTACGCGGCCGCCGTCTGAATCTCGGCCGCCGCCGGAAACTCGGTGACCGTGCCGTGCTCGTTGTCGATCAGCAGGAACAGGTCGAAATAGCGCAGCGTCGGCGCGGCGCCGGTGCGCTTGATCACCGATTGCCGCCAGTCCTCGTTGTGCGCCTTCTGCGCCGCCTCGACCGACGGCCAGATGTAGACGCCGGCGCCGGTCTTGCCGTTCAGCTCGAGCAGGAAGTGCTTGCGCAGCAGTTCCTTGTTGGCCTGCCACTTCGGGATCACGTGGCGGGCGTCTTCGGCCACCTGCTCGCGCGTCCAGCCCTTCGGCGAATTGAATTCGACCAGTTCGAGGATCATTGCCGTTTCCCTTTCTGCTCGTCCCGCGCCGCCACCAGCATGTAGTTGACGTCCATGTCGGACGACAGTTGCCAGCGGTCGGCGAACGGATTGTAGACCACGCCGCGCTCCGCGGTCACCCGCAGGCCCGCGTTCTCGATCGCGCGCTCCAGCTCCTGCGGCGTGACGAACTTGTCCCATTGGTGGGTGCCGCGCGGCAGCCAGCGCAGCACGTATTCGGCGCCGACGATCGCCAGCGCGAAGCTCTTGAGCGTGCGGTTGAGGGTGGCCGCGATCATCAGCCCGCCCGGCTTTACCATCGACGCGCAGGTCGCGACGAAGTCGCCGACGTCGACGACGTGCTCGACCACCTCCATGGCCAGCACCACGTCGAAGCGTTCATGACCGGCGGCCAGGTGTTCGGCCGTCGTGGCTCGATAATCGATGGAAAGTTCACTCTCCTCGGCATGGACGCGGGCGGCGGCGACGTTCTCCGCGGCCGGGTCGGCGCCGACCATGTCCGCGCCGAGCCGCGCCAGCGGCTCCGACAGAAGCCCGGCGCCGCAGCCGATATCGAGCATGCGCAAGCCCGTCAGGCCGTCGAGCTTCTTCGGGTCGCGGCCGAAATGGGCGCAGGCCTGGTCGCGGATGTAGCCGAGCCGGGTCGGGTTGAACTTGTGCAGGGCCGCCATGGCACCGCGCGGATTCCACCAGTCGGCGGCGTGGCGCGAGAAACGCTCGACCTCGGCGGTATCGATGCTGGCGGCGCGGGCGTTCGGATTTACCATCTTGACCATCTCACCTCGGGCTGGCGGCTCTTGTTGCAGGGCCGCGGCCTCACCGGTATGTATACGCGCCTTTTCGGGCCGGCGCCCGGGACCAAGCCCCGCCGCCGGCCGTTTGTTAGCACGTCCGGGAACGTCATGCCTCGCCTGGTGATGAAATTCGGCGGCACCTCCGTCGCCGACCTCGATCGCATCCGCAACGTGGCGCGCCACGTCAAGCGCGAGGTCGACGCCGGTTACGACGTCGCCGTCGTGGTGTCCGCCATGGCCGGGGTGACCAACCAGCTGGTCGCCTGGTGCAAGGAGGCCGCGCCCCTGCACGACGCGCGCGAATACGACGCCGTGGTCGCGACCGGCGAGCAGGTCACCGCCGGGCTCTTGGCGATGGTGTTGGAAGGCATGGGCGTGAACGCGCGCTCCTGGCAGGGCTGGCAGTTGCCGATCTTGACCGACAACGCGCACGGCTCGGCCCGCATCCAGGACGTCAACGGCGCCGAACTGATCAGGCGCTTCAAGGAGCTTGGGCAGGTCGCCGTCATCGCCGGCTTCCAGGGCACGCACAAGGACAGCGGCCGCATCACCACGCTCGGCCGCGGCGGCTCCGACACCTCGGCGGTGGCGATCGCGGCCGCGATCGGCGCCGAGCGCTGCGACATCTACACCGACGTCGACGGCGTCTACACCACCGACCCGCGCGTGGTGCCGAAGGCGCACCGCATGGACAAGATCGCCTACGAGGAAATGATGGAGCTCGCTTCGCTCGGCGCCAAGGTCATGCAGGTGCGTTCGGTCGAACTCGGCATGCTGCACAACGTGCGCATCTTCGTGCGCTCCAGCTTCGTGAAGCCGGAAGACATTAATCCGAAGGCTAACTTCATCGGCACGCTTATTTGCGACGAGAGTGAGATCATGGAACAGCAAACCGTCACCGGCATCGCCTTCTCCAAGGACGAGGCGCAGATTTCGCTCCGCCGCGTGCAGGACAAGCCCGGCGTCGCCGCCGCGATCTTCGGCCCGCTCGCCGACGGCAACATCAACGTCGACATGATCGTGCAGAACGTCTCGGCCGACGGCGCCACCACCGACCTCACCTTCACGGTGCCGTCCGCCGACTACGAGCGCGCGCGCATGACGCTGGAGAAGTCGAAGGCCGCGATCGGCTTCGACCGGCTGGACGGCGCCACCGACGTCGCCAAGGTCTCGGTCATCGGCATCGGCATGCGCAGCCACGCCGGCGTCGCCGCCATGGCGTTCAAGGCGCTGTCCGAGCAGAAGATCAACATCCTCGCCATCACCACCTCCGAGATCAAGTTCTCGGTGCTGATCAAGGCCTCGCAGACCGACCTGGCGGTGCGCACGCTCCATACCCTTTACGGGCTGGATAAGGGCTGAAAAGCCTCCGGAAGGGCGTCTCGCCACCCAAAAAGCGGGAAAACCCGCTTTGGCTTGCCCCTTGCTGGGGCCATTCGCTATAGCCTGACCTGTCGGCGGCCGCAGGACCCTGGTTCCGGCGGTCGCCATTCGTACATGATTGGGCCGTAGACGGGCCGTGGCTGGGCCGTGGCTGTCTCGGCTTACAAGGACCTGACGAATGCGTGGCGCGCTCGGCGGTCCGCGCGTGCTGTTACGCCGGCTTCGCGAGGTGATGGCGGAACCGGTCAGCGCGCAGGATCGCCTGGACAAGGTGGTGGTGCTGATCGCCGCCAACATGGTGGCGGAGGTCTGCTCTGTCTACGTTTTGCGCGTAGACGGAACGCTCGAGCTATATGCCACCGAAGGTCTGAAGGCCGAAGCCGTCCACCAGACCGTGCTGACCACCCACGAGGGCCTCGTCGGCCTGGTCGCCAGCGAGGCCAATCCGGTCAACCTGTCGGACGCCCAGGCGCACCCGGCCTTCTCGTATCGCCCGGAAACCGGCGAAGAAATCTACCACTCGTTCCTCGGCGTGCCGATCCTGCGCTCGGGCAACACGCTCGGTGTCTTGGTCGTGCAGAACCGCGCACGACGGACCTATACCGAGGAGGAGCAGGAAGCCCTCCAGACCACGGCGATGGTGCTGGCCGAAATGATCGCCTCGGGCGAGTTGGCCTCGCTCGCCCGCCCCGGCGCCGAGCCCGCCGCCCGCCACGCCATGCATCTGACCGGCATCTCGCTGGCCGACGGCATCGCGCTCGGCCACGTCGTGCTGCACGAGCCGCGCGTCGTCATCACCAACGTCATCGCCGACGACGTGCAGCGCGAACTCAAGCGCCTCGACGCCGCCATCGCCACGCTGCGCGCCGATCTCGACCGGCTGGTCGAGCATCGCGACCTCGCCGACGGCGGCGAGCATCGCGACGTCATCGAAGCCTACCGCATGTTCTCGTACGACCAGGGCTGGCTGCACAAGATCAGGGAAGCGGTCGGCACTGGCTTGACCGCCGAGGCCGGCGTCGAGCGCGTGCAGTCCGACACCCGCGCGCGCATGCTGCGCGCTTCCGACCCGTATCTGCGCGACCGGCTGCACGACCTCGACGACCTCGCCAACCGGCTGATGCGCGTGCTGATGGGCCAGGACCACGCCCCCGGCCGCGAGCAATTGCCCGAAAACGCCATCGTGGTGGCGCGCTCGATGGGCCCGGCCGCGCTGCTCGACTACGACCGCAAGCGGCTGCGCGGCCTCATCCTGGAGGAAGGCGGGCCCACCTCGCACGTCTCGATCGTGGCGCGTGCGCTCGGCATCCCGACCGTCGGCGAGATCGACAACGCCACCGGCCTGGTCGAGCCCGGCGACGCCATCATCGTCGACGGCTCGACCGGCAACGTGCACATGCGGCCACCCGCCGACATCGAAGTGGCCTACGCCGAACGCGTCAAGCTGCGCGCGCGCCGGCAGGCGCAATACCGCGCGCTGCGCGAGCGTCCTTGCGTCACCAAGGACGGTGCGGCCATCGCGCTGATGATCAACGCCGGCCTCACCATCGACCTGCCGCATATCGAGGAGACCGGCGCCGCCGGGGTCGGCCTGTTCCGCACCGAATTGCAGTTCATGGTGGCCGACACGCTGCCGCGCACCAACGAGCAATACGCGCTCTATCGCGCGGTGTTAGATGCCGCCGGCAAGAAACCCGTGACCTTCCGCACGCTCGACATCGGCGGCGACAAGGTGCTGCCTTACATGCGCAATGTCGAAGAGGAAAACCCCGCGCTCGGCTGGCGCGCGATCCGGCTCGGACTCGACCGGCCGGGGCTGTTGCGCTCACAGGTGCGCGCGCTGCTGCGCGCCGCCGGCGGCCGCGAGTTGCGGCTGATGTTCCCGATGATCGCGGTGGTCGAGGAGTTCGACAAGGCCAAGGCGCTGGTCGAGATCGAGCTGACGCACCTGCGCCGGCACGGCCATCTGCTGCCCGAACGCGTGCAAGTCGGCACCATGCTGGAGGTGCCGTCGCTGCTGTTCCAGCTCGACGAGCTGCTGGAGCGCGTCGACTTCCTCTCGGTCGGGTCGAACGACCTGATGCAGTTCCTCTACGCCGCCGACCGCGGCAATACGCGCGTGTCGGAGCGCTTCGACCCGTTGTCGAAGCCGGTGCTGCGCGCGCTCAAGGACGTCGTCGACATGGCCAAGAAGCACAACAAGCCGGTGGCGCTGTGCGGCGAGCTCGCCTCGCAGCCGATCGGCGCGATGGCGCTCGCCATTATCGGCTTCCGCGCGCTGTCGCTGTCGCCGTCGGCCGTCGGCCCGGTCAAGGCGATGCTGCTGGATCTGGACTGCAAGAAGGGCGAGCAGGTGCTGCTGCCGCTCTTGGAACAGCCGGCCGGCAGCGTCTCGATCCGCGCCAAGCTCGAAAGCTTCGCGGCCGCGGAAGGGCTGCAATTATAACCCGTCATGCCCGGCCTCGTGCCGGGCATCCACGTCTTTGGCTCGCCGAGCAGAAGTCGTGGATGGCCGGGCCAAGCCTGGCCATGACGAATGGATAGGAATGCGATTTGGTCTCTCTGCCGGAACACCGCCTCGACGCCTTGCTGTCCCGCCACGCGATGGTGGAAAGCGAGCTTGCGACCAGCCTGAGCCCCGACGCTTACGTCAAGCTGTCGCGCGAGTTCTCCGACCTCGGGCCGGTGGTCGACGCCATCAAGGCCTACCGCGACGTGGTCGCCGAGCTGGACGATCTCGACGCGATGATCGCGGACATGTCGGTCGACGCTGAAATGCGCAACTTGGCTGCCGCCGAGAAGCCGGCGCTGCAGGCGCGCCGGGAAAAGCTCGAGCATGAAATCCGCATCGCGTTGATCCCCAAGGACGCGATGGACGACCACAACGCCATCCTCGAAATCCGCGCCGGCACCGGCGGCGACGAGGCCGCGTTGTTCGCCGGCGACCTGTTCCGCATGTACGAGCGCTACGCCGCCAAGCAGGGCTGGAAAACCGAAGTCCTGTCGATGAGCGAAGGCACCAAAGGCGGCTTCAAGGAAATCGTCGCCTCGGTGCAGGGGCGCGGCGTGTTCGCCAAACTGAAATTCGAGTCCGGCGTGCACCGCGTGCAGCGCGTGCCCGACACCGAAGCCTCCGGCCGCATCCACACCTCCGCCGCCACCGTCGCAGTGTTGCCGGAAGTGGAGGACGTCGACATCGAGATCAACGACAAGGATCTCAAGATCGACACCATGCGCGCGCAAGGCGCCGGCGGCCAGCACGTCAACAAGACCGAGTCGGCCATCCGCATCACGCATTTGCCGAGCGGCATCGTGGTCTACGTGCAGGAAGAGCGCTCGCAGCATAAGAACAAATCCAAGGCGATGACGATGCTGCGCGCCAAGCTCTACGACCAGGAGCGCGGCAAGCTAGACGCTGAGCGCGCCGCCGACCGGCGCGGACAGATCGGCTCCGGCGACCGTTCGGAGCGCATCCGCACCTACAACTACCCGCAAGGCCGTGTCACCGACCACCGCATCAACCTGACGCTCCACAAGCTGCCGCAGGTGATGGAAGGCGAAGCGCTCGACGAGGTCGTCGACGCGCTGGTGACTGAACATCAGGCCGAACTGCTGGCGGCCGAAGGCGCGGCGTGATGAATTGCTCGTCATTCCGGGGCGGCCCGAAGGGCCGAACCCGTAATCCGGAGCGACACGATAGGCTTTTCGAAGAAGGCGCTGGATTCCGGGTTCGCTCGCCATAGCGCGTCGAAGACACGCGTCAACGCGCTAATGGCTCGCGCCCCGGAATGACAGGATAGAAGCAACGGATCACATCCGATGAGAATCATCCCGGGCCTCAAGGACGGCGCCTCAGTCTCGGAAGTGATCCGGCTTGTCGCCGATGCGTTCAAGCTCGCCGGCATCGACGATGCCCAGGTCGATGCCCGCGCGCTGATCGGCCACGCGCTGCATCTCGACCGCGCGCGGTTGATTTCCGAATCCGGGCGCACGCTCGCGGCGCGCGAAATCGACGCCGTCTCAGGCTTGGCGGCGCGCCGGCTCAAGCGCGAGCCGGTGTCGCGCATCCTCGGCCGCCGGGAGTTCTGGGATCTCACGCTCGCGGTCAGCCCGGACGTGCTGGTGCCGCGGCCGGAGACCGAGACGGTGGTGGAAGCCGCGCTCGACTTCGTGGCGCGCGGCGGCCGGCGCATGGCGGCGCTGCGCATCCTCGACATCGGCACCGGCAGCGGCGCGTTGCTGCTGGCGCTGTTGCAGGAACTGCCGAACGCATCCGGCGTCGGCACCGACATCAGCCCGGCGGCAATTGCCGTCGCGCGCGGCAACGCGGAGCGCAACGGCCTGGCGGCGCGTTGCGCCTTCGTCGTCTGCAACATCGCCGGCGGCGTGACCGGGCCGTTCGACCTGATCGTGTCGAACCCGCCTTATATCGCGCACAAGGAGGTCGCCACGTTGATGCCGGAGGTGCGGGACTACGATCCGGCCCTCGCGCTTGACGGCGGCGCAGACGGACTTGATGCCTATCGCGCCATCGCGCGCGCGGCGCCGCAATTGCTGACCACTGGCGGCTGGCTGATCGTCGAACTGGGGATCGGCCAGAAACCGGCGGTGGCCGCGCTGTTCACGCAAGCAGGGTTAATCGTCAGCCCGGCGCGCGCCGATCTGGAGGGTATTCCACGCGCGCTGAGCGCTGGTTTGCCGGCCAATCCGGCGTCATGAGCCTGGCGCATTGCAACCGGTCTAAAACGCAGAGCTCCGGAAAAGCCGAAAAAAGCACTTGGATTATGGCCCGGGAACGACTAGCTTCCCTCTAGGAATCGACCCGTGGGTTGCATCGCCTGAAACCCGGAGCTTTGAAGCTCTGCGAGGCGGCGGCGCAAAGCGGATGACGAAAACGCCGACTTATCGAAGACGGCAACGAAAACCGCCCGATATGGGTCTGGACGCTTCACCGGTTGGGCGCATTACAATTCTGACCAGAGCACGATGCGCGTAACGAGAGAATGGCAACGCCGCGGAAGAACCGTGGCTAAGGGGTTGCTGCGGTCAACGCGATAACGGAAGCAAAATTTTTGGCCCTCGGCGCGGACGTGGAGCAGGTCCGGCTGCGCCATGAGTTCCGTATGGACTTGCGGTTACGAACACGCAGTCGGCGGAGACGCCGCGGCAGAGCGAAAGGTCGGCGAACAGGCACATCATGAGAAACGGTCAGAAGCGCATGCGGGGTCGCAACAATAGCGGCGGTCACCGCAAGAGCCAGAATCCTTTGACGCGCGTCTACGAGTCGAACGGGCCCGACGTTAAAATCCGCGGCACTGCCTCGCACATCGCAGAAAAATACATCCAGCTCGCGCGCGACGCGCAGAGCTCCGGCGACCCGGTCGCGGCTGAAAATTACTATCAGCACGCCGAGCACTATTTCCGCCTCATCGCCGCCGCGCAGGAACAGTTCCGGCAGCAGAACCCGTACTACAACGCGCAGCAGCAGCAGCCCGGCGCCCCGCAGCAGCAGGGCGCGGCTGACGACTTCGACGACGATGACGACGGCCAGCCTTTCCTCGGCCAGAACGAGCCCTACTCGCCGCAGGCGCAGCAACCGCAACCGCAGCAGCCGCAACAGCAGCCTTATCTGCCGCGCGACGCGCAGCCGTTCCCGCCGCGCGACCAGCAGCAGCACAACCGCCCGCAGCACCAGCCGCCGCAACAGCAGCCGTTCGCGCAAGCGCCTGAAGGCGCCGATGTGAACGGCCTGCCGGCCTTCATCACCGGCGGCGGCGCGCAGCCGCAGCAGCCCAACGTCAACGGCAACGGCCACGAGCAGCAGGGCGAGCGCTTCGGCCATCGCCGGCGCCGCCGTCATCGCGGCGGCTTCCGTCCCGACCGTCCGGACATGGGCGCGCAAGGCGCCCCCGAAGGCGGCGATCAGCCGGAATAATCGATCGCATCAGTCGAGCGTGCGCGCCGCGCCGCCGGGCGACGGCGCGAGCGCCGGCTCCAGCGCCGGCACCAGCCGCCGCTTCACGCGGCGCGCGGGGAGGGCGCGATAGACCTGCTTGGTCGCTTCCACCAGATGCACGCCGGCAAACGGCGCTGACAACGTCGCGCCGGTGCGCTCCCAGGCGATGGCCGAGCGCAGAAACCAGCCGCGCTCGATCGGCGGCACGTAGAGCGCTTCGCTCCAGCCGGTCGGCGTGAACCAGGTCTCGCGCAACAGCTGATTGATCTGCGGCCGCGAATAGGGCCGGCCATGGCCGAACGGCGTCGTGTCCATGCGCGCCCACAGCCCGCGCCGGTTCGGCACCACCGCCAGCAGACGCCCGCCCGAGGCCAGCACGCGCCACACTTCGCGCAGCAGCGCAGCCGGATCGTTGGTCATCTCCAGCGCATGCACCAGCATCACGCGGTCGACCGCGGCGTCCGGCAGCGGCAACTCGTTCTCGTCCACCAGCGCGGACAGCGCCGGCCGCGTGGTCGGCCATTTCACCACGCCTTGGCCTGCCGGCATGAAGGCGAGGCAGCGCTCGGCCTCCTCGCGGAACAGGCCGAGATAAGGCGGCGCATAGCCGATGCCGAGCACGCGCTGGCCGGCGGTGTCGCGCCATAGCTGACGGATGCCGCGGCCGATGAAGCGGCGGGCCACGACGCCCAGCCGCTGGCCGTAAAAGTTGCGCAGGTCCACGACATCGATCGACATGCGTTCAAATTACCACGAATCCGGGCACCACGCTGCTAACCCCTTGGAACAGACGGGGCTGCGTGGCACTTCATCCGCGTGATACGGTTAATTCACAGTACGGAACGACGAGGAGACCCTGCCCTATGCCAGCGCAAACCCGCCTTTTCTTGTGCCGATCCGACAATTTCGGGGTGCTGCTGCACGACCCGCAGACCGGCGCCACCGCCGCGATCGACGCGCCGGAGGCGGCGCCAATCGAGGCCGCGCTGAAGGAAACCGGCTGGAAGCTGACCGACGTCCTGGTGACGCACCACCATGCCGACCACACCGACGGCATCGAGGCGCTCAAGGC
>CAYJPU010000117.1:0-126 GCA_964372105.1 uncultured Undibacter sp.
CTTCACCCTCCCCTGGAGGGGGAGGGTCGATGCGCGAAGCGCATCGGGGTGGGGTGACGCTTCATAAGAAAGTTGGCGCCCCCCCCCCCCCCCCCCCCCCCCGCCCGAGGAAGGGGGGGGGGGGGG
>CAYJPU010000117.1:136-9401 GCA_964372105.1 uncultured Undibacter sp.
CCCCCCCCCGTGGTGGGGGTGGGTCTATGCGCTACGCGCTTGGGGGTGGGGTGATACTGCGCAAAGAAGTTCACCCCCGCCGGGTCCGCTTCGCGGACCGACCTCCCCCCTCCAGGGGGAGGTGAAGAGAGCGCGTGGCAACGTCATGCACATCACCGCAGCTTCAACGTCGCCAGCCCGGCGAGCGCCAGCACCACGGCGACGATCCAGAAGCGGATCACGATCTGCGGCTCGGTCCAGCCGAGCTGCTCGTAGTGATGGTGGATCGGCGCCATCTTGAACACGCGCTTGCCGGTGAGCTTGAACGACACCACCTGCACGATCACCGACACCGCTTCCAGCACGAACAGCCCGCCGACGATGGCGAGCACGATCTCGTGCTTGACCGCGACCGCGACCGAGCCGAGCAGGCCGCCGAGCGCCAGCGAGCCGGTGTCGCCCATGAAGATCGAGGCCGGCGGCGCGTTGAACCAGAGGAAGCCGAGCCCGGCGCCGATACAGGCGCCGCACAGCACCGCAAGCTCGCCGGTGCCGGCGACGTAGCGCAGTTGCAGATATTCGGAGAACAGCGCGTTGCCGACGACATAGGAGATGAAGCCGAAGGTGGCGGCCGCGATCATCACCGGCACGATGGCGAGGCCATCGAGGCCGTCGGTCAAGTTCACCGCGTTGCCGGCGCCGACGATGACGAAAGCGCCGACGACGACGAACATCATGCCGAGATTGAACACCAGGTCCTTGAAGAACGGGAACACCAGCGAGGTCGCGATCGGCCCCTTGCCGAGGCGCGCGAGCAGCACGCAGGCGACGATCGCGATGGTGAACTCCGCGATCAGCCGGGTGCGGCCGGAAAAGCCGGCGTTGGTCTGCTTGGTGACCTTGAGATAGTCGTCATAGAAGCCGATGAGCCCGAACGACAGCGTGACCCCGAGCACGATCCAGACATAGGGGTTCATCGGGTTCGCCCACAGCACGGTCGACACCAGCATGCCGGAGAGAATCATCAAGCCGCCCATGGTGGGCGTGCCCTTCTTGGTGATGAGGTGCGAAGCCGGGCCGTCCTCGCGGATCGGCTGGCCCTTGCCTTGTTTCAAGCGCAACAAGTCGATGATCGGACCGCCGAACAGGAACACGAACACCAGCGCGGTGACGACGGCGCCGCCGGTGCGGAAGGTGATGTAGCGGAAGACGTTGAAGAACGAGACTTTGTCGGAAAGCTCGGTCAGCCAATAGAACATCGGATCAAACCTTCGCCGCGGAATCGTGCGCGGCCTGTCGGGGAAATTGGCGTTCCAGTGCCTTGACGATCGGGCCCATTTTCGAGCCCAGCGAGCCCTTCACCATGACCGCGTCGCCGGCACGGACGGCCTCGAGCACCATGGGTTCAAGCGCCGCCGCAGTCTCGGCATAGCCGCCCTTGGTGCCGGAGGGAAGAGCCTCCCACAGGCTGTGCATGAGCGGACCGGAGCAGAACACGAGGTCGACGCCGGCCGCCACGACCGGCGACGCCAGCGCGCGGTGCAACGCCACCCCCTCGGCCCCCAGCTCCAGCATGTCGCCGAGCACGGCCAGGCGGCGGCCTTGCGCGCCGACCGGCGCCTGGCCGAGCAGCGCGATGGCGGCCCGCATCGAGGCCGGATTGGCGTTGTAGCTCTCGTCGATCAAGAGTGCGTGACCGCCCGGCACTTGCAGCGTGGCGCGGGTGCCGCGGCCGACCGCCGGCTGCAACTGGGCGAGCGCCAGCGCGGCGTGCGCGAGATCGGCGCCGGCAAGCGACACCGCCGCCAGCACGCCGAGCGAATTCATCACCAGATGACGGCCCGGCGCGCCGAGCTTGTAGGTCACCGGCTGGCCGAGGATGTCGGCTTCGACCGTGGATGAATCCGCCTGCAGCGCGTACCGGATCAGGCGGGCGTCGGCTGATTCATGCGCGCCGAAGGTGACGATGCGCTCGACGCCCGCCGCCTTGGCGGCGGCCTCCAGCCGCGCGAACTGGCCGTTGTCGCGGTTGAGCACGGCAACGCCGCCGGGGACGAGCCCTGAGAAAATCTCCGCCTTGGCGTCGGCGATATTTTCCAGCGAACCGAAATATTCCAGGTGCACCGGCTCGACGGTGGTGATGATCGCGACATGCGGCCGCACCAGTTGCGTCAGCGGCGTGATCTCACCGGCATGGTTCATGCCGATCTCGAACACCGCGAACTTGACGCCCGCCGGGCAGCGCGCGAGCGACAGCGGCACGCCCCAGTGATTGTTGTAGGACGCCGCCGAGGCATGCGTTTCGCCCTCAGTGGACAGCGCCAGCCGCAGCGCCTCCTTGGTGCCGGTCTTGCCGACCGAGCCGGTGACCGCGATCACCTGGCCCGTCAGGCGCGCGCGCGCGGCGCGGCCGAGATCGCGCAGGGCGTCCAGCACGTCGTCGACCACGAGCAGCGGCGCGCCGGCGGCAAAGCGCGCGCGCTGGCCGCGGCTGACCACCGCGACGCCGGCGCCGGCCGTCAGCGCGGCATCGACGAAGTCGTGGCCGTCGCGGCTGTCGCCCTGGATGGCGAAGAAGGCCTCGCCCTTGGCGATGCTGCGGCTGTCGATGGAAATGCCGGAGATGCCCGCCGGCAGCGCGCCGGATAGTTCAGCACGCATAGCGGCGGCCATGTCGGAGATGGTCCAGAGGGAACTCATACGAATGCTCTGCCTCGTGTCCCGGGCGCAGCGCAGCGCGAAGCGGTGCGCTGCAGAACCGGGACCCCGGTTGAAAAGAAAGAAAGCTGGGTCCCGGGTCTGCATCGCAACACTGCGTGTTGCGACGCGCCCGGGACACGAAGGCTGCGCGTGCTCATGCCCCCATTTCCTCTAACGCCGCAGCCACGGCTTCGTGGTCGGAATAATGCACAACGCGGTCGCCGATGATCTGGCCGGTTTCATGACCTTTGCCGGCGATCAGCAGCACGTCCCCGGCTTTCAGGTCGGCGATGGCCGTGCGCACCGCCTGCGTGCGGTCGCCGATCTCGATGGCGCCGGGCGCCGCAGCGAGAATGGCGGCGCGGATTTTTACCGGATCTTCGCTGCGCGGATTGTCGTCGGTGACGATGACGCGGTCGGCCTGCTCGTGCGCGATGCGGCCCATGATCGCGCGTTTGCCGGTGTCGCGGTCGCCGCCGGCGCCGAACACCACGATCAGTTGGCCGCTGGCGTAAAGCCGCAGCGCCTGAAGCGCCTTGGCGAGCGCGTCCGGCTTGTGGGCGTAGTCGATGAAGATCGGCGCGCCGTTGCGCTCCCCGGCGAATTCGAGGCGGCCTTTGGCGCCGGTGAGGTTTTCCAGCGCGGCGAAGACGCGCGCAGGCGCGGCGCCGGTGGCAATCGCCAGGCCGGCCGCGACGGCGGCGTTCTGTACCTGGAAGCCGCCGACCAAAGGCAGCCGCACATTATAATGATGGCCGGCGTAGGCGAACTGGACTACTTGCGCGAAGCCGTCGATGGTGGCGCCGGCGAGCTTGATGGTGTCACCTTTCTCGCCGACGGTGATCAGCCTGAGGCCGCGCTTCCTGGCGGCGTCGACCACCTGCCCGGCATAGCAATCGTCGACATCGATCACCGCCGTGCCGCCGTCGACGACGAGGTCGGTGAACAGCCGCAGCTTGGCGGCGAGGTAGGCCTCGAGCGTCGGGTGATAGTCGAGATGGTCGCGCGACAGATTGGTGAAGGCGCCGGCGGCGACACGCACGCCGTCGAGCCGGTGCTGGTCGAGCCCGTGCGACGAGGCTTCCAGCGCGAGATGCGTGACGCCCTCGGCCGCCAGCTGGTCGAGCGTGCGATGCAGTTCGATCGGATCGGGCGTGGTCAGCGAGCCGTAGGTTTCGCCCTTCGGCGACACCACGCCGACGGTGCCGACGCTCGCCGCTTGCAGGCCGAGCGAGGCCCAGATCTGGCGCAGGAAGGCGGCGACCGAGGTCTTGCCGCTGGTGCCGGTGACGGCGGCGATGGTTGAGGGCTGGCGCGGATAGAACTTGGCGGCGGCGAGCGCGAGCGCGCGCCGCACATTCGCGACCTGAACGAAGGCGACGCCGCTGCCCAAGGTTTGCGGCGGCAACGACGCCGCCTGCTCGGCCATCACGGCGGCCGCGCCATTGGCGACGGCCTGCGGCACGAAGGCGAGCCCATCGGCCTTGGTGCCCGGCACGGCGACGAACAGATCGCCCGGCGTCACCTTACGGCTGTCGGAGGCAATGCCGGTCAACACCACGTCCGCGCAGCGCGGATCGAAGCGGGCGTTTTCCAAAGCGAGGTCGGCGAGCTTGAGCGGCACGGAATTGGGCACCCTTCTGGGCCTCTCACTTCCCTCCCCCTGTAAGGGGGAGGGTCAGGGAGGGGGTCTCACAAGCACTGATGTGGGGCAAGTTTTAAAGAGACCCCCACCCGCCCGCCGTCGCTGCGCTTCGGCGGGCGACCTCCCCCTTTCAGGGGGAGGTTTAAGAAAAGTGGCACTACCGGCTTTCGGCCGTGTTGGCCAGGATGAGCTGATCGGCCTTCGGCAGTTCGAAGCGCGGCGGAAGATCCAACAGCGGCGCGATGCGCGCGATCACCTTGGCGGCCGTCGGGCCGGCGTTCCAGCCGGCGGTGGCGTAGCCGTGGGTTTCCGGCGTCGGCTGCGGCTCGTCCAGCATGATGAGGATCAGATAGCGCGGCTTGTCGGCCGGCAGGACCGCCATGAAGTCGGTCAAGAGCTTGGTCTTGGAATAGCGGCCGTTGATCACCTTCTCGGCGGTGCCGGTCTTGCCGCCGACGTAATAGCCTCTGACGTTGGCGCTGCTGCCGCTGCCCTTCTCGGCATTGAGCCGCATGAGATAGCGCATCTTCTGGCTGGTCTCGGGCTTGAGCACCTGCTTGGCGAGGCCGAGCGCTTCCTCGCGGCTGCGCTTGAGGAAGGTCGGCGGAATGAGCAGCCCGCCATTGAGCGTGGCGGCCACCCCCATCACCGCCTGCAGCGGCGCGACCGACAGGCCGTGACCGAAGGCGATGGTGACGGTGTTCAACTCGCCCCAGCGCTTGGGCACGATCGGCTCGGCGCTCTCGGGCAGTTCGGTGCGCAGCCGGTCGAGCTGGCCCATCTTCTTGAGATAGGCCTTGTGGTATTCGACGCCGAGCGAGAGCGCGAGCCGCGCCGTGCCGATGTTCGACGAGTAGGTGAAGATTTCCGGCACCGTCAGCACGCGACGCTGCGCGTGGTAGTCGTTGATCTGGAACTTGCCGTAACGCAGCGGCACGCGCGCGTCGAAGGTCGACGACAGGTTGATGCGCCCGCTGTCGAGGCCCATCGCCAGCGTCAGCGCCTTGAAGGTCGAGCCCATCTCGTAGACGCCGGTGGTGAGCCGGTTGATGCGGGTCGGATCGTTGGCCTCGCGCGGATTGTTGGGATCGTAATCGGGCTCCGACACCATGGCGACGATCTCGCCGGTGTTGACGTCGAGGATGACGCCGGCCGACGCCTTGGCCTTGAACTTCTCGCGCGCCTTCATCAGTTCGTCGCGCAGCGCGAACTGCACGCGCAAGTCGACGGCGAGTTCGATCGGCTTCTGTAGCCGGTCGGTGGCAAGCCCGGCGAGATGCAGCGCTGCGAGCCCCTGCCCGTCCAGCCACTTCTCGATGCCGGCGATGCCCTGGTTGTCGATGTTGACGTGGCCGATCTCGTGGCTGATTACCGGCCCGTTCGGATAGACGCGCTTGTTCTCGGACAGGAAGCCGACGCCGGGAATGCCGAGCTGGTGAATTTCGTGCTGCTGCTTCGGCGTGATTTCGCGCTTGAGCCAGACGAAGCCGCGCTTCGACGACAGCCGCTCGCGCACTTCGTTGGCGTCGAGATCGGGCAGCGTCGCGGTCAAGAGTTCGACCGCCTCGTCGACGTCGATCAGCTTGCGCGGCTCGGCGAACAGCGAGGGCGTCTTGACGTCGGTGGCGAGGATCTCGCCGCGGCGGTCGAGGATGTCCGGCCGCGCGGTGGCGATGGCGTCCTGGCCGACGCTGCGGCGGCCGCCATGACCTTCGCTCAGCGTCGCGAACATCACGAGCCGGCCGCCGATCACGCAATAGACGACGGCGAAGGCGACGATGGCGAGGCCGAGCCGCGCCCGCGCCTTGACGTTGCGGTCGACGGAGTGGCCGTACAGCATCGCGCGCAGCCAGCGCTGCCAGCGAGTCTCGGCCGGTTTCGGCGGGGAGGTTGCGTGCATGGCGGTCACCGCCTGCCGGGTGCTGCCGGCACGCTGCCGGTGGCCTCGGGCGCGGCCGGCGTCAGCATGGCGCCGATCGGATCGCTGGTCGGCGGCGCGACGATCGCGGGCGGCCGCTCGGGCAAACGGTCGAGGCTGTCGTACTGCGTCGATGGCGCCGCCTTCAGCCCGAGATGGCGCTCGGCCAGGCCTTGCACGCGGCCGGGCGTGTCGAGCCGGCCCCATTCGGCGCGCAAGCCGGCGATGGCGTTGCGTTCCTTGCGGATCTCGCCGCGCAGCTTGGCGACGCGCTCGGCCTGCAAGGTAGAGTCGAACTTGATCTTGTAGACGAAGGACGCCGCCACGATCAGCGCCGCAATGACGAGGATGTTCAGGAGGCGCATGGCGTCACCGCCCCTTCAGCACGTCGGCGAGCGCCGGCACGCGCGGCAGGAGATCGAACGCGTCGTCGCGATGCGCGGGCGCCGCCGTGCGTTCGCCGGCGCGCAGCTTGGCGGAACGGGCGCGCGGGTTGCGCGCGGTCTCCTCGTCGTCGGCGACGACGGGGCGCTTGGTCAGCACGGTAAAACTCGGCGCGGCGCGCACAATTTCCGGCGCGTGGCGCGAGCCGCCGCGGGTCTCGGAACGCGCGGCCAAGAACGATTTGACGATGCGGTCCTCGAGCGAATGGAACGACACCACCACCAGCCGGCCGCCGGGCTTGAGCACGCGTTCGGCGGCGATGAGCGCGCTGGCGAGTTCGCCGAGCTCGTCGTTCACGAAGATGCGCAACGCCTGGAAGGTGCGGGTCGCCGGATGGATCTCGTGCGGCTTGGCGCGCACCACCGACGAGACGATGTCGGCGAGCGCGCGCGTGGTCGTGATCGGCGCTTCGGCGCGCGCCTTGACGATGGCGCGGGCGATCGGGCGCGAGAAGCGCTCCTCGCCGAGCACGAAGATGACGGAGGCGAGCGCGCGCTCGTCGGCGGCGTTGACGATGTCGGCGGCGCTCGGACCCTCGCCGCCCATGCGCATGTCGAGCGGACCGTCGAAGCGGAACGAGAAGCCGCGTTCCGGCTGGTCGAGCTGCATCGAGGAGACGCCGACGTCGAGCACGACGCCGTCGACCAGATCGACGCCGCATTCGCGCGCGACCGAGTCCAGATTCGAGAAGCGATCCTCGATCAGCGTCAGGCGGCCTTGCGCCTGCTCGACCAGCTCGAAGCCGAGCGCGATCGCGCTCTGGTCGCGGTCGATGCCGATGACCTTGCAGTTGGCGGCCGCGAGGATGGCGCGGCTGTAGCCGCCGGCGCCGAAGGTGCCGTCGATGTAGACGCCGCCGTCGCGGACGTTGAGGAAGTCGAGAGCGGGGCGGCCGAGCACGGGAACGTGGAGGGCCGATCCGCCAGCGACAGCAGAGCCGCCGCCGCCCGCCGTCATTCTCGTGCTCCTGACGCGTTGCGCGCCGTCCCCTGGGAACTCAGCTCGGCCTTGAGCGTGCGCACCTTTTGGGTGGCCTCCGCGAGTTCGTTCTGGAAACGGCCAGGCTCCCAGATCTGAAATTTGTGACCCAGACCCACGAAGGTGACGCTGTCCGAAATACCGGCGTGCCGCTTCAAGCTGTCGCTCAGGCCGACGCGGCCCTCGCCGTCGATCTTGAGCGTCTCGCTGGTGCCGTAGAGCGCCAGCGCGAACTGCTCGCGCTCTTCCGAGTAAGGCGTATAGCGGCCGATCAACGCCTCGATCTCCGACATCAGCGCATGGCCGCCGGCGTCGATCGCCGGACGGTCGAGCGCGGGATAGCAATAAAGCCCGGTAAAGCCGTCGCGGGCGAGCACCGATCGGAAGGCAGCGGGAATCGAGACGCGCCCCTTGGAGTCGAGCCGCAACGTGATGTTCGCCACGAAGCGGTCCATATCCCGCACCCAACACCGACAGAACGCATACCGGAAGAGCCGCGCGGACTCGTTTCCCCGGGATCGCCGCACCGCCCTGGCCACAGGCCGGGAAGCCGCCCTGCCCGGAGGCTGAAGAAAGGCCGGCAATCCTCGATAAGTCGCTGTGGGATATCATGGGATATTATGGGCGTCAATGGAATGGCCCTGCCCCGCCGCTCGCGGTTTCGAGCGCCGACGCACCGCACGGTCCTGGCAACATTAACGACGCTTAAACTTAAGGATTTGTTGCCGGCACGCCGCCGCACGCCCGGAAATCAGGCCAGCCCGAGTTCCAAAGATTCGCAGCGCGCGACCCTCCTGTGCGGACGGAACGGCGCCCACGGACACGCGTTGCCAATGGAGCGCGGGCCACCGGGTCCGCCGTCAGGAGCGATGGGAGTTCCATCGCGAACAAGGAGGCACCCATATGACCCATATGACGAACAAACTGATGCTCGGCGCGACCATCGGCGCGCTGATGGTTTCCGGCGCATTCGCACAGTCGCCGAACGTTCCGGCCGGTTCCCCCGCGACACCGCCGGCCGCCACGCAACCGGCCCCGGCTGACAAGTCGGCCGCCCCGGCCGCCGGCATGACGTCGGCCAAGGGCGAGTTCGTGGCGTCGCAGAAGCCCGACCAGTGGCTGGCGTCGAAGTTCAAGGGCACCGACGTGCTCGGTTCCGACAACCAGAAGATCGGCGACGTGAGCGACATCCTGTTCGACAAGACCGGCAAGATCGACGCCTATGTCGTCAGTATCGGCGGCTTCCTCGGCATGGGCGCCAAGGAAGTGGCGCTCGCGCCTTCGGCCTTCGACGTCGTGCCGGCCGACAATGGCGGCGTGCCCAAGCTGAAAACCACGATGACCAAGGACCAACTGGCCAACGCGCAGAACTTCGCGCGCTACGAGCCGCCGCGGCCGGCCGCGACCACCGGCGCGGGCAGCAGCGGCCTTGGTGGCGCCCGTCCGTCCAGCAATACGGCACCGACCGGCCGCTAACGACGCGGCTTGGACGTTGCGTTTGTACGCATTTGTACGCGTTGCATGCGTTGCGCGGCCCGGGATCGCGGGCCGGGCCCCCGGTTGGGTGCACCCCACAAGGCCCCCCGGAAAGAACACGGCGG
>CAYJPU010000117.1:9411-10653 GCA_964372105.1 uncultured Undibacter sp.
CCGCCCCCGCCGGGCCGCAAACGCCGGGGTTGGGAGTTGGGTTTTGTCGGCGTTCCTGGGGTTGCGCGGCCGGGGCGGTGGCCGGGGCCGCGCTTTGCGTTCCCCAGCACTGCGCCCACGTCATGCACAGGCGCGGCGATCAGTATTGATTTTTTGCGCCGGCACAGCGAAAGATGCCGCGCGTCTCGCATCCCAACCATCGGTATCCGGCCTCATGTCCGCATTCCCGCCGGATTCATTCATCGTCGCCGACGTCGCGCCGTCGCCGAACGTCGACGAGCGCAAGGGCGGCCCGCCCGACCTATTGCTGTTGCATTATACCGGCATGCAAACCGGCGAAGCCGCGCTCGAGCGGCTGACGACGGCCGAAAGCAGGGTCTCCGCGCATTACGTCGTGTTCGAAGACGGCCGCGTCGTGCAATGCGTGCCGGAGACGTTGCGTGCCTGGCACGCCGGCGTGTCGTCCTGGGCCGGCGAGGCTGACATCAATTCGCGTTCGATCGGCATCGAGGTGGTCAATCCGGGCCACGAGTTCGGCTATCAGGATTTTCCGCTGCGCCAGATCGCCGCGCTCATCGCGCTGTGCAGGTCGATCCTGATGCGCTGGCCGATCAGCGCCGACCGCGTGCTGGCGCATTCCGACGTGGCGCCGTCGCGCAAGCAGGATCCGGGCGAGAAATTTCCCTGGGAACTGTTGAGCGAATCCGGCGTCGGCCATTGGGTGCGCGCCGCGCCGCTCAATCTCGACGGCGTCAAGCTGCATCCCGGCGACCGCGGCGAAGCGGTGATGCGGCTGCAACGCATGCTGGCGGCCTACGGCTACGGCATCGCGGAAACCGGGCACTACGACGACGCCACCCGCGACGTCGTGACGGCGTTCCAGCGCCACTTCCGTCAGGCGCGCGTCGACGGCATCGCCGATCCCTCGACGCTGATGACGTTGCGCGCGTTGGGCGACACGCGGCTGGGCAAGGCCGGCTGACGCTTATTATTCGGCCTTGCCGCAATAAGCCTCGCACCGATAGCCGTCGGGATCGGTGACGAAGGCGGCATAGTAATTCGGCCCATAGTCGGTGCGCAGGCCGGGCTTGCCGTTGTCGCGGCCGCCGGCGGCCAGCGCCGCGGCATGAAAGGCATCAACGCTGTTGCGCGTCGGCGCCGCGAAGCAGACATGCAGGCCTGACTTGTCGTCGGGCGGGACGGGCCGCGCTGCGGCCACGATCCACAGCGCGGGCGTGCCGG
>CAYJPU010000118.1:0-10574 GCA_964372105.1 uncultured Undibacter sp.
TGATGACGCCCTCGTTGCCGACCTTCTGCATCGCCTGCGCGATCATCTTGCCGATCTGGACGTCGCCGTTCGACGAGATGGTGCCGACCTGGGCGACTTCAGCCGAGGACGAAACCTTCTTGGCGCGCTTTTCGATGTCCTTGATCACGGCGGCAACCGCGATGTCGATGCCGCGCTTGAGGTCCATCGGGTTCATGCCGGCGGCAACCGACTTGGCGCCTTCGCGCACGATCGCCTGGGCCAGTACGGTGGCGGTGGTGGTGCCGTCGCCGGCGATGTCGTTGGTCTTGGAGGCGACTTCGCGCACCATCTGCGCGCCCATGTTCTCGAACTTGTCCTCGAGCTCGATCTCCTTGGCGACGGTGACGCCGTCCTTGGTGATGCGCGGGGCACCGAAGCTCTTGTCGATGACGACGTTGCGGCCCTTGGGGCCGAGCGTGACCTTCACCGCGTTGGCGAGGATGTCGACGCCGCGCAGCATGCGGTCGCGCGCGTCGGTGGAGAATTTCACTTCCTTGGCAGACATTGGAATCTACTCCGATGGATTAAGTTTGAACCTCATCCTGAGGAGCCCGCCGGAGGCGGGCGTCTCGAAGGATGAGGACTGTGAATCGTGGCCCTCGTCCTTCGAGACGGCGCCGTTGGCGCCTCCTCAGGACGAGGATCGGCGTTAGGCGATCACGCCCATGATGTCGGACTCCTTCATGATCAGGAGCTCCTCGCCTTCGATCTTCACCTCGGTGCCGGACCACTTGCCGAACAGCACGCGGTCGCCCGCCTTGACGTCGATCGGGGTCAGCTTGCCGTTCTCGTCGCGGCCGCCGGGGCCGACGGCGACGACTTCGCCTTCCTGCGGTTTTTCCTTGACGGTGTCGGGGATGATGATGCCGCCCTTGGTCTTCTCTTCGGCGTTGATGCGGCGCACGACCACGCGGTCGTGCAGGGGACGGAACTTGGTCTTGGCCATGGCTTCCTCGTCGGCGCTCTTTGCGCGTCTTGTTTCCCGGAAAATCTCGATTTCTTAAGCCTTTAGCACTCGTTAACGGAGAGTGCCAGAAAGGCTTCCCGGGAGATATTGGGTTAGGCGCGGGGTGTCAAGCTTTCGGCGGGGGGCAAGACCCGCGTGGAACGAGGGGGGCCGCCCGTTCGTTTCCGGCGGCGGCCTTCCGCCTTGCGCTTGCCCTCGTTGCCTAGCAATGTCCTTCTCCGCCTTGCAGGAGCCCCGATGAGCCGCCCCACGTCCCGTCTTTCGTCCGTCCTGGCGCTCGCCATGCTCGCCGTTGCGCTGGCCGGGTGCGCCAGCATGTCGCCGCCGCCGCCGTCCGAGCCGCCGCCGCCGCCGGTGACGCCGACGTTGCCGCCGGCCTTCCCGCCGCAGGACATCGTCGGCCGCTGGGGCCTGGCCGCCTATCATCGCGACGAGGACCGCGGCCGCACCGAAGCCGCCGCCGCCGGCCAGTGCCGGCAGCCTTACATCGTCGTCCTCGGGACCACCGGCGGCGTCATGATGCACTTGGCCGACCAGGCGGTGCCGACCGAGCTGCGCCTCAAGGGTGCGCCGGGCGGCAAGACCTATATCGGGCCGGCCGACGATCCGCCGGGCAGCCAGCAGGACCGCGAGGTGGTGTCGTTCGACGGCCGCATCCTGATCCTGCGCTGGCTCGATCCGGAAGTGCAGGGCCGCTACGGCACCATGGTCTACGTCCGCTGCGGACCCGAGGGCGACAAGCGCCCGAAGCCGAAGGCCAAGACCACCGCCAAGCCCAAGCCGGCAGCGGCCAAGCCGGCCGCCAAGCCGGCCGCTAAACCCAAGCCGGCAGCGGCGAAGCCTGCGCAGTGAACTTCAACCCGTCATTGCCGGGCTTGCCCCGGCAATCCATCATGCCGTTCGGCAAAGGCAAGCCGTTGTAAGGTGATCGTTCCTGGCCGCTCATCATGGATGCGCGGGTCGAGCCCGCGCATGACGCAGAGTGTGTGGCCATGACCGCTTCGCTGCGCGACTTCATCCAAGGCCCGTGGCGCGCCGTGCCGGTGCTCGGCGTCACGCAGATCCTGTCCTGGGGCTCCATCTTCTACACGCCGGTGCTGATCGTGCCGCTGATCGCGGCCGAGCGCTCGTGGTCGATGGCCTTCACCATGGGCGGCTTTTCGGTCGGTCTTTTAACCGCCGGCCTGGTGTCGCCCTTGGTCGGCCGTTCGATCGATCGTTTCGGCGGCCATGTCACGATGACCTTCGGCTCGCTGATCGGCGCGCTCGGGCTGTTGCTGATCGTGCACGCCACGCACCCGATCGCTTACTACGCCGTGTGGATGGTGCTCGGCGTCGCGATGGCGGCGAACCTGTACGACTCGGCCTTCGCGACGTTGGGGCGCATCTTCGGCGCCGCGGCGCGGCGTCCGATCACGGCGCTGACGCTGGCCGGCGGCTTCGCCTCGACCGTGAGCTGGCCGGTGACGTATCTCTTGATCGAGAGTGTCGGCTGGCGCGGCGCCTACCTGGTCTATGCCGCGCTGCTTGCCTGCATCTCCGCGCCGCTGCATGCGCTGGCGCTGCCGCGCAGCCGCGCCGGAATCGAGGTGCCGAAGCAAGGCGAGACCAAAGCGCCGGCGAAGGTGCTGCCGCCGACGGGCCTCGCCTTCGTGCTGGTGGCGTCGGCGTTCGCGACTTACGCCTTCGTGCCGTCCGGCCTGTCGGCGCACCTCTTGGCGATCTTCGCGCGCAACGGCATCGACGCCGGCACGGTGGTCGTGATCGGCGCGCTGTTCGGGCCGGCGCAGGTCGGCGCGCGGCTGATCGAGTTTTCCTTCGGCCGCGACGTGCATCCGTTATGGGTCGCGCGCGGCGCGCTTGCCACGCTGCTGTGCGCCTTCGTCATGCTGTTCGTGCTCGGCGTCTCGGCGCCGGTCGCGGCCGCGTTCGCGCTGATGTTCGGCGGCGCCAACGGCCTCGTCACCATCACGCGCGGCGCGGTGCCGCTGACGCTGTTCGGCGCCTCCGGCTACGGCCGCCTGATCGGGCGGCTGGCCGGGCCGTTCCTGCTGGTGCAGGCGGCAGCGCCGCTGGTGATGGCCTTCGTGGTGGACCGCGCGTCCGATGGCGTCGCGCTGGCGCTCGCCGCCGCGTTCGTGGCGATGTCGCTCGTGTGCTTCGTCGCGATCAGGCGGCCGGTCTAGCCGAACAGCATGTCGATGTCGCGCTGGCTGACATGGCCGGCGGCGCCGTCGAGCCTCGGCCCGTTGATCAGCCCGCCGTCGTTCTGCGCCGGCGTCGCGGCCGGAGCGTCGCCGCCGTTGCAGCGCGCGGCCATGGCGGAGAGCTGCGCCTCGACCATGCCCAGCATCTCGATCACCTTGCCGATGCGCTGGCCGGCGAGATCCTGGAAGTTGCAGGCTTCGTAGATGTGCACGACCTGCTCCTGGATGTCCTGCGCGAGCGAGCGCTCGTAATCGTTCTTCAGCGCCGCGCCCAAGGCGCGCGCATTGTCGTCGACGCCTTCGGTCGATTTCAGGATCTTCTGGGTCGCCGTTTCCATGCTCTCGACCGCGGCGCCGAGCTCGCCGGCGGCCAGCGTCATGCGGCGGTGCTTGCCTTCATGGATGAGCGCTGCGAGATCGCGCTTGTGACGGGCGATCAGGTCGAGCGACTGCGCGATCGCGCGATCGGTGACGGCGGGCGCAGGCGCTGACGCGGCGGCGCGCCGCCGCTCGCCGTGACCGGCCGTCTCCTCGATGCGAAACACCTTGCGTTGCACGGCGAATGTCTCCACGCGACGCGCATTGTTACCCCAACGGCCATTAACGCCGGGTTGCGCTGCGGTGAAACGGTGTGTTTACCATGACGCCGCGCGCTTTACGCAAAATAAACGCTGATCAACGTGGTGCACGCGCGGTTTACCATTCGGTTGCTGGTTTGGTTTGTAGTTCGTCCATGGCGCGCGTGCTCGCTCTCGCATTGACGGCTGTGGTGTTCGGCGGCGCCGCTTCGGCGCAGCAGATCGGCATGCCCGGCGCGCCGATGACGCCGCAGATGGTGGTGGTGGCGCAGCCGCCGCCGATCCAGCAACGCAGCCTGGGCGGCGGCTTCATCGAATATCTGTTCGGCGACGGTCCGCCGCAGCAACAGCGTTACGCAGCCCCGCCGCAATACGTCGCGCCGCCGCAATACGCGCCGCCGCAGTATCAGCAGCCATATCCGCAGCAGCAGACTTACATCGCGCCGCCCGGTTATCCCGACGGCGGGCAAGGCGGCCGGCCGCTTTACGTCAATACCGCGCCGCAAGTCGATCCGATGCTGGAGCCGCAGCGGCCCGGCCATCAGTTGGACCCGCGCTTCGCGCGCCAGGAAGTGATCTACACCGGCACCGAAGAGCCCGGCACCGTCGTCGTCGATACGCCGAAGCATTTTCTGTATCTGGTGCTGCCCGGCAACCGCGCGCTGCGTTACGGCATCGGCGTCGGGCGGCCCGGCTTCACCTGGTCCGGCGTGCACACGGTGTCGGCGAAGAAGGAATGGCCGGACTGGGTGCCGCCGAAGGAAATGCTCGAGCGGCAACCTTATCTGCCGCACTTCATGCCCGGCGGCCCGAACAACCCGCTCGGCGCGCGCGCCATGTATCTCGGCTCGACGCTCTACCGCATCCACGGCTCGAACGAGCCATGGACCATCGGGCAGAACGTGTCGTCGGGCTGCATCCGCATGCGCAACAGCGACGTCATGGACCTCTATAGCCGCGTCAAGGTCGGCACCAAGGTCGTGGTGATGTAAGGCTTGCCCCGGACGCCGCGCCCGGGACACGCAACTGTCACGCCGTGTCGCCGCCGCCGAAATCGCCGCCGCCGTCGAAGTCGCCGCCCGGATCACCGGCGAGGTCGTCGCTGTAGTCGTTGTCATTGGCGTCGTTGCCGAACAGGCCGGCCGCCTGCGGATTGTTGACGCCGCCGCGGCCGCCGACGTCGTTGAGCCCGGCCTCGCGCGCGAGGTCGCTGCCTGCGGCTTTGTTGTCCCAGGGCGAGTTCGAGTCGGACGGCGTCGACGCAAAGGCGCTGCTGCCGCCGCCGCGCTGGCCGAACATCGACGAGATCGAATTGAGCAGCAGCGAGCCGGCGATCATGCCGGCGGCCGAGGCCGCGGCGGTGCCGAGGAACGAGCCGCCGCCAAATCCGGCGGCTTGCGGCGGCGGGGCGGCATACGGTGAGGCTTGCGCCGCACCGGCATTCGGCACGGCGCCGCCGGTGTTCCAGCGCGCATCGGACTGGTTGGCGGCGTTGGCGCGCACGCTCGGCACCGAGGTGCGGGACCGGCCGGTGAAGGCTTCGCGCATGCTGTCGAGGAAGCCGGGGCTGTCCGGCTCGGCCGCCTCGCCGCTCAGTTCGCGGATGCGCGCGTCGGCGCGCTTGAGCGCCTCGTCCTGCACCAGCGTGGTCTGCACCAGCGCGTAGACCGCGTTGGGGGCGCGGCGCAGGCCGTCAATGATGGCGCGTTCGGCGTCGGCGTCGCGCGGCGCCGTCTCCAGGCGCGCGAGGCGGTCGAACAGATCGTCAACCAGTTGGCGTTCTTGCGGCGTCATCGCATCCTCCCGTGAAGGTGAGCGCTATCTAGTGAGCGCTCACCGCTTCGCCAGTGGGCTCCGCCAGGGCGGCGCCGTGTTTGGCCAGCATGTGCGGGAAAGCATCCGAATTGAAAAAGGCGAATTCGTGCTCGCGCAGCGTGGTGACGGGATCGAGGCTCTTTAAAGTGTCGTCGACGAAGCCGGGATGGCACATGATCAGGCCACCGTCCGGCAGGCCTTTGAGGAAGCGCGGGAAAATCCGCGCGAACCGGGCCTTGCCGCTGAACACGTAAGCGCCGGCGAAGGCCGGGTTGGTGGCGAGCCCCTGCCGCGCCGCCTGGGCCTTGAAGCCGAGGCTCAAGACGTCGAGCACCAGCCCCTTGTGGTCCGGCAGCCGCCAGGCCGCGCGCGCGCGGCCACATTGTCGCACCCAGGCCTGCGGCGCGATCTCAGCCACCACTTTCAGGAAGGCGTCGCGCACAACCGGCAACAGCTGCACGTGCTGATGGCCGTCGACGAAGTCGGGCAGGCGGCCGAAGGCCGAGAGGAAGGCCTGAAGCTGGGTCGCGATCTCGATCGTGAACGGCTCGGGCGTCAGACGCCGTGTCATGGCGAGCCGCATCATCTCGTTGACCGGCGGAAAGACGCCGTCGCGCAGCGGCGCAAAGCCGTTGCTCAGCGGCTTGAACGGCGCGGTGAGCGTGACGTGCAGCCCGAGCGCGGCGCGCGTCTCGCCGGAGTTGAGCATCTCCAGCGCGTCGACCTCGTCGATGCCGATGTGCGGCGCCGCCATCATCACCGAGGTGGCGTTGAGGCGCCGGTTCAGGATCAGCTCGCGGATGGCGCGGTTGACGCCCGGCGCCATGCCGTAGTCGTCGGCGCACAGCCAGATCCGGCGCGTGGCGGGCACGCGCCGTTATTCCGCCGCGCGCGTGGCCGCCGGCCGCGGCTTGCCGGCTTCCTTGCCCGCTTGCTTGGACACCGCGCCGGCGTCGGCGTGCTTCACGGTGTGCTCGGCGACGAAATAGACCGGCCGCGCTTTGATCTCGTTGAGCATCTTGCCGACGTATTCGCCCAGGATGCCGATCATCAAAAGCTGCACGCCGCCGATCACCATGATGCTGACGACCAGCGAGGGGTAGCCGGGCACGTCCTGGCCGAAGATGATGGTCTGCAACAGGATCCAGACGCCGAACACCAATGCGGTGGCCGCGAGCAGCGCGCCCAACAGGCTCGCCAGCCGCAGCGGCGCGATGGTGAAGGAGGTCAGCCCTTCGATCGAGAAGCCGATCAGCGACCACACGTTCCAGGTCGTGGTGCCGTGCGCGCGCCGCGCCGGCTCGTAGTCGACGCGCACCTGGCGGAAGCCGATCCAGCTCGACAGGCCCTTGAAGAAGCGGTTGCGCTCCGGCATCTGCCGCAGCGCCGCGGCGGCGCGCGGCGACAGCAGGCGGAAGTCGCCGGCGTCCTCGGGGATCCTCTGGCGCTGGCCCCAGTTGATCAGCTCGTAGAACCATTTGACGCCGAGGCGGCGTAGATAAGGCTCGCTCTCGCGGTGGGCCTTGGCGGTGTAGACCACGTCGTAGCCGTCATCGAGCCAGCGCGCGGCCAAAGTCTCGATCAGGCTCGGCGGATGCTGGCCGTCGCCGTCCATGAACAGCACGGCGCCCAGGCGGGCATGGTCGAGGCCGGCCAAGAGGGCGGCCTCCTTGCCGAAATTGCGCGACAGCGACACCACCTGGATGTCGACCGGGACCGCCGGCAGCGCCTTGGCGACCGCGTAGGTGTCGTCGCGGCTGCCGTCGTCGACGTAGACGATTTCCAGGGCGAGGCCGCGCTTGACCTGCAGGAACCGCGCCACCTCGGCGATGCGTTCATGCAGGGCGGGCAGGTTTTTGGCTTCGTTGAACACCGGGACAACGATCGACAGCCCGGGCGCACTGCGGGTCTGCATTGCACGGGCGCTGGATCGGGTCGTTTTGGCCGCCATGTCGTTGAACCTGCCGCTCTTTTGTCGCTTGCTGATCTATACCGCACCGCCCGGCTTCTGTCGCGTCCGGCCTACCGGGGGGCGTCCGGTCATGCTAAGCCGCGTCCAATGATCCCGGCGCCCCTGCAAAACATCATCGACCGTCTCACCGTCGCCTGGCACGAGCGTGCGATCGCCCTCAAGGCGATCAGCTTCGCCTTCGTGGGCGTGGTCAATACGGCCATCGATTTCAGCATTTTTTGGACGGCGGCCCAGATTCTGCTGTGGCCGCTGGTGCCGGCCAACGTGCTGGCCTGGATCGTGGCGGTGACGTTTTCCTACGTGATGAACTCGTTCACCACCTTCGGTCCCGAATCGGGCCGGGTGCTGCGCTGGCGCGACTATCTGACCTTCGTCGCCTCCGGGGTCGCCGGCATGGTGATGGCGACGGCGACGCTGTTCGTCCTGTCCTACGTCACCCATCTGGCGGTGGCGAAGCTGGTCTCGATCGCGGTCAGCTTCGTGGTCAATTTTTCGCTGTCGCATTTCGTCGTGTTCCGCGCCGACCGGCCCGCGCGGAAACACAAGCAACAAAGGCCGTGACGACGGGGAGCCCGCCTATGCAGTTTGACGACAACCTGACCGCCGAGCGGCCGACCTTCGTTACGCATCTCGAATGTTCGATGACCGGCGAGCGCTATGAAGCCGACCAGGTGCACAACCTGTCGAAGGCCGGCAAGCCGCTGCTGGTGCGCTACGACCTCGACGGCGTGCGCAAGGCGCTGACCAAGGAAAAGCTGAGCGGCCGGCCGGCCGACATCTGGCGCTATCGCGAGTTGCTGCCGGTGCGCAAAGCCGCCGACATCGTCAGCCTGGGCGAAGTGCTGACGCCGATCGTGCCGATGCCGCGGCTGTCGGCCAAGCTCGGCGGCGGCGAAATCCTGGTGAAGGACGAAGGCCGGTTGCCGACCGCCTCGTTCAAGGCGCGCGGGCTGGTGATGGCGGTGTCGATGGCGAAAGCGCTCGGCATCAAGCACATGGCGATCCCGACCAACGGCAACGCCGGCGCGGCGCTCGCGGCCTATGCGACGCGCGCCGGGATCAGGACCACGATCTTCTGCCCGGAAGACACGCCGGAGGTGAACGTCAGCGAGATCGCGGCGCAGGGCGCGTCGGTCTACCGCGTCAACGGGCTGATCGACGACTGCGGCAAGATCGTCGGCGAGGGCAAGGCCAAGGTCGGCTGGTTCGACACCTCGACGCTGAAGGAGCCGTACCGGATCGAAGGCAAAAAGACGATGGGCCTTGAGCTCGCCGAGCAGCTCGGCTGGCAGCTGCCGGACGCGATCTTCTATCCGACCGGCGGCGGCACTGGGATGATCGGCATGTGGAAGGCGTTCGCCGAACTGGAGGCGATCGGCTTCATCGGCGCGAAGCGGCCGCGCATGATCGCGGTGCAGGCGGCCGGCTGCGCGCCCATGGTCAAGGCCTTCGACGAAGGCAAGGAGCACGCGTCGCGCTGGGAGAACGCGCACACGATCGCGTCCGGCATCCGGGTGCCGCAGGCGGTCGGCGATTTCCTCATCCTGCGCGCGGTGCGCGAGAGCGGCGGCTTCGCCATCGCGGTCGAGGATCCGGCGATCAGCCGGGCGCTCGACGAGATGGCGCGCGAGGAAGGCTTCCTGCTGTGCCCCGAGGGCGCGGCGACCTACGCGGCCTACAAGCAGGCGCTCGCCGACGGCCGCGTCTCGAAGACCGACCGCGTCGTGCTGTTTAACTGCGCCAGCGGCCTGAAGTATCCGTTGCCGAAGATCGAGCGCACGCTCGACCGTCACCAGCCAATCGACTACGCGGCGCTGTGACTTTGACGCGTAAGCCGTTGGTCACCAGTGCGGCGCTTGTGCTCGTCGCCGGGTTCCTCGCGCTGTTCATCGGCGGCGGCGCGCGGTTCGCCGTCGGCCTGACGCTCAAGCCGATCGTCGACGACCTGGGCTGGGGACGCAGCGAGCTCGGCCTCGCCGTCGGGCTGTTTCAGGTGGTGTCGGCGGTGGCGATGTTCGGCGCCGGTTTTCTCGTCGACCGGGCGGGGCCGCGGCGCGTGCTCGTGGGCGGGCTCGTCGTCAGCAGTCTTGGGATCGGCCTGATGAGCGCGATGACCGCGCCCTGGCATGCGCTGGTCGTGTACGGTCTCGTCTTTGCGCTCGGCAATGGTGCGGCTTCGTTGATCCCGGTCGGCGTCATGGTGACGCGCGCCTTCCCGCAACGGGCCGGCATTGCGAACGCGGCGGCCATGGCCGGCATGAGCGCCGGTCAGCTCGTGGTGATCGCCGCCTTGGCGGCGCTGATGCTGACGATGAGCTGGCGCTCGATCTACGTGCTGCTCGGCGTCGCGCATCTCGTCTTGCTGCCGCTGCTGCTGCTCGTCATTCCGAAGGCGACGCCGTTCGCCGCCAAAGCGGCGCGCCCGCTGGCGGGCATCGGCCTGCTCGAGGCCTTTCGCGGACGACAGCTCTGGCTGCTGCTGGCGATCTACGCCATCTGCGGCTTCGACGATTTCTTCGTCACCACGCACGTGGTCGCTTTCGCGCAGGACCGCGGCATCGACTCGCTTCTGGCGGGCAATCTCTTGGCGCTCATGGGCCTGACCGGCCTCGTGGGCGTGCTCGCCGGCGGCGCGTTGAGCGACCGCGTGGGGCCGGTGTGGCCGACGGCGCTGTCCTTCGTGGCCCGCGTTGCCGTGTTCGGGCTGATCATGGTCGATCAGTCGGCCCTGTCGGTGACGGTCTTCGCGCTGGTGTTCGGCGCCACCTTCCTGGTGACCGCGCCGCTCACGGTCGTCTTCGTGTCGCAGAGCTTCGGTGCCCGCCATCTCGGCGCGCTGATTGGCCTGATCACCATGGTGCACCACATCTTCGGCGGCGTCGGCGCCTATCTCGGCGCCGCCTTGTTCGACGTCACCGGCACCTACGACGTCGCCTTCGCGATGATGCTGGGACTGTCGCTGCTGGCGGCGGTGTTGACCGTGATGCTGAAAAACCCGCGCGCCGTCGGCGTCT
>CAYJPU010000119.1:0-10548 GCA_964372105.1 uncultured Undibacter sp.
GGTGTTGCCGAGCGATGCCGAAGTGAAAAAGCTGCGTCCCGCGGACGCGAACTAAGTTGAGCGCTCCCATCCCTCCCCCTCTTTGGGGGAGGGATAAGAAGCAACCATGACCCTCAACGCACTCCTCTTCCAGGCCCTCAACGGCCTCTCCAGCGCCTCGGGCCTGTTCTTCATCGCGGTCGGCCTGTCGCTGATCTTCGGCGTCACCCGCATCATCAATATCGCGCACGGGTCCCTCTATATGCTGGGGACCTACATCGCCTATTCGCTGGCGACCAAGATCGGCGGCGCCGTCGGCTTCTGGGGCGGCATCGTCTTGACCGCCGTTATCGTCGGCGTCATCGGCGCGCTGATCGAGATCGTGTTGCTGCGGCGCATCTACCGCGCGCCCGAGCTGTTCCAGTTGCTCGCCACCTTCGCGCTGGTGCTGGTGTTCAACGACGCCGCGCTCTGGATCTGGGGGCCCGAGGATCTGCTCGGGCCGCGTGCGCCCGGCATGCGCGAGGCGATCGAAGTGTTCGGCCGAAAGCTGCCGAGCTACGACCTGTTCCTGATCTTCATCGGTCCGGCGGTGCTGCTGGTGCTGCATTTCGCGCTGGCGAAGACCCGTTTCGGCCGCCTGATCCGCGCTGCGACGCAGGACCGCGAGATGGTCGGCGCGCTCGGCGTCAACCAGGCGATTTTGTTCACCAGCGTGTTCGCGCTCGGCGCGGCGCTCGCCGGTCTCGGCGGCGCGCTGCAGGTGGCGCGCGAGCCCGCCAATCTCGCCACCGATCTGGTCGCCATCGGCGACGCCTTCGTGGTGGTGGTGGTCGGCGGCATGGGCTCGATCACCGGCGCGTATTTGGCCGCGGTCATCATCGCCGAGGTCAAGGCGTTGTGCATCGGCCTCGGCGTCGTCGACTTCGGCTTCGTCACCGTCAACTTCTCCAAGTTCACGCTGGTCGCCGAATTCCTGGTGATGGCGGTGGTGCTGATCGTGCGGCCTTACGGCCTGCTCGGCAAGCCGCAGGGCGCGGTGCGCTCGGTCGCCGAGCCGGAAGACCCGATCCGCCCGGCGACGCCGATGCTGAAAGCCCTGGGTGCGGTGGTTCTCCTGCTTCTCTTGTGCATGCCCTTCCTGGCGCAGGGCTCGCCCTATCTGCTGGTGCTCGGCATCGACGTCTTGATCGCGGTGGTCTTTGCGACCTCGCTGCATTTCATCATGGGCCCCGGCGGCATGCATTCGTTCGGCCACGCCGCGTACTTCGGCTTAGGGGCCTACGGCGCGGCGCTGCTGGTGAAATGGCTGGCCTGGCCGATGGGGTTTGCGCTGGTCGCGGCGCCGGTCGTGGCGCTGGCCGGCGCGCTGCTGTTCGGCTGGTTCGCGGTGCGCCTGTCCGGCGTCTACCTCGCGATGCTGACGCTGGCGTTCGCGCAGATCGTCTGGGCGGCCGTGTTCCAGTGGGAGACGCTGACCGGCGGCTCCAACGGCGTGATCGGCGTCTGGCCCAAGCCGCCGTTCGACCAGGCTTCGGTCTATTTCCTGCTGACGTTGGCGCTGGCGGTGGCCGGCGTGCTGCTGCTGCGGCGCTTCCTGTTCGCGCCGTTCGGCTACGCCATGCGGGCCGGGCGTGATTCGCCGTTGCGCGCCGAAGCCATCGGCATCGACGTCAAGCGCGTGCACTGGCTCGGCTTCGCCATAGCCGGCGGCGTCTGCGGCATCGCAGGCGGGCTGTTCGCCTTCGCCAAGGGCTCGATCTCGCCGGAGACGATCCATGTCGGCCGCTCGATCGACGGCCTGGTCATGGTGCTGCTCGGCGGCGTCCAGACCTTGACCGGCCCGATCGTCGGCGCGTCGGTGTTCGCCCTGCTGCAGGACACGGTGATGCGGCAGACCGAATATTGGCGTGCGCTCCTGGGCGGCATCATCCTGCTGCTGGTGCTGGCCTTCCCGCAGGGCATCGTCGGCGCCGTCGCGCAGGCTGTCGGCAAGAGGCGCGCATCATGAGCGTGCTCGACATCCGCGCACTGGCCAAGGCCTTCGGCGGCGTGCGCGCCGTCAACGATGTCTCTTTTGAAATCGGCAAGGGCGAATTTCTTGCGCTGATCGGGCCGAACGGCGCCGGCAAGTCGACCTGCTTCAACATGATCAACGGCCAGCTCGCGCCGGACAGCGGCGAAATCCTGTTCGAAGGCAAGAATATCGCCGGCCTGGCGCCGCGCGACATCTGGCGGCTCGGCGTCGGCCGCACCTTCCAGGTCGCGGCCACCTTCGGCTCGATGACGGTGGTCGAGAACGTGCAGATGGCCCTGATCTCGCACACGCGCGAGACCTATCGGCTGTGGCGGCCCGCCGCCTCGCTGCACCGCGACCGCGCGCTTGAACTCTTGGCGCAGGTCGGCATGCAGGATGCCGCCGACCGGCCGAGTCGCGAGCTCGCCTACGGCGACGTCAAGCGCATCGAGCTGGCCATCGCGCTCGCCAACGAGCCGCGGCTGTTGCTGATGGACGAGCCGACCGCCGGCATGGCGCCGCGCGAGCGCAACGATCTCATCGCGCTGGTGAAGCGGCTGGTGCTGGAGCGGGGCATCTCGGTGCTGTTCACCGAGCACTCGATGGACGTCGTCTTCTCCTACGCCGACCGCATCATCGTGCTGGCGCGCGGCCGGCTGATCGCGGACGGCAACGCCGCCGCCATTCGCGAGAACCGGCAGGTGCAGGAGGTCTATTTCGGCACCGGCAAGACCTTTACCGCAGGAGCCGCGCCATGATCGTCACGGCAGCGATCGGCATGCTCTTTCTTACCCTCCCCACAAGGGGGAGGGGAGCACCGTGGGGCACCGTATGAGCGCCACGCCTCTGCTCTCCGTCGAGAACCTGAGCGCCTGGTACGGCGCCGCCCGCATTCTCTACGATCTCTCTTTCGAGGTCGGCCGCGGCGAGGTGGTGGCGCTGATGGGCCGCAACGGCGCCGGCAAGTCCACCACCATGAAGGCGATCATGGGCCTGATCGCCGAGCGCCGGGGCGCGGTGCGCTTCAACGGCGAGGACGTCTCGCGGCTGCGGTCGTTCGAGATCGCGCGGCGGGGCTTAGGCTTCACGCCGGAGGACCGCCGCATCTTTGCCGACCTGACGGTGCTGGAAAATCTCGACATCGGCCGCCAGCCGCCGCGCAGCTTTCCGGACGGCACGCCGGCGCCGGCCTGGACGCCGGAGCGGCTGTTCACGCTGTTCCCCAATCTCGGCGAAATGCCGAACCGGCCCGGCGGCCGCATGAGCGGCGGCGAGCAGCAGATGCTCACCGTGGCGCGCACGCTGATGGGTAATCCGCTGCTGGTGCTGCTCGACGAGCCCTCCGAGGGCGTGGCGCCGCTGATCGTCGAGCAGATGGCCAACACCATCATCGAGCTGAAGAAGGAAGGCCTGTCGATCCTGCTGTCGGAGCAGAACATCCATTTCGCCCGGCTGGTGTCCGACCGGGTCTATGTGCTGGAAAAGGGCCAGATCCACTGGCAGGGTTCGATGGCAGAGCTCGAGACGAACCAGGACGTCCAGAAAGCCTATTTGACGGTATAGTGGCTTGATAACCGCAAGCCCTAGGTTTTCGTGGGGCAGGCAAGTTAGCTCTTTCGCCCTGGGCCGTTTCCCGTCATGATTTCTCACTGGATGAAACTGCGCGGGAAACGGGAAGCCAGCCGAAATGCCACGTGACAAGCTGAAAGTTGTGGGGACCCCGCCGGAATCGGCCGAGTCGATGGGCTATCTGCTCGACGAGCAGGTCGGTTTCCTGATGCGCATCGCCGTGCAGCGCCACACCGCGATCTTCACCTCGCGCATGATCGAATCCCTGACCCAGACCCAGTTCGCGGCGCTCGCCAAGCTGCACGAGGTCGGGCCCTGCTCGCAGAACCATCTCGGCCGGCTGATCTTTCTCGATGCCGCCACCATCAAGGGCGTGGTCGACCGTCTGGGGCTGCGCGGCTTCGTCACCGCGCTGAACGACCCGAAGGACCGCCGCCGCCGCGCCGTGGCGCTGACCGACCGCGGCCGCGAGGTGACCGAGCGGGCGATGAAGGTGGCGTCCGAGATCACCGCCACCACGCTCGCGCCCTTGAGCGCGGAAGAGCAGCGTACGGTGGCGCGGCTGTTGAAGAAGCTCAGCTAAAACGATCGTGCTTTAGCAGGCGGTCAGCGTGCGGCCATCAGGGCTTTGAGCCGCATCGGCGTCACCGGCAATCGTGTCACCGCGCCCGGCCGCCCGAGCGCATCGTCGATCGCCGAGGCAATCACCGCGCCGACCGGATTGGTGCCGCCTTCGCCGGCGCCCTTGAGGCCGAGCGGATTGAGCGGGCTCGGCGCGTCCTCGGACACCAGCACGGTGAAGGCCGGTATTTCGTGCGCCGTCGGCATCAGGTAGTCGGCGAAGGTGACTGACAGCGGCTCGCCGGCCTCGTCGTACAGGAACTCCTCCAGCAGCGCGCCGCCGATGCCCTGCGCGAAGCCGCCGGCGATCTGGGCTTCAACCAGTTTCGGATTGACCGCCTTGCCGATGTCGTAGGCCATCACGTAGCGCTCGATGGTGACGCCGCCGGTCTCGGCGTCGACCTTCACGGCCGCGACGTGGACGCCGTAGGGGTAGACCATGTGCGCGGATTCGAAGGTGTCTTCCGCGCTCAGCCCCTCGGGCAATTGCTGCGCCAGCGCGGCAAGCGTCATCGACGGGCCCGCTCCGTCCGTGCGCACGATGTCGCCGCCGACGATGTCGAGCATGGCGGCGTCGGTCTGCATCAAGGTGGCGGCGGCTTGCAACGCCTGTCCGCGCAGCTTGGTGGCGGCGAGGCGGGTGGCTTCGCCGCACATCACCGTGACGCGCGAGGCAAAGGCGCCCATGCCCTTGGCGATGCGGTCGGTTTGGCCATGGACCACGTTGATGGTGCTGTAGTCGACGCCGAGCGTGTCGGCGCAGATCTGCGCGATGACGGTCTCGACGCCTTGGCCGATGGAGGCGACGCCGGTGACGACCTCGATGCCGCCGCCGGGCTTCACGGCGACGCGGACGGTGTCGAACGGGCCGAGCCCGCTCTTCTCGACGAACATGGCGACGCCGGCGCCGACCATTTCGCCCTTGGCGCGCCGCGCCTTGAGCTGCGCTTGAAGCTCGGACCAACCGGCGGACGTGAGCGCCTTGTCGAGCAGCAGCGCGTAGTCGCCGGAGTCGTAGACGATGTGCGTGCCGAGCGTGTCGAGGCCGAGCGCGTAGGGCATGGCGCTCTTGGGCAACAGGTTGCGGCGGCGGATCTCGACCTTGTCGACGCCAACCTTGGCGGCGATGGCGTCCATCAGGCGCTCGCGCACAAAGGTCGATTCATAGCGGCCCGGCGCCCTGTAAGTGCCGCACGGCGTCTTGTTGGTGAGGCGGATGTGGCCTACGGCGCGATAGGCCGGCACGCGGTAGGGCCCGGGCAGCATGGCCGCCGCGAGGTCCGGCACGGTCGCGGCGTGCGTGCGCATGTAGGCGCCGTTGTCGTGGAAGAACTCGTCCTCGATGCCGAGGATGTGGCCCTGCGCGTCGATGGCGGCGCGCACGCGGTGCTGCTGCTGGCGCGAATGGTTGGCGGCGATCAGGTGCTCGCGCCGGTCCTCGATCCATTTGATCGGGCGCTTGAACGTCAGCGCGGCGGCGCACACCAATATGTCTTCCGGATACAGCTCGCCGCGGATGCCGAAGCCGCCGCCGACATGGCCTTCGTATAATTGGACCGAGGCGACATCGCGGCCGAGCATCTTGGCGATCTGGTCGCGGTTCCAATGCGGCACCTTGGCGGCGCCGTGCATCTCCAGCACGTCGCGGGCCTCGTCGTAGCGCGCGATGGCGCCGCGCGTCTCCATCGGTACGCCGGAATGCCGGCCGACCGACAGGTCGAGTTCGATGACCGCATGGGCGTTGCGAAAGGCGGCTTCGATGTCGCCGAAGCCTTTGCGCACGACGTCGGGTTCGGTGGTCAGGTTTGGCGCGAACAACCCCGGTTTGTCGGCCGCGATCATCACCGCATCAAACTGCTCGATGTCGAGTTCGACTGCTTCGGCGGCGTCCTCCGCGCTGTATTGATCGGCCGCGAACACGACCGCCACCGGCTCGCCGACGTAGCGCACAATGTCGCTGGCGAGCACGTGCTGGCGGTAGGGCTCCAGCGTCTTGAGGCCGGTGAGGCGGAAGCCGATCGGCGGAATGTGCGCGACGTCGGGATAAGTCCACACCGCGTGCACGCCCGGCATGGCGCGCGCGGCCGCGACGTCGATCGATTTGATCCTGCCGTGCGCGATGGACGAGCGCACCACGCGCATCGTCCACTGGCCGGGAAACGAGATGTCGGCGGCAAAGCGCCCCTGGCCGGTCAGCAGCGGCCGGTCTTCGAGACGCGGAACGGAACGGCCGATGAATTTGGCCGGGGGCGTCATTTGCCGCGCATCTCTGCCGCCGCGGCGCGCACGGCCTTGATGATGTTCTGATAGCCGGTGCAGCGGCACAGGTTCGACGACAGCACGTCGATCAGGTCCTCGTCGCTGATGTTGGGATCGCGCTCCAGTACGCCGACCGCCAGCATCATAAAGCCCGGCGTGCAGAAGCCGCATTGCAGGCCGTGATGGTCCATGAAAGCCTGCTGCATCACATGCAGGTCGTCGCCTTTCGCCAGGCCCTCGACGGTGCGGATCTGCTTGCCTTCGGCCTGCACGGCGAAGATCAGGCAGGAGCGCACCGGCTCGCCCTCGACGATGACGGTGCAGGCGCCGCAGACGCCGTGCTCGCAGCCGATATGCGTGCCGGTCTGGCCGCAGTCCTCGCGGATGGCGTCGGCCAGCGTGCGGCGCGGCTCGACCGTGATGGCGTGGTCGCGGCCGTTGATGGTCAGGGTGATGGCGAGCTTGTCGGTCATTGGGGTAAGTCCGTCGCAAAACCCACGGATGTCATGCCCGCGAAAGCGGGCAGCCAGTAAACGCCGGCATTTGTCGTGACGTGAGGTCGGTGGGTACTGGGTCCCCGCTTTTGCGGGGACGACAGCTGAAGTTGTTGCCGCGTCATGCCTTCACCTCTGCATTGCGCAGCGCGGCGCGCACGCGCTGCGGTGTCGCCGGCATCTCGTCGATCACGACGCCGAAGGGGCTCAGCGCGTCGTTGATGGCGTTGACGATCGCCGCCGGCGCGCCGATGCAGCCGCCTTCGCCGAGGCCTTTGGCCTTGGTGATCGACTCGGTCGAGTCGGTTTCGATGTGGTGCAGCTCGATGGGCGGCACCTCGTGCGAGGTCGGCGGCATGTAGTCGGCGAGCGTGGCGGTCAGCGGCGCGCCCTGGTCGTCGTAGATGACCTCTTCCAAGAGCGCGTTGCCGATGCCCTGCGCCACGCCGCCGTGCACCTGGCCGTCGGCGATCATCGGGTTGATGATCTTGCCAGCGTCCTCCGCCACCAGGAACTTGTCGATGGTGGTGCGGCCGGTCTCGATGTCGACCTCGACGATCGCGACGTGGCAGGCGTTCGAGAACGTGCCGGGCGGGTCGTAGGTGCCGCTCTCGGTCAGGCCGGGCTCGATCTCGCCGTTGAAGCGGTGCGTCTGGGTGTAGGCCTGGCGCGCCATCTTGGCGATCGAGATGCTGCGGTCGGTGCCGGCGACCTTGGCGTGGCCCTGCTCCAGCACGATGTCGTCCGGAGCCGCCTCCAGGAGGTGGCTGGCGATCTTGATCAGCTTGGCGCGCACTTTGCGCGCCGCGATCAGCGTGGCGCCGCCGGAAATGACCAGCGAGCGGCTGGCGAACGTGCCCCAGCCGTAAGGCGCGGTATCGGTATCGCCGTGAATGACCTTGATGCGCTGCGGGTCGACGCCGAGTTCGTCGGCGATGATCTGCGCCAGCGTGGTGCGCAGGCCCTGGCCGTGCGGCGAGGAGCCGATGCGCGCCTCGACGAAGCCGGACGGGTCGACCGTGATGTGCACGGTCTCCCAGCCGGGCGTGATCTCCATGCCGCGCGCCGCGAACGCCGGACTGCCGTAGCCGGTGCGCTCGGAGAACGTCGCAAAGCCGATACCGAGATAGCGGCCCTGTTTGCGCGCGTCTTGCTGGCGCTGGCGGAAGGCGGTGAGATCGATGGCCTCGACCGCCATCTCCAGCGTCTCTTTGTAGGTCGCCTCGTCGAACGTGAGGCCGGCGGCCGACACATAAGGAAACGTATCGATCAGGTTGCGGCGGCGGATGTCGACCGGGTCGATGGCGAAGGCGTGCGCCGCCTTGTCCATCAGCCGTTCGAGCGTGAAGGTGATGACCGGGCGCGACACGCCGCGATAGGCCGCCATGGTGCAGGTGTTGGTGATGACGCCGCGCGCCAGGCACTGATAGTGCCGGAAGTCGTACGGCCCGGGCATTTCCGCCATCGCCATCAACGGCTCGACGCCGGAGGTGGTGGGGAAGCACGAATAGGCGCCGACGTTGGAGACGACGTCGGCGCGCAGCGCCAAGAGCTTGGCGTCTTTGTCGAAGGCGCCTTCCAGCGTGACGTATTGGTCGCGACTGTGGAACGACGCGATCAGGTTCTCGCGCCGGTCCTCGGTCCAGCCCACCGTGCTCTTGAGCTTGCGCGCCAGCCACACCAGCACGACGTATTCGGCGGCGAGCGACATCTTCTGACCGAAGCCGCCGCCGACATCGGGCGCGATCACGCGCAGGTCGGCCTCCGGCATGCCGAGCACGTCGGCAATCGCCGTGCGCATCAAATGCGGCATCTGCGTGGTGCAGGTCAGCGTCACGCGGCCTGAGGCGGGGTCGAAAGCCGCGTGCGCGGCGCGCGCTTCCATCGGCGTCGCGTTCTGCCGGCGCGAGCGCGCCTCGACGGTGACGATTCTGTGCGCGCCGTCCCACACCGCGTCGAAGTCCGGCGTCTTGATGCGGCCTTCGAGAATGACGTTGCCCGGCGCCTGCGGGTGGATCTGCGGCGCATCGGGTTTGAGCGCGTCGCGGGCGTCGACCACCGGCGTGGCGTCGCCGATGACGATCTCGACCTCGTCGGCGATGTCCTCGGCCTCTTCCTCGCTCGCGGCAACAATCGCCGCGACCGGCTCGCCGACGAAGCGCACCTGGCCGTCGGCCAGCACCGATTGCGGCACCGGCCTGTAGGAGAACTTGTGCAGCATCGGCACGATCGGCTTCACGCCCTTGAGGTCGGCGGCGGTGACGACCAGCGCGCCCGCCGGCGCTTCAAGTTTTTCGATCTTGCCGGCGGCGTTCGGGCTGCGCAGGAAGCGCACCCAGTAGGTCGCGGGCAGGTCGGCGGTGAAGCGGCCTTGGCCGGTGACCAGCGCCGGGTCTTCGATCCGGCGCATGGCGCGGCCGACCCATTTCAGGCCGGCGCCTTTGGTGTGCTGGTCGTGTGCACTCATGCGTTGCCCCGAACGCCGCTCATTCCCGCGCAAGCGGGAATCCAGGACCACGTATGAGAGTCTGGAATTTGTTGCCCTAGGTCCCCGCTTTCGCGGGGACGAGCGGAGAATAGGTTGCTCGTCATGCGCTGTGCTCCAGCGCGCGGCGCACCACGGCGCGCACCAGATCGCGGCGATACTCGGCCGTGGTCTGGTGGTCTTCCATGGCGTCGACGGCGGTGGCGGCCGTTTCCGCGGCGGCGCGGAAGGCTGTGTCGCCCGGCGCCTGGCCGTTGAGCGCGGCTTCGGCTTCGGGAATGCGGCGCGGGGCCGGCTCGGCGCCGCCGACGCCGACATGGGCGCCGGTTATCTTGCCGGCTTCCAACTGGTAAGTGACCAGCGCCGACGCCATGGCGAAATCGCCGGCGCGGCGGCTGAATTCGTAGAAGCCGAACTTGGCGTCCGGCGCCAGCAGCGGCAGCCGCACCTCGGCCAGCAGCTCGTCTTCCTTCAGAGCCGTCGACATGATGCCTTCGAAGAAATCGGCGGCGGCGATCAGCCGCTCGCCGCGCGTGCTCTTGGCCACCAGGGTGGCGTCGAGCGTCGCCGCGGTCAGGCACCATTCCGACGACGGGTCGGCGTGCGCCAGGCTGCCGCAGAAGGTGCCGCGCATGCGGATCGGATAATGCGCGATGTGGCGGGCGACATAAGCGAGCAACGCGCCGAGCGGATTGTCGGTGACCGGTCTGTGGAAGGCGCCGTGGCGCACGCGCGCGCCGATCGCGAGCGTCGTGCCGTCGCTCGTTATTTTGTCGAGACCAGCGACTTCGTTGATGTCGACCAGATGCGCGGGCTTCGCCAGGCGGAACGCCATGATCGGCACCAGGCTCTGCCCGCCGGCCAGCACGCGGCCGTCCTCGGGCGCGACCTCTGCCAGAATCTTCAACGCCTCGTCGAGCGTCTTCGGCACATGGCGGATGAAGGGCGCTGGTTTCATGGGGCTACCTTCTCCCCTCCACCCACGCGCTCTTGCGCGTGGCGGGGAGGGGTCGGGGGTGGGGGGCAGGCCATTTCGGCGTTCGCGAAAAGCGCCCCCCCCCCCCCCCAGCAAAAGCCAGCGGATAAAATGAGTCCCCCCCCCCCCCCCCGCGGGGGGGGGGGGG
>CAYJPU010000120.1:0-10456 GCA_964372105.1 uncultured Undibacter sp.
GCGAGCGAACCCGGAATCCAGAAGCACACACTGAATGTGTGACTGGATTCCGGGTTCCGGCTTCGCCGGACCCGGAATGACTTGGCTGGGTTTACTCCGCCGCGATCGCCTGCTGGCCGATCGGCAGGCCAAGCCGCTCCCACACATCGACGAGGGCTTCTGCCAGCGCATCGATCAGCGCGTCGTCGTGATAGGGCGAGGGCGTAATGCGCAGCCGTTCCATGCCGCGCGGCACGGTCGGATAGTTGATCGGCTGGATGTAGATGCCGTGGTCGGCCAGCAGCATGTCGCTCGCCGCCTTGCACTTCTCGGCGTCGCCGATCAGCACCGGTATGATGTGCGTGTCGCTCGGCATCACCGGCAGGCCGGCGGCGTTGAGCACCACCTTCACGCGCGCGGCCCGATCCTGGTGGCGTTCGCGCTCCCAGCTCGAGGTCTTGAGATGCTTGATCGCGGCGGTCGCCGCGGCGCAGATCGCCGGCGGCAGCGCGGTGGTGAAGATGAAGCCCGGCGCATAGGAGCGCACGGCGTCGACCATCTCGGCCGAGCCGGCGATATAACCGCCGAGGCAGCCGAAGGCTTTGGCCAGCGTGCCTTCCAGCACGTCGACGCGGTCCATGGCGTTGTCGCGCTCGCAGATGCCGCCGCCGCGCGGGCCGTACATGCCGACCGCGTGCACTTCGTCGCAAAAGGTCATGGCGCCGTAACGCTCTGCGAGGTCGCAGAGCGCGTGCACCGGCGCGACGTCGCCGTCCATCGAATAGAGGCTTTCGAAGGCGATCAGCTTCGGCCGCTTCGGATCGGCGGCCTTCAAGAGCTCTTCGAGATGGGCGAGGTCGTTATGCCGCCAAACTTGGCGCTCGCAGCCGGACTGGCGGATGCCCTCGATCATCGAATTGTGGTTGAGCGCGTCCGACAACAGCAGGCAGTTCGGCAGCAGCTTGGCGATGGTGGAGATGCCGGTCTGGTTCGACACGTAGCCGGAGGTAAAAACCAGCGCGGCCTTCTTGCCATGCAGGTCGGCGAGCTCGCGCTCCAACTCGACCAGCGGATGGTTGGTGCCGGCGATGTTGCGGGTGCCGCCGGCGCCGGTGCCCATGCGCGTGGCGGTCTCGACCATGGCGCCGATCACCTTGGGGTGCTGCGCCATGCCGAGATAATCGTTGGAACACCAGATCACGACGTCGCGGGTGCCCTTCGGCGAATGCCACTGCGCGTGCGGGAACCGGCCGGCGATGCGTTCCAGGTCGGCGAACACCCGGTAGCGGCGTTCGCTGTGCAATTGATCGAGGGCCGTCGCGAAAAAATCGTTGTAATTCATGCTGATGCTCTTTCCCGCCGCCCTCGCGGACCCTTTTTTAGAAGGCTTCCAGGGGGTTTGTCGAGATGAGATTGGCCACATTCCAGAGTGCTGCCTTGATCGGCGTCAAGCCGCTGGCCAAATGCTGGAATTTAGCGCGAGACGCCGGCGGGCAGGGGACCGAAGGCGGTCAGGTCGATGAATCCGCGCAGGCCGGCGAGTACCAGGGTGCCGATGTGCAATTGCAGCGTGAAAGTGCCGGCACGAATTAAATCCGCCAGTTCCGGCAGCGTCACCAGCCGGACCTCGATGCCGGCCTCGATCGCCTGGTCCGCGATCCGGGGGCCGGTCTCGACGAAGAACGAGTGGGCGCGGTTCGACAGGCGCGCAGTGCAGGCCGCATAGGTGCCGAGCGCATGGACGGCGCGCGCGGGCAGCGCGGTTTCCTCCAGCAGCTCGCGCCGGCAGGTCTCGGCCGCGTCCTCGCCGGGATCGACCATGCCGGCCGGCAATTCCCAGGTCATGGCTTCGACCGCCGGCCGGTATTGCCGCACGATCGGGATCAGGCCCTCGGGCGTGCGCGCCAGGATGGCGATGTAATCCTGCTGGCCGACGGCGTGGTAGACCTCGGGCTTGGCGCCTTCCGTGAACTCGACCTCGCGCTCGATGATCTTCATCCACGGCGAGACGTCGACGGTGCGCCGGGATGTGATCTTGGGCCAGTCGGTCATGGAGACAGGCTAACACGTAACTGTCGTCCCCGCGAAAGCGGGGACCCAGTACGCCGCAGCACATCGATAGGACACGGCGTACTGGGTCCCGGCTCACGCTCGCTGACGCTCGCTTGGCCGGGACGACGGCCTACAACACTCTCGGCACCGGCAGCGGCGTGATGAGCTGGCCCTTGAAGCCCTTGGCCTTCAGCTTGGGCGCCAGCTCGTCGGCAATGTGCCAGGAGAAGATCACGGCGCAGTCCGGCTGGTCCGTAAACAGCTTGGCCTCGTCGACCACGGGGATGGCGGTGCCCGGCATGCACTTGCCGATCTTGAGCGAGCCGGCGATCTCGACCACGTAATCGATGATGCCTTCGTCCAGCCCAACATAATTGACCATCGTCGAGGCGCGCGACGGCGCGCTGATGCCGGCGATGCGCGCGCCCTTTTCCTTGAGGTCGCGCAGCATCGACAACAGACGCAGCTTGGAGAGCACGACGTCGCGGCGGAAGTCGGCCAGGCGCTTCGCCATGGCCTCGCCGCGCGGCTCGTTCGCGAGCATGTGCCGCACGCTGTCCTGCACGGTGCGGCTGCCGCGGCGCGCGGCATAGACGCGGATCGAGCCGCCGTGGCTCGGGATCGGCCGCGCATGAAACACTTCGAGGTCGTGCATCTCCAAGAGATGCTTGAGGCTCGCCAGCGAATAGTAGCGCAGGTGCTCGTGATAGACCGTGTCGTATTGCAGCGTGTCGAGCAGCGGGATGAGGTAGTGCGACTCGGAGATGAACACGCCGTCCGGCTTCATCATCTCGACGATGCCGTCGACGATGGCGTGCACGTCCTCGATATGCGCGAAACAGTTCGCGGCCGTGACGACGCTGGCCGCGCCGTATTTGGCCTTCACCTCGCGCGCCACCTCGACGCCGAAATAGCGCTTGATGGTCGGAATGCCGCGGCTGTTGGCGATGTCGCCGACGTCGGTCGGCTCGATGCCGAGCACCTTGTGGCCGCCTGTCTGGAAGTTCGACAGCAGCGTGCCGTCGTTGGAGCCGATATCGACCACCAGGTCGTCGGCGCCCAGCCCCAGGATGGCGGCGCTTTCGCGCTGCAGGTCGGCGAAGTTGTCGCGCAAGAGCTTGGTGGTGCCGCTGGTGTAGGGATATTCCGGCGGGAAGATGATGACGGGATCGACCGCGAGGCCGAGCTGCACCAGATCGCAGTGCCGGCAATGCAGCAGCGTGGTCGGGAACCAGGGTTGCTGGCGGGCGACCGCGCCGATCGGCACCATCTGGTTCACCGGCGGCATGTAGCCGAGCGACAGCACGCTATCGAGCTGCGCCGAGCCGCAGATCTGGCAACATTCGACCGGAACACTGGCGCCGGACCCGGCGGCACGCGCGACTTTCGTGGGGAACAAGGGCATCAATCTCCGTCGGCAAATGGAATTAGCGCGCGGACCAGTAACACAGTTGGGCAAAGTCGGCAAAACAGACATTCGCCGGCCCGATAGTCATGTCCGCTTTGTGCCAGAAGCCGAATTCATGAATCGAGGTTGGTCAGTCAGATCTCTGCTTTCAAATTCTCAAATGCATCCTGGATATACTTCGCCAGGGGGCGCTTGCCATCTTGTTCAAGCCACGCATCGACGGCGAAGCGCAGAGCGCCAATCGATGCCATTGCGACAAGCCGCAAGCGGTCGCGGCGTCCCTTCGCCGGCCACAACTCGCACAAGGCTTCATAGAGAGCCGGTTCGACCTGCAGATAGCTGCCTTGTCTGCGAACGCGCAGCGGTTCACCTTCCCGCATCAGCCGGGCAATGGCGATCACCCGTGTTGATTGGAAGTAGCTGGAAAGCTTCAGCAGCGCATCACGTACAACATCAAGCGGTGGCGCATCGGATGGGCTGTTCAGAATTGCATCCTTGAGTGCGTCCGCATAGCTCTCGACGTGGGAGAGCAGAATGTCATCCTTGCTCTTGAAATAATAGAAGAACGTTCGGCGTGATATGCCGGCCGCTGTCGCGATCTCGTCAAGAGTCGTCGCCTCATAGCCCTTGGCGAGGAACAATTCCACGCCGACATCCGCGATGCGCTGAAGCGTCTGTCGGCGGTTTCTCTCGCGCAGGCCTTCCGTTTTTGGGAGGACATTTGGCATCGACGGTTTTCTCTCACGAATTGGAATTATTGGCAAAAAGCGGGTGTCTTTGTCCGCGGCTCCGCTTTTTCGGCGACCATGCGAGTCCCCAATCGTCGGCGCCGGACCTTGCCATAAAGCCGCCCAACATAATTTTTACACTTAGTGCAATATATACACTCAGTGTAATAATAGAGCCCAAGCGGCGCTCATTATCCTGGATGGTCCCATGTCGGCTCGCATGCCTGTATGTCATCAGATCAAAAAAACGTATGTTTATAATGGCTTATGTCATTTCGAGGCTTGGGTGGCGGCCACCTTGCTCAGCTTGCTGGTAGCAGGCTGCGCGACCGCTCCGTTGGATCAGGCGGGATCGCTCCGATCTTATGACAATTTGAAGCCATCGGATGGGCTATTGACCCGTTCGCGGCTCTGGGTGAGCAAGGACGGAGTCCTTGCGGCGAAGACCGTCAGGATCATCTCGACCGCCTTCTCGGAGCCTGCTGCACGCACGCCCTTCACCCCGGCACAGCGTAACCTCGTCACCAACGCGGTCGACAGAACACTGTGCGCTGGGTTGAGCGAGCGCTTTGAAGTCGTTGCTGGGTCGGAGCCGGCGGACCTGACCATCCATGCTGTCGTTACCCATGTTGTGCCAACGGATGCGGTCGCCGTCGGCTTGTCAAAAGGTGCATCGGTGGCAAAAACCGTGTTGCTTCCAGGCGTGCCTATTCCTATTCCCCGTATCCCGATCGGGCTGGGGAGCCTGTCGCTCGAAGCCGAAGCCCGCGATCCTGAGGGCAATCAAAAGGGGGCAATGATCTGGGGGCGCGGCGCGAATGCGTTTCTTGGTTCGGGTCGGGTCGCTGAAGAAGGAGATGCGTACACTCTCGCAGCGGCGTTTGGTGCCGATTTCAGCAAGCTCCTCGTCAAAGGTGAGACCCCATTTGGGGGACTCCCGAAGGCCCCCTCCTTCGAGGAAATTGGCGCTCTCTTGAAAGACGGGCCGAAATATCCGGCCTGTAAAGCGTTTGGAAAATCGCCTGGCTTCGTCGGGATGATTGGAGAAGGCCTCGGACTCCCTCCGAGTTGGACCGATAAAGGGGCCGCGGTTAGCCGTGATTGAGCATCCTTGACCCATCACCAAACACTCCATCTTTTCCATTTAAGATAAAGTGTTACGTCTATCCGTTGAGACCACCCCCGATAACGGACATTCGGTGCTCGTATCTAACTCTTCGGCGCCAGATCCATGTTGCGCCAGTACCAGTCGACGGTGGGCTTGAGGCCCGCGTCGAGCGGCACGCGCGGCTTATAGCCCAGCTTCGCCAGTTTCGAAATGTCGGGGCAACGGCGCGGGGTGCCGCCGGCCTGGAGCGGGCCCGGCACGATCTCGATCTCGCGGCCGGCCGCGCGGGCGACCCTTAGCGCCACGTCGGCGATCGACACTTCTTCCAGGGTGCCGACATGGTAGATGCCGAGGTGTTCGCCTTTGTCGCGCATCACCATGACGCCGGCGACCAGATCGTCGATGAAGCAGAAGCTGCGCGTCTCGGCGCCGGTGCCCTGGATCTCGAAGCGCAGCCGGCCTGAGGCTTGCGCGTCGGCGAGCTTCTTCAGGCGCAGCGCGAACTGCGGCACCACGTGCTCGAAGCCCATGTCGGGGCCGTAGACGTTGTGCGGGCGGAAGATCAGCACGCGGTCGAAATACTTGCGGCCGAAATTGATCGCCATCAGTTCGCTGATCAGCTTGCCGCCGCCGTAGGAGTAGCGTGGGTTGAGCACATCGGGCACCGACAGCGGCGCGCTCTCGTCGGTCGGCACCGTCGGCGGCGTCTGGTAGACCTCGGACGACGACGCCAGGATCAGGTTGCCGACGCTGTGTTTCCGGCAGGCGTCGATCACGTTGATCATGCCGCGCACGCCGACATCGAGCACCAGATCGGGCTGGCTGTAGAAGAACTCGGTGCCGTTGACGAAGGCGAGGTGATGCACCTCGTCCATGCCCTGCGTGGCGCGCGACACCGCGTCGGCGTCGCGGATGTCGCCGCCGATGAACTCGATGTCGTTCTCAACCTCGGTCAGCCGGCGCGGGCGGCCGCGCGAATTGTCGTCGAGCACGCGCACGCGCGCGCCCGATTTCACCAGCGCCTTGACCAGCGAGGCGCCGATGAAGCCGCTGCCGCCGGTGACGAGGACTTTTGCGTTACTCAAGCGGACGTCTCCTGAACGTTGATCCACGCGCCCTGGCTGTTCGAGCGCCGCGCGGCGTCGATCAGCACTTGCGCGCGGTAGCCTTCGGCGAAGCCGGGCGTTGCCGGCGTGCCGCTCTCGATGGCGTCGAAGAAGCGCTTGGCGAGCCGCGACACCGGCGCGATGCGGCCGTCGGGGTATTGCGCGTCGATCGGATCGCCGACCGGTATATGAATGAGCGCCGCCTGCGGCCGCTTGGCGTGTGAGAGCTCGAAGCCGCGCATGTAGTCCGCGCCCGGATTGTGCAGCACCAGCGTGCCGTCCTCGCCGAAGAATTCCAGTCTGTGGCCGGCGCCCAGATAAGACGCGCAACTCATCGACAGGCTCACCGGCGGTCCGTCCGCGAATTGCATGGCCATCGCCACGGTGGTCTCGGTCTCCGGATCGCCCGGCAGCCCGCTGATGCGCGCCGACAGGCCGGTCAGCCGCCCGGCGAACCACTCGAGATAATGGAAGCAATGCGCGATGAAATTGCCGAGCACGCCGCCGCCGTCGCCGGCGGCTTTCCAGCTGCGCATGCGCATCTGGATGGCGCGGTTTTCGACGTGCCAATGCACCGTGATGTGGCGCACGCGGCCGACGGCGCCGGCATCGAGCATTTCCTTGGCGCGCATCCAGGCCATGATGAAAGGGAAGTTGAAATCGATCATGGCCGGCACGCCGCTCGCTTCGGCCTGCCGCAGCATGGCGTGCGCGCTCGGCAGATCGTTTGAGAGCGGCTTTTCGGCGAACACCGGCTTGCCGAGGGCGAGCGCGGCGCTCGCGATCTGCGCCTGCAGGCTCGGCGGCGTCGCGATGGCGACCGCGTCGACGTCCTTGTCCTCGACCAGCGCGCGCCAGTCGCTATAAGCCTTCGGGATACCGGCTTCGGCGGCGCGCGCCGCGGTGCGCGCGGCGTCGCTGCCGGCCATCGCGACGACCGCGCAGCGCGGGTCGGCGCGGAACGCGGGCAACTGCACCAGACGCCCGTAGTTGCTGCCGACGATGCCGAGGCGGATCACGGGTCTTCGAGCCCTGCGTGAGATGGAAAGGGGTGCGTGCGCGCCATGGATTTGAGGCAAATCGGCATGCTACGCAAGGGCGAATTGACCAAGGCGGCGGGGAGAATGTCATGACGGCGTGGCGCGAAGTGGACCTCGGCTGGCGCAGGTTCGCCGTGCTGGTGCTGGCCGTCGCCGCCATCGGCCTGCCGGTCAATAGCCTGTCCGACTACGCGCTGCTCACGATCCTGACGGTGGTGATCTTCACCGGCACGGTCGACACGCGCTGGCGCGCGTGGCTGGCGGCCGGCGTCATCGTCGCGGTGACGATTGCCGGGCAGGTCCTGCTGTCGCCGCCGCGCATCGAGGAAGGCCACAACGTCTTCCTGCCGGGCCCGGTGCTGGAGAAGGCGCTGCCTGCGCAGGTCTATCGCCATATGGCGAACGAGTTCGACGCGCTCTACCCGCCGGGCCAACGCTGCAACGCCGCCGAATCGAGTTGCTGGCGCGCGCAAGGCGTCCCGGACGGCGCCTATGCCTTCTCCGCCGACAGCGTCTGGCACAAGACCGGCGCATCGCGCTCGGTGACCGCGCTCGATTTCTCCGATCCGGTCTGGCTGCGCCTCGGGTTCATCAATGAGGTTCGCTACAACTGGGGCACCGCCGCGCCGGACGTTCATCGCGCGGACCGCGACAAGCGGTTCTGGATGGGCCTCGCGCGCTGGCATCTCACCATGCCCTGGTACGAGATGATCCGGCTGCCGGCGGCCTTTGCCGGCGGCCAACTGTGCTGGCGTGGCGACGTGCTGTGGGAAGGCGAGGGCGAGCGCTTCTCGCGCTGGAGCGGCGAAGGCTGCCGCGCCATCGAGTCGGCCGACGCTGGCCGCCGCATCTTCGGCATTGCCATCAGGCCCGACACGCTCGCCATGCAGGTGACGCCGCCGTGGACGGTGCAAGCGCTGCTGTACGCAAAATGGGCTTTGACGCTGGCGGCAACCATCGGCCTGCTCGCCGTGCTGGTCCGCTTCCGGGCCCGGCGCACTGTTCTACCGTTTCTGCTGATCGGACTTGCGGTGCTCGTCATCGCCATCGACGACGCCAGCTTCCTCGGCGGCGTGCGGCCGTTCGACGGCGGGGACGACGGGCTCTTTTATGACGGCGTCGGCCGGATACTGCTGCAACGGCTGCTCTCGGGCGACATCGTCGGCTTCCTGCAGGGCCGCGAGAACGTCTTCTATTACGGCGGCCCGGGCTTGCGCTATTTCCGCGCCATCGAACACGTGATCTTCGGCGAGAGCTATCTCGGCTATCTCTCGCTCATTCTGGCGTTTCCTTTCTTCCTGCTCGCGCTGTTCCGCCGCTTCCTGCCGCCGCCCTGGCCGCTGGCGTTGACCGTGTTGTTCATCGCGGTGCCGGCCGGTTTTCTGTTCGGCACCACGTTCGCGCTCTACACGCGATGGGCGGCGCGCGGCTTTGCCGACCCCGCCGCCTATATTCTGTTCATTGCCGGCCTGCTTATTCTCGTCAGCAGGTCAGTGCCTCGCTTTCAAACCGCCTTCTTCGGCGCACTGCTGCTGGCGCTCGGCATCTTCATGAAGCCGATCATCGCTCCCGCCGCCGCGGTCTTCCTGGCCGGCACCGGTCTCGCCGCGCTTTATCAGAAGCAAGGGCCGCGCCTCGCCGGCCTGTGCATCGGTTTCCTGCCGGTGTTCTCGATGGCGCTGCACAACTGGGTGTTCGGCCGCGCCTTGGTGCTGTTCAGCGCTAATTCCGCCGACAGTAATTTGTTGGTGATGCCGCCGTCGGCCTATGCGGCAGCCGTGCGCGACCTCTTCCATGGCGACGCCGGTGGCCTCGCGCGCATCGTCATGCAGCTCGCCGACTGGCTGAGCGGGCCGGCGGAATCGTATTGGACGATTCCCCTCAACGGCTTTGGCGTCGCCGTTCTGCTGTACGTCGTGCTGCGCGGCCGCAGCTTCGATCCGTGGCTGCGGCTGATCGGCGCCGCGGCGCTGGGCCAGCACGCCGTGGCCTTCTTCTATAATGCCGCCAGCGCGCGCTATCACTTCCTGACCTGGTTGCTCACCTTGCTGGTCGTCGTGGTCTGGTTTCATGATGTCGGAATTTCCTGGCTCACGCAGCGCTATCCGGACGCATCGAATCGCATTGCAAATCTCTGGCTGTCGCGGCAGCTTGCCTCGGCGCTCTCGCGCCTTCAGAAAGTCTCGACATGAACGACAAGCCCGCCGGTATCGCCAACAACCTCACCAATTACGGTGACCGCGATTTCTCGCTGTTCCTGCGGCGCTCGTTCGCGCAGTCGATGGGCTACACGCAGGACATGTTGAAACGGCCGGTGGTGGGCATCGCCTACACGCCGTCGGGCTTCAACAACTGCCACCGGCACTTCCCGGAAATGCTGGACGCCGTGAAGCGCGGCGTGCTGACCGCCGGCGGCCTGCCGATGGAATTCCCGACCATTTCGCTCGGCGAGGTGTTCCTCAATCCGACCAGCCTGAAATTCCGCAACCTGATGTCGATGGACACCGAGGAAATGGTGCGCGCGCAGCCCATGGACGCGGTGGTGCTGATGGGCGGCTGCGACAAGACCGTGCCGGCGCAACTGATGGGCGCGGTGTCGGCCGGCCGGCCGTCGATCATGCTGGTGGCGGGGCCGATGATGACCGGCCGCCATCACGGCGAACGGTTAGGGGCCTGCACCGACTGCCGCCGCTTCTGGGCGCAGTATCGCGCCGGCAAGGTCAGCGACCAGGAGATCCACGAAGTCGAAAGTAAGTTGGCGACCACCGCCGGCACCTGCGCCGTGATGGGCACGGCCTCGACCATGGCTTGCCTCGCCGAGGCGCTCGGCATGATGTTGCCCGGCACTGCCGCTATTCCCGCCGTGCATGCCGACCGCCTGCGCGCCGCCGAAGTGACCGGCGCCACCGCCGTGCGCATGATCGGCTCGCAACTGACGCCCGAGCGCATCGTCAACCAGAAGTCGGTCGAGAACGCGCTGCGCGTGCTGCTGGCGATCGGCGGCTCCACCAACGCGGTGATCCATCTCGCCGCCA
>CAYJPU010000121.1:0-10311 GCA_964372105.1 uncultured Undibacter sp.
GGCAGCCTGACGCCGACGTCATAACGACGGATTGGACGGGCCGGCGCTCACCACCAGCGCACCGGCCAGTCAAAGCGACGCACCGCCAGGTGCCAAACTAAAGCGAACAGCGCCAGCGCCAGCGCGCCGGCCGCCACCGGCACCAGCAGGAACATCCACGGCATGTTGTTGACCACGATCAGCAGCGGGTTGATGCCGGCGGGCGGATGAAAGGTACGGGTGGCGTGCATCGCCACCATCGCCAGCCCGACCGCAAGCGCGGCCGCCCACGGCTGCGGGCCCGCGAGGCCAAGCACCAAAAGGCCGACCAGCGACGCCACCAGATGGCCGCCGATCAGGGCGCGCGGCTGCGCGGCATCGGCCTCGGGCGAGCCGAGCACCAGCACGATCGAGGTGGCGAACGGAATTGCCATCACCGGCATTTCGCTGCGCGCGGCGAAGAGCTCCATCGCCCCGATGGCGATCGCCCCGCCCGCCGCGCCGGCAAGGACGGCAATCGAAGACCGGCGATCGAAGTTCGCAAACATGACGCGGACGTGGTTCGCAAGAAACAAGCCAACGGCAAGCAGCCGCAATATAGGAAGGGCGGCGCCCGTTGCCGGACGCCGCCCCAGGGACAGACTTCTTAAGTCAGTCGTCGCTTACTTCAGGCTGCCGAGCGTCAGGTCAGCCGAGAGCTTGGCGATGAACGTGTCGCCGCACCACTTCGAGACGTTGCCGGTCGGGTTGAGCGTCGAGGTGGCGCCGCCACCGATCGCGCCCGGATCGCCGGTCAGGATGAAGCAGTTCTCCTTCGACAGGTCGGTGCCGGAGTAGCGCAGGTCGAGGGTGAACACCTTCCAGGTGAAGCCCAGGCCGACGTTCCAGGTGGTGTAGTCGGGCAGATCGGTCGACACGGTGTAGACCCAGTTGTCGATCTTGTTCGAGCCGAGAACCTGACGGCCGAGTTCGCCCGACGCGTAAGCGCCGATGCCGTTCGGCAGCCAGGTGGCGGGCGCCGTCAACTTCGCGGTGCCGGCGAAGTAGGTGCCCGGCGCGCCCATGTTCAGGTAGCTCGGGGTGTACTGAACGTAGCCGCCGACGGCGATGTAGTCGTTCACCGTCCAGGTCGCCTTGCCGTAGACTTCGTAGAAGCTGGCGTCGGCGATGGCATTCGCAACGGTGCCGTTCAGCGAGTAGGTGCTGTTGCCACCCGGATAGTAATAATACCAGAAGCCGATGTCGAAGGCGACCGGACCCAGGGTCGGACGGATGCCGCCGTAGAGATCGATTTCGGCCGCGGCGCCGTTGGCGAACTTGATGCTCTCACCGGCGATGCCGGCGTAGAGCTGCAGGTTCGGGTTGATGTTGTAGCGCGGCTCGAAATAAGCGGCGACCGACGGCTTATGGCCCGACTGGGAAATGCCGCGCCACATGTAATCGTTCATGACCGCAGCGCCGAAGGCGATGTCCCACGGGCTCGGCGCCGCAACGACCGGCGCCTTGACGGCCTTTGCCGGCATATCCGCGGCGAAGGCGGGCGCAGCGGCAGTGACCGCAAGCGCCGCAACAACTGACAAAACAACTTTTTTCATTGAAGCCTGCCCCTTTTCGGTTCGATCGACTTTCAGCCGATTCAAATCGCCCGTTCCCCTGGCGTACAAAACCGTTTGGACCCCGGCTGCGATCGACCCGTACGCCACAGGACGTGCATTACGGCGAAATTTACACATCCATGGCTGCAATGCGGCAAGGCGAAAACAGCGGCAATTGCTGCCTTTTTAGGCGTTTCGCGCCGTTACTGACATAAAGAATACGGGGTGTGGCAGCGATGTCACAATTTGACGCCCGTCGGGCACTTCAAAAATCGTTGGAATTCAAATGAACGAGCGCGCCGGACGGAGTGGACGGTGGTTAATTGCCGGGCGCCGAAAGGGCAGCGCAATGCACCGCGCACAGCGCCACCGGTAAAATAATCCACAGCGTTCATGCTGGAACTTTGGCCGCCGCCCCGGATGGGACGGCGGTTGGGCCTGCGACGCCGGCGATTCGACGCCAGCTGGCGGCGATTACGCCGCGGCTTTCTTCCTGTTGGCCGCAAGCCGCTCGTCGACCAGCGCGACCTGCGCGTCGATCGCCGGGTGGCTCAAGCCCTTCTGCTTGGCGATGAGCTGCACCAGCTTGTCGGCGCGCTCGATGTTGGGCGCGCCGTTTTGCAGGGCGCGCGCCGCCGAGGCCGGACGCGACAGCGACTGCGCCGCGGCGGCGTATTTCTCGAACGGCACCAGATCGCTGGGGTTGGCCCCGAGCTTGACGCACAGGTCGAACACGAAATTGTAGACCGAGCGCGATTCCTCGATGTTGCTGTGCACGGCTTCCTGGGCGGTGCGCATGCCGTCCTTGGTGATGCAGCGGTAGTTGCCGGCCAGCAGCATCGACCACTTGGCCAGCGGCACGAAGATCGAATCGTGGACCCGCAGCTTCACCGGCAGCTCGATCTTGACGCCGTCGCCCGGATCGAAGCGCACCGCGTCGACGTCCTTCTCAAGCTGGCGCACGATCGCGGTGTCCTTGTCGTCCTCGAAACGCGCTCATTTGAAATTGGTCGGCAGCGAGCCAAGAGAAAGTTGGCCTTTCCGTCCGGCAGACCCGGTTGCGGCGACCAAATATATCGTATATACAATAAAATATGAAAATCGTCTGGGACGAGCCCAAGCGCGAAGCCAATATCGCGACGCATGGGCTCGATCTGGCGGATGCGGAATCCTTCGACTGGGAGACCGCCATTGTGGTTCCCGGCCACAGGGGCAAAGGCACCCGCCCGCGATTTCGGGCCGTTGGCCGGTTGGGCAATGAGCTTGTGACGCTCGTGTTTTCGCCGCTCGGCGCCGAGGCAATCTCCGTGGTCAGCTTGCGCCCGGCGAGCCGGGCAGAAAGGAAGCTGCATGACAAAACATAAGCGCAAGACACGCGCGCTCTCCGATGCAGAGGAAGCCCGCATCCAGGCCGGCATCGCCGCCGACCCCGACAACCCGGAATGGACCGCGCAGGATTTCCGGCGCGCAAAGCCGTTCGCGAAAGCATTCCCGACGCTGGCAGAGAGCCGGCGCGGACGCGGGCCACAGAAGCAACCCACCAAGGTCGCCGTATCGCTGCGCCTGACGCGCGATGTGGTGGAACGCTTCAAGGCCGATGGGCCGGGCTGGCAGTCCCGCATCGACAAGGCGCTGAAGAAGGCGGCGGGGTTGTGAGCTTGTCGCAACGCGCCGGGCCAGTCTGCCGGGATTGAATAATTTCAGAGATTCAATACGTTAAGTTGGAGCGGGTAAAGGGAGCCCTCGTCTTCAGCTTGGAAGGCTGTTGCTCTGTCGTTGCTCCCTGTGCGGAGTACACAACCGGCGAAAGTATAGCCCCCGGGCGAGATCGACGTCTGTTTCACGCCGCCGCGGCTTTCTTCCTGTTGGCCGCAAGCCGCTCGTCGACCAGCGCGACCTGCGCGTCGATCGCCGGGTGGCTCAAGCCCTTCTGCTTGGCGATGAGCTGCACCAGCTTGTCGGCGCGCTCGATGTTGGGCGCGCCGTTTTGCAGGGCGCGCGCCGCCGAGGCCGGACGCGACAGCGACTGCGCCGCGGCGGCGTATTTCTCGAACGGCACCAGATCGCTGGGGTTGGCCCCGAGCTTGACGCACAGGTCGAACACGAAATTGTAGACCGAGCGCGATTCCTCGATGTTGCTGTGCACGGCTTCCTGGGCGGTGCGCATGCCGTCCTTGGTGATGCAGCGGTAGTTGCCGGCCAGCAGCATCGACCACTTGGCCAGCGGCACGAAGATCGAATCGTGGACCCGCAGCTTCACCGGCAGCTCGATCTTGACGCCGTCGCCCGGATCGAAGCGCACCGCGTCGATCTCGGCCTCGAGTTGACGCAGGATCTCGTTGCCCTTCTCGTTGTCGAACTTCGCCACCTTGAAGTTGGTCGGCAGCGTGACCAGCAGTTCGTTGGCCTTGCCGTCCGGCGGGCGGATCGCCTGCGGGTCGGGGCTGCACAAGGTCAGGAACGCCGGATCGAAACTGTCCCAGACGGTCGGATCAGTATAGGCGGGCTTGAGCGCCTCGTAGTCGAGGCCGGGGATGCGCTTGACGTAAGGCAGCGGCGGCATGTTCATGATCGACATGCACGGCACCTTCGACTTCGCCACCGCGTCGAGCAGTTCGCGCACGCCGGGCGAGCGGTACTGCGGCTCCTGCATGGCAAGCCCGACCAGATCGTAATCGGCCGGATTGACGCCTTGCGCACCGCCGGCGGTCACCTTGCCGGGCAGCTTCTGCGAATCGAGCAGCACCGGGTCCTTGCGGCCGCGCACCGGCAGCTTCACCTTGAAGCCCTCGGCGTTGATCAGGTCGGCTTCCGCGGGCAGGCACACGTGATGAATCTTGTGGCCGCCGAACAGCATTTTGGAAGCCAGCAGCGACCCGTAGGCCGCGCCCATGATCAGAATTTTCTTCGCCGCCGCCATGGCTTATCGCTCCCGTGTCGCTGCTTCTGGTTGGGTGCGCGCCGGGTTCCCGTCAAACGACCCAGCGCCGCGTCCATATGCTAAGCGGCCCGCCGGGTCGATGCAATGCGGGGCCGTTGCGGCGTGCGTGGCGCGCACGGCGCTTTCAAACAGCGAAAAACGGCCGCCGGTAACGGCGACCGCCTTTCAACGTTGAAGCCAGACTTACTGGCCTTCGGTCTTGCCGCCGAACAGCCCGGTCAGGGCGGTGAGCGGCGGCGCCATTGGCGAGGGAGCCGGCGCCGGCGCGGCCTTCGGGGCCGCCTTGCGCTTCCTCGGAGCCTTCTTTTTCGCCGCTTTCTTTGCCGCCTTCTTGACCAACTTCTTCGCGGACTTCTTTACGCTCTTCTTCTTGCGTGCCGGGGCGGCGCGCTTCGCCGATTTCTTCGCTTTCGCCTTCTTCCGCTTCTTCGCCATGGTGATAGTCCTCCCGATCGGGGTTCAAGCAGACACAAGCCCACAGAAACGACCGCGACGCCCGCGCGGCCCGGCTCCTGCCTCACCTGCTTCGGCGACCTCAGGCGCTAAGCGCCTGCAGCTTCCGCAGCGGCTCCGGCATCGGTCCGCCGGTCGCCCAGTCGATCAATTCGACTGTGTGCACGACCGGGATATCGGTGCCGGTGGCGATCTGTGTGATGCAGCCGATGTTGCCGGCTGCGATCACATCCGGCTGGAGCCGTTCGATGTTGGCGACTTTTCGGTCCCGCAACCTGTCTGCCAGCGTGGGCTGGAGAATGTTGTACGTGCCCGCCGAGCCGCAACACAAATGCCCTTCCGGTACATCTTTGACGATGAACCCGAACTTGGAAAGCAATTCTTTCGGTTCACGCACCACCTTCTGACCGTGCTGCAGCGAACAGGCCGAATGATAAGCAATCGTAAGGGTTGCCGGCGGGACCGAAACAGCAAGGTCGATGCTGGCGAGATACTCGGTGACGTCCTTGGCGCACGCGGACACCGCGGCGGCCTTCTCCGCATAGGCCGAATCAGTGCGCAACATGAAGCCGTAGTCCTTCACCGTGGTGCCGCAGCCGGACACGGTGATGAGGATGGCGTCCAGGCCCTCGCCGTCGATCTCGCGCGTCCAGGCATCGACGTCGTTCTTGGCGAAGGCCAGCGCCTCGGCCTCGCGGCCCATGTGGTGCGAAAGCGAGCCGCAGCAGGCCTCGCCGGCCGCGACCACGACCTCGATGCCGTTGCGGTTGAGGAGCCGGATGGCGGCTTCGTTGGTCGAGGGCGACAGCACCGGGTGGATGCAACCGGCGAGCAGCGCCACGCGGCCGCGGCGCGGCCCTTGCGCCGGATAGACCTTGCCGGTCTCGGCCGCCGGCGCCGGCATCTTGGCGGGGGTCAGCCGCAGCATGGCGCTGAGCCGGTCGAGGCCGATGGCGCGCAGCGGCGTGGCAAAGGGCCTACCGAGCCAGCCGGCCACCATCGCGAGCCGGAACAGCGACGGGTTCGGCAGCACCTTTGCCAGGAGGCCGCGCATGATGCGGTCGGCGAGCGGGCGCTTGTAGGTGTCCTCGATGTGCTCGCGGGCATAATCGACCAGGTGCATGTAGTGCACGCCGGACGGACAGGTGGTCATGCAGGCCAGGCACGACAGGCAGCGGTCGATGTGCTTGACCACCTCAGTCGTGGCCGGGCGGTCGTTCTCCAGCATCTCCTTGATCAGATAGATGCGGCCGCGCGGTGAATCGAGCTCGTCGCCCAAGAGCACGTAGGTCGGGCAGGTCGCAGTGCAGAAGCCGCAGTGCACGCAGGCGCGCAGGATCTTCTCCGACACCGCGGTCTGCGGGTCCATCAACTGATCGAGGGTGAAGGAGGTTTGCATTGACTGTTTTCGAAGCTCTCCCGGCCTCATGGTGAGGAGCGCTCCGCAGGAGCGCGTCTCGAACCATGTGGCCGCGGTATGGTGGCCGCCCCATCCTTCGAGACGCATCGCTTCGCTTTGCTCCTCAGGATGAGGCGGGGTGAGGCCGCGGCGTATGGGTCCCCGCCTTCGCGGGGACGACGGCTACCATCGTTGTTTACGCGGCAAGGTCAACCCGCCGGGTCAGATGGTAAGACGGGCGTGCTGCGCCAGCGTCTCCGGCGTCATGCGGTAGAGCTCGTCACAGATTTCAACAGGCAGATGGCCGGGACCACGGCAGCGTTGGGCAGCGGCGGAACCGGCGGCGCCGAACACCGCGAGCGCGGCGACCGCCGCCTGCCGTGGCGGGCGCACGGCCGCAAAGGCGGCGGTGACGGCGCTCAACGAACAGCCGAGCGCGGTGGACAACGGCATCAACGCGTGACCGGCATGGATCGCCGTTGGGCCGCTCCGGTCGCAGACGTAATCGACGATTCCGGTGACGGCGACAGCCGCGCCGGTGCGCCCGGCCAAGGCGGCCGCGGCCGCCCTGGCGTCGTCAGCGCTGCTGAGCGAATCCACGCCTTTGCCGGCGCCGGTCTCGCCCGCAAGGCTCATGATCTCGCTGGCATTGCCGCGGATGATCGACGGTGCAAGCGCGGCGAGCGCCGCTGCGGCCCCGGTGCGGTAGGGCGTCGCCCCGCAGCCGACGGGATCAAGCACCCAGGGCTTGCCGCCGGCCCGGGCGCGTTCGGCGGCTTTGCGCATGGCCGTCACCCAGGGCGGCGACAGCGTGCCGATGTTGACGACGAGCGCGTCGGAGATGGCGACAAAGTCCTCGACTTCCTCGACGGCATGCACCATCGCCGGCGAGGCGCCGAGCGCGAGCAGGACATTGGCGGACACGCTCATCGCCACATAGTTCGTGATGTTGTGCACGAGCGGGCGGCGCGCGCGCAGATCTTCAAGCGCGGAATAGACGTCGGCGAGAGAGAAGGGTTCGGGCATGGCGGCCTCCATAGGGGCCGCCGCGGACGAAGCGCGATGCCACACGGGCTGATCGCCACCTCACTTCCCTCCGCCGGCACGACCCGGATCAGGTTCGACGGGTTGGCGGCGAACCGCCTCTCAGCCTCCTTTGCGAGGCACCCCGATTGAGATGGCGGGATGGTAGAACCGCAGCGATCCGACCGCAACGTATGCCTTTCATTCGTCATGGCCGGGCTTGTCCCGGCCATCCACGTCTTGCTTTGCTTCAAGGCGTAACGACGTGGATGCCCGGCACAAGGCCGGGCATGACGACAGAGTTTGCGGCACCGCCCGCTACACCCCCGCCCACATACGGCCGGGATTGAGCACGCCCTTGGGGTCTAAGCTTTCCTTCACGCGCTTGGTGAGCGCGCGCAAGGCTGGTTCCTCGGGCTGGAAGACGCCGACCGTGGCCCGCACGGCGGCGGGCGCGCGGACCAGCGTGGCGTGGCCGCCGAGCGTCTCGACCGCGCCGCGGATCGAGCCGGCATCGGGCTCGTCCTCGAACGGCATCGCCACCCAGATCAGGCCGCCGCCCCAGTCGTAGAACATCTGCGCCGCCGGCGTGATCAGATCGACGACGCGGTGCGCCTGCGCCGGACCGGTGGAGATGCGCCAGAGCGGGCGGACATGCGCCGCCGCCCCGGTAAACGGCTTTACGTTGCGGATGCTGCGCCACAGCGCGCGCGACACCTCCGACTCGATCAACGTCACCGGGCCGAACGGCTTCAGCAGCGCGGCCAGCGCTTCCTTGCGGTGGGCGACCGAAGGCGCGAAGCCCTCCAGCCGCAGCACCGTCGAGGCCGCCGGCTTCGGCAGGCCGTCGAAGAACGACGCGATGTGGTCGGGCAGATGCGCGGCGCCGGAGACGTCGGCCGACGAGCCGAGCGCGGCCGCCATCGCCAGGCAGGCGGCGGCGTCGTCGAGGCCTTCCACCAGCACGGTGGCCTCCAGCTCGGCCCTGGGCAGCACCTTCAAGGTGATGTCGGTCATGGCGGCGAGCGTGCCGTACGAGCCGGCGACGAGCTTGCACATGTCGTAGCCGGTGACGTTCTTCACCACGCGGCCGCCGGACTTGATGGTGTCGCCGCGGCCGGTCACCGCCGTCAGCCCAAGGAAGTGGTCGCGCGCGGCGCCGGCCTTGATGCGGCGCGGGCCGGAGAGGTTGGTGGCGATCGCGCCGCCGAGCGTGCCCTGCCCGGGCTCGCCCCCGAACAAGGGTCCGTAGTCGGCCGGCTCGAAGGCCAGCTCCTGGTTGTTCTTGCCGAGCAGCGCGTCGATCTCGGCCAGCGGCGTGCCGGCGCGGGCCGACAGCACCAGCTCGTCCGGCTCGTAGAGCGTGACGCCGGTCAAGCCCGACAGATCGAGCGTCAGGTCGGTCTGGCTGGGGCGGCCGAGCGCGCGCTTGGTGCCCTGCCCGGCAATTTCAAGCGCCTTGTCGTTGCCGAGCGCCCATTGAACGGCGTCCTCGACCTCCTTGGCGTCGCGGGGTTTCAAGACGTCAGTCATGGCCGGGCTTGTCCCGGCCATCCCGATTCGTGGAGCACGGCCTTGCCAAGAGAATCGGGATCACCGGGACAAGCCCGGTGATGACAGCGGAGAGATACGATACTTTGCAAAGACAGCCTCAACTTCCTCATCACTCGCGATTTCCCCGCGCTCGACAGCGGTAAGCGCCTCGTCAATCGCCCGCAGTTCTTCCGTGCTTGCATGATACAGTTTGCCCGTCCTTTTGCTCGCCGCGCCGTACTGCATCACGCCGCCTCTTGTCCGCTCTTGAACGTGATGCGGCCGGGCTTGCCCGCCTTCTTGTGTGGGCGCACGACGATGTCGACGTCCCGGTCGAAACTGGTGAGAAATCCCATCAGGCGCTCGATGGAATATTCTCGGAAGTGCCCCTTGAACATGCGCGACACTTCCGGCTGGCTGATACCGAGGCGCTTGGCAACCTGCGCCTGGGTGAGCTTCTTGGCGGTCGCGAGGCGATAAATCTCCGCGACGATCTGCGCCTTGAGAAAGTGCGGCCCTGCATCAGGCAGGCCGAGATCGGCGAAGATGTTGCCGCTGGCCGCTTCGACTTTTGCTTTTCGAGTCATCGCTTGCCTTCCCCGCTGAAGCGCTGAGTGCGGTCCTCCTCGGCCATCTTTAAACGTCGTCTGATCATCTCGATGTCAGCTTGCGGCGTCTTACGGCCCCGCTTCGATTTCTTCTTGAATACATGCAAGACGTAGACAGCCTCGCTGAAACGCACGGTATAGACGGCCCGATAGGTGTCACCTGCAAAATTCTCGATCAACTCCAGTGTTCCGCCGCCAAATCCCTTGAGCGGCTTGGCCGAAGGCGGATGTTGACCGGTCTGCACCAGATAAAGCTCGAACCCGAAGCCATCCTGGACGCCCGGCGGAAACTCCAAATAGTCGCGCTTGCTGGAGGCAACCCACAATAGCGGACGTTCCGGAGGCGCCATTCGGATTGAGCCCGTCTATGAGTAAATACTCATAAAGTCAAGTTTCACGCGTCGCTAGGTCAAAACCTCGGGATGTCCGGGAACGGCAGCTTGCCGCCGGAGATGTGGATGCGGCCGAGTTCAGCGCAGCGGTGGAGTTGCGGGAAGACCTTGCCCGGATTGAGCAGGCCCTTGGCGTCGAAGGCGCATTTGACGCGCTGCTGGGCGTTGAGATCGACCTCGGAGAACATCGTCGGCATCAGGTCGCGCTTCTCGACGCCGACGCCGTGCTCGCCGGTCAGCACGCCGCCGACCGCGACGCAGAGCTTCAAAATTTCGGCGCCGAACTGCTCGGCGGCGTCGAGCTCGCCCGGCTTGTTGGCGTCGTACAGGATGAGCGGGTGCAGGTTGCCGTCGCCGGCGTGGAAGACGTTGGCGACGCGCAGGCCGT
>CAYJPU010000122.1:0-10184 GCA_964372105.1 uncultured Undibacter sp.
GCACTTCGCCCGTGGTCGGCATGTCGAGCAGGCCGAGCAGATAGAGCAGCGAGGACTTGCCCGAACCGGACGGGCCGGTAATGGCGACGAACTCGTTCTCGCGGATGACCAGATCGATGTCGTGGACCAGCGTCACCGGCACGATGCCGGGCAGGATGCGGGTGACGCCGCGCGCCTCGATCAGGATGTCGCGCGCAGGCGCGCTCATGTTGCCCCCCGGATGATCTCGACCGGATGCACGCGCGCCGCCTTGCGCGCCGGCGCAAAGCCGGCCGCGAACGAGGAAACCAGCGCGACCAGGCCGGCGATCAGGTAATGCAGCGGCGCATAGACCAGCGGCAGCCGGTTGGCGTCCATGAACGGGCTCCTGATCTCGATCGAGCCGAGCGCGCGGCACAACAGATAGCCGAAAATGGAGCCGAGCAGCGCCCCCGCCAGCCCGATGATCAGCGCTTCGAGCACGAAGATGGTGCGCACCGTGCCTTCGCTCAGGCCGAGCGACTTCATGATCGCGATGTCGCGCGCCTTCTCGTGGGTGATGGTGGAGATGATGTTGTAGGTGCCGAAGCTTGCGACCAGCAGGATGGCGCCGACCACCGTGTACATGATCACGTTGCGGATCACGAACGAGGACAACAGGTCCTCGTGCGCCTCCTGCCAGGACACCGACTTGTAGCCGGTCTGCCGCTCGATACGCTGGGCGATGGTGCCGGCGGTCATCGGATCGCGCACGCGCACGCGCAATTCGTTGATCAGGGCGGTCTGCTTGGCGAGGATTTGCGCGGTCTTGAGCAGCACATAGGCCGAGCTTTCGTCGACCGAGCGGACGCCGGAATGAAACAGACCCACCACCTGCGCATTGAGGCTGACGCCTTCGCTGGTCTGCACGGTGAGGTTGGCGCCCACGCGCGCGCCGAGCTTCTCGGCCAGGCGGTCGCCCAGGATGATGGCGTTGGTGGCGCGGTAGAGCGCGGCGATGGTGGTGCCGCGCATGTGTTTGGGCAGCGAGGACACGCGCGGCTCGCGATGCGGGTCGATGCCGGTGATGCTGACGGCAAAGTCGCGGCCGGCATAGCGCAGGATCGCCTGCGTCTTGGTCGAGGGGGCGACCGCGCCCGGCACCCAGCCTTCCAGCGAGGCCATGGTGGCGAGCGGGTTCTTGATGCCCCGCCGGCGCGTCTCCGGGGTGAGGCCATAGATGCGCACCGCCTCATAGGCGGCCTCGGCCGGCTGGCGCGGCGGATCGCGCCGCTCGTCGGAGACCGCGATGTGCGGCAGCGCATCGATCAGTTGCCGCATGAAATCGTTCTGCGAGCCGACCATGAGCGCGGCCATCATGATCGAGAAGCCGACGCCGGTTGCGACGCCGGCGACCGCGACAAAGGTCTGCCGCGCGCGCGAGCGCACATGCGTGAAGGCGATGTCGAGGATCAGGTTCACGGCGCCGCGCTTCCCACCACGCGGATGCGGGCGCCGTCGGCAAGCCCGGTGGCGAGCGGAGAAATGACGCGGTCCTGCGGCGTCAGGCCGTCGAGGATTTCGACCGCGCGCGTGCCGCGGATGCCGGCCGTGACCGCGCGCCGGCGCGCCCGCGCGCCGTCGGCAACATAGACGGCGGAGCCCTGCACCGCGTCGGCGGGGACGAGCAGCGCATCCGGCTTCTCGCGGGTGACGATATTGGCCTCCACGCTCATGCCGATGCGCAGCGGCGTATCCTCGGGCAGCGCGATGCGGATGCGGTAGGTCTTGCTGACCGGATCGCCCATCGGCGTCAGTTCGCGCACCCGGCCCTCGATGCGGCGGTCGGGGAAGGCGTCGGTGCGGAACAGCACGAGCTGGCCGAGCGCGACGCGCGGAATGTCCTCCTCGTTGACCTCGGCCTCCACCTGCAGCGGGCGCGGCACGCCGACGCGGAACAGGATGGCGCCGGTTTCGGCGATCTCGCCGACCTCGCCGTCCTGGCGCAGCACGATGCCGTCGATCGGGGCGGTGATGGTGTACTGGTCGACGCGCTCCATCAGCACCGACAACAGGCCCTGCACCTGGCGCAGCTCGGTGAGCGCGCGCTCGTGCGCCTGCATGGTGGTGGCGCCGCGGCCGATCAATTCGGTCGTGCGCGAGACTTCCTGCCTGGCGAAATCCTCGCGCGCCTTGAGTTCATGCAATTGGGCGCGGATTTCCTTGTCGTCGAGGCGCGCGAGCACGTCGCCGCGCTTCACCGCACCGCCCTCGCAATCACACATGAAGACGATGCGCTGGCGGATCAGGCTTGTGACCTTGGCCCATTGCACCGGCTCCACCGCCCCGGTGGCATAGACGATTTCCACCGCCGTGCCGCGCGCGGGCGCCGCGACCGTGACCGCGGTCCCGCGTCCGAACTGCCACCATAGGACGCCCGCCGCGGCGGCCGCGAGCGCAGTCGCGATGACGATCGTCCTGAGGCGCAAACTGGTCTCCATCCCTGCGGCGTCCCGCCGGCTTCGTCCTTTGACACTCCCCGGCGATGCGGATTTGATCCTGCGCAATCGCAAGGTACGCGGGTGTCCTCAGCCGGCGAGCTTGCCCTTCACGAGGCCGCTCGCCTTGCCGAAATCCATCTGCCCGGCATATTTGGCCTTCAGTGCGCCGATTACCTTGCCCATGTCTTTCACGCCGGCGGCGCCGGTTTCCTTGATGACGGCGTCGATGGCGGCACCGATCTCGGCATCCGACATCTGCCTGGGCAGATAGCCCTGGATGATCGCGATCTCCTCGGCCTCCTGCTGCGCGAGTTCCGGACGGCCGCCCTTCTCGTACAGCTCCTTCGATTCCTGGCGCTGCTTGATCATCTTCTGGAACACGCCGAGCAGGTCGGCGTCCGGCAGCGGTCCCTTGCCGGCGCCGCGCGCCTCGATGTCGGCATTCTTGATGGTGGAATTCATCAGGCGCAGCGTCGAGACTTTGCGCTCGTTCCTGGCCTTCATGGCGTCTTTCAGGGCATTGTTGATGTCGTCGCGCAGCACGGAGTGACCTCATCAGTTCACGAGTGAAACGGAACACCGCCGCCGGAACCGCCCGGGCGCAACCAGCACCCAGATGGCCGCGACGACCCCGAACGGCCGGACCCCTTGCAGGAATGCAGCGAGCGAAGCCAGGCCGCAGATCCCGCAGGTCCGGGGGTGAACCGGCGGCTGCGGTCCCGCAATGCGCAGCAAACCGCCATAGCCGTCACGGACATGGCCGTCACGGAAAAAAGCCCGAATGCCGTGAGCAAATCCATGGTCGCAAAAAGCCTCATTGACGGCGCGGGATAGCGCGCTATTTAGGCCGCTCATGAGCCTCAAACAAGACGATTCCGGCTGGGCTGAACCTGCGGCCACCGCCCTGCTCGTGCTCGCCGACGGCACGGTGCTGAAAGGCACCGGCCTGGGCGCCACCGGCTCCGCGGTCGGCGAGGTCTGCTTCAATACCGCGATGACCGGCTATGAGGAAATCCTCACCGACCCCTCCTATGCCGGCCAGATCATCACCTTCACCTTCCCGCATATCGGCAATGTCGGCACCAACGAGGACGACATCGAGACGGTGAACATGGCCGCGACCCCGGGCGCGCGCGGCGTCATCCTGCACAGCGACATCACCGCGCCCTCGAATTATCGCGCCACCCGCCATCTCGACCATTGGCTGAAGAGCCGCGGCATCATCGGCCTGTGCGGCATCGATACGCGCGCGCTCACCACGCTGATCCGCGAAAAGGGCATGCCCAACGCCGTGATCGCGCACGACCCGTCGGGCAAATTCGACGTCGCGGCGCTGCGACAAGAAGCGCGCGCGTGGCCGGGCCTGGTCGGCATGGACCTGGTGCCGCAGGTGACGACCGGCCAACGGTTCACCTGGGACGAAACCGAGTGGGTCTGGGGCAAGGGCTTCGGCCGCCAGACCAGCCCGGAATTCCACGTCGTCGCCATCGACTACGGCGTCAAGCGCAACATCCTGCGCCTGCTGGCAGGCGCCGGCTGCAAGGTGACCGTGGTGCCAGCCACGACCTCGGCCGACGACATCATGGCGCTGAAGCCCGACGGCGTGTTCCTGTCGAACGGCCCGGGCGACCCGGCCGAGACCGGCAAATATGCCGTGCCGGTGATCAAGACCGTGGTCGACAGCGGCACGCCGACCTTCGGGATTTGCCTCGGCCACCAGATGCTCGGCATCGCGGTCGGCGGCAAGACACAGAAGATGCATCAGGGCCACCACGGCGCCAACCATCCGGTGAAGGACATCACGACCGGCAAGGTCGAGATCACCTCGATGAACCACGGCTTCGCGCTCGACAAGGACTCGCTGCCGAACAACGTCGAGCAGACGCATTTCTCGCTGTTCGACGGCTCGAACTGCGGCATCGCGCTCAAGGACAAACCGGTGTTCTCGGTGCAGTACCATCCGGAAGCTTCGCCCGGCCCGCGCGACAGCCATTACCTGTTCACGCGCTTCGTCGACATGATGCGGCAGAACAAACACAAGAGCGCGTGAGCGCGCGGCTCGACGGCCGTGTTGACACCCAACGGGTTACAGCGTACCATGTGGCATGATCCGCAGTTTCCGGCACCGGGGACTGAGACTGCTGCATGAACGCGGCGACGCATCCCGTGTTCATGCTGCCCACCGCAACAGGATCGGACGAATTCTCAGTTACCTAAACGTGGCGCGCATGCCGCGCGATATGGATTTCCCGGGCTTGCGGCTGCATCCACTAACCGGGAACCTGAGCGGTTTCTGGAGTGTTTCCGTATCAGGCAACTGGCGCATCATCTTCCGATTCGAAGATAGTCACGTCGCGGACGTCGATCTGGTGGACTATCACTGAGGTGAAATCATGCCGATGCTCGATCCGCCGCATCCCGGCGAAGGCCTGAAGGAAGACGTGCTCGTGCCGCTCGGGCTAACTGTGACTGAGACCGCCAAGGCGCTTGGCATTAGTCGCAAGACTTTGTCCGAAATCTGCAACGGTAAGTCGCCGATCACGCCGGACATCGCCGTGCGGCTGGAGCGCGCCTTCACCAATCCGCCGGCCGACATGTGGCTGCGGTTGCAGGCGGCTTATGACTTGCGCCGCGCCGAACAAAAGCTGAAGAAGACGACCGTGCGGCGGCTGTGGAAGCCGGGCGCGGATCGCAGCAAGCAAGTCGCGTAAGCGCCGGGTATTGTATGGACTGGATCAGCTTCTACGATTTCAAGCATTCGGTGATCTACGTGAATGAACGTCATCGCGACGTTCATTACCGCACCATCGCCGAAGACATCCGCGCCTACGTGCCCTCGCCCGGCGCCCGCGTGATGGACTACGGCTGCGGCGAGGCGACCTCGGCTGCGCTGGTCGCCGAGGCCGGCGGTCACCTCACCATGGTGGAGGCCGCGCCCAACGTGCGGGCCGCGCTCGCCGCGCGCTACGCCGGCAACCCGAAGATTTCGGTGATGACGCCGGACGAGGCGGCGGCGATGCCGGCCGGCTCGTTCGACCTGATCGTGCTGCATTCGGTCGCGCAGTATCTCAGCGGCGACGAGCTCGACAAGCTGCTCGCGACCTTTCATCGCCTGTTGAAGCCGACCGGCCTGTTCATTCTCGGCGACGTCGTGCCGCCGACCCTCGCGGCGCCGGCGGCGGCGCTCGCGCTGTTACGCTTCGGCGCCGCCAACGGCTTCTTCTGGGCCGCGGTCGGCGGACTGATCCGCATTTTCGTGTCGGACTATTTCAAGCTGAAGAAAACACACGGCCTGTCGCACTACGACGAGGCCGGCGCGCTGGAAAAATTACGCCGCGCCGGCTTTGCGCCGGAACGCGCCAGGCGCAACATCGGCCACAACCAGCAGCGCATGACGTTCCTGAGCCGGCCGCTAACCAGCCGTTAACCGCACCGGGCGCCAGCCGGTAACCGGATGCCGGCGTATACCTTCCGGCAAGGGTCAAGGCTTATTGCTGTCGGCGGCCCGGTGGCGGAGTGGTTTACGCAGAAGCCATGCAAGGTCTTCCAGCCTGGTTCGATTCCAGGCCGGGCCTCCAATCGCCACACTATCCCGCTGTTTCCGGTTACCGTGCCGGCGCGCTTCGGCGCGACAAAGACGGCGCCGGGCAGCACGGCACCGCACTGCCGGCACCGTTACCGATAAACGCCTCGATGGCGTGACGGCGCACGCCGCTGATCGGTTCGGCCGGCTGGCGCACGCGCTCGTCGATGCTGACCAGGACATCGCGCTCGGCCGTCGAGGCGATGGTCGGCCCGAGATCGCGCAACAGACCGTCATTCACGCCGTAGATCCAGCCGTGGAGGTGAAGTTTATGTCCTCGCATCCAGGCGTTTTCGACGGTCGGGATGGACGCGACGCGGCGCACCTGCATCTCGATGTTGAGCTCGCACATCCGGTTCACCCGCGCATCGACATCGGCAATCGCGTCGAAGACCGGGCGGTGCTTGCGGTAAAGCATCACGATCGGCTGCAGCCAATGATCGACCAGAGCGGAGCGGTCGTCGCCCAAGGCGCGCTGGATGCCGCCGCAGCCGTAGTGCCCGCAGACGATCACATGTTCGATTCTGAGGATCTCGATCGCGTATTCGAGCACGGCGAGCAGGTTCATGTCGCTCGTGTGCACCACGTTCGCGATGTTGCGCTGGACGAAGACCTCGCCGGGATCGAGCCCGAGCACGTCGTTGGCCGGGACGCGGCTGTCCGAGCAGCCGATCCACAGAAACTTGGGCGATTGCTGCCCCGCCATGCGCGCGAAAAAATCCGGATCGACCCGTGTTTTCGCCTGTGCCCAGGCGACGTTTCTATCGAAAAGATGATCGAGGCTCATTGTCGGTTCGCCGGCCGGCCTAGCCGTTGAGCGCGTTGCCGAAGGCGCGCTTGAGGCAGGTCGTGCCCGGATCGTCCGACCGGGTGATTTGCCCCAGCATGGTGACCCACTCCTCTTCCGACGCCTCCGCGGAATAACGCCGCACCGCGGCGCGGCTGAAGGCGGCGAGGTCCATGCCTTCGGCCGCGGCGCGTTCGCGCATGGCGGCGAGCAGCGTCAGATCGCCGGCGTCGAGAATGACCTCCGCCGCCGCGGTGTCGTCGGTCAATCGCCTCAAGACATCACCCAGCATCATGGCCGGACACTCCTCAATGCACGCGCATGCTCTCGGCGTCGGCGAGCGCGATGCCCTCGATCTGCGCCGCCGAAACCAGCCTGGCGATGTACTGCGCCTGGGCACGGTGGGCGACGCTGTCGCGCAGATAGCCGGCGATGCGTTCCGCGACCGCCTCATAGGGCAGCGTCCGGCCCGCGTGCTTGCGCTCGAGCCGGATGATGTGGAAGCCGTAGCGGGTCGCGACCGGCTCGGCGCACAGCGCCCCGGGCGCGAGCGCCAGCATGGCCTTTTCGAACTCCGGCGTGGTCTGGCCTTGCGTGAGCTGGCCGAGATTGCCGCCCTGCGCGGCCGACGGGCAGCGCGAATAGGCCTGCGCCAGCGCGGCGAAGGTTTCCGGATTCTCGGTCAGGGTGGCCAGCACGGCGGTGGCGTCCGCGCGCGCCTGCGCGTAAGCCGCACTGTCGGACGGCAGCGCCGCGAACAAAATGTGCGCGGCCTCGTAGATGTCGGGCGAACGGAAGCGCGCCAGGTTCTTGTCGTAGAAGCGGCGGCAGGTCGCGTCGTCCGGCTCCGGCACCGTGACCTCCCGGTCGACCACGGCGCGCATGAGCGCCTCGTCGTCGGTCTCGCGGCGGCCGGCCTCGTCGCTGATCGGCTCCGGCGTCACGCCGAGGACGCGCGCCCGCTGCAACAGCAATTCGCGGATGACCAGCGCGCGCGCCGCCTGCTGCCAGGCCTCGATCGGCTTGCCCGCCGGATGGTGCTGCATTTCCCGGACGATGGCGTCACGTTCGACCGTGACGCCGTTGACGCTGACCGTGACCGGCTTGCCCGCCGGGATGTTGGTGTGAACCGAGCACGACATGGCGGTCACTCCGCCGGCACGGCGCGGCGCGCCGGTTGCCGGGGCGCAACCGTCCGGCCTTGCCGCGCCCGCACCACCTGATAGCCGCGGCGGCCGAGATACCAGACCGGCGCGCTCCAGATATGCACGAGGCGGGTGAACGGGAACACCAGGAAGATCGTCATGCCGAGGAACAGGTGGGCCCTGAAGATCGGGTGTGCGTCGGCGATCAGCGCCGAGACGCCCGGCTGCAAGGTGAGGATGCCCTGCGCCCAGGTCATGAACCTCACCATCTCATGGCCGTCGAGATGATTGAGCGACACGAAGATGGTGCCGAGGCCGAGGATGAGTTGCGCGTAGAGCAGCAGCAGGATCGCGATGTCGCCGAACGACGAGTTGGTGCGAATGCGCGCGTCGAACAGCCGGCGGTGCACCAGCAGGGTGATGCCGACGAAGCACATGACGCCGGCGACGCCGCCGACGATGATCGCCAGCCATTGCTTGAAGGTGTGCGAGATGCCGAGCGTGTCGAACACCACGATCGGCGTCAGCAGGCCGGCAAAATGGCCGAGGAAGATGACCAGGATGCCGACATGGAACAGATTCGAACCCCACGTCAGTTGACGCCGGCGCAGCAATTGGCTGGAGCCGCTGCGCCACGTGTACTGCTCGCGGTCGAAGCGCACGAGGCTGCCGAGCAGGAACACGGTGAGGCAGAGGTAAGGATACCAGCCGAAGACGACGTAGGTGATCAGATCGCGCATGATGGTGTCCTCACTGGCGCAAATTGGAGCGGGTTGCCGCCGGCATGTCGGGCGCGGGGCGCAAGCCGCCGCGAACGTGAGCCATCAGCGTGTCCTTGCAGCTATCGCCGGCGCCGGGCCCGAACTTGACCGGCTCGTCCTCCCAGGCGGCATCGAGCGCCGCGAGGTCCATCGGATCGGGGTCCGGCAAGGCCAGCAGCGCTGAGACTTCCTCGCCTTTCGGCTTGACCGACGAAAGCGCCACGAGGGCGCGAAACACCGCTTCGTATGGCGTCTGCCGCTTGCGCAGCCGCTCGGCCATCGCGGCGAGGATGTGCGCCGGCTGGCCGAGCATCTCGCAGGCTTCCGCCTGCGGCAGCGTGGCGAGAAACTCGAGGAACAGCGGTAGGAAATCCGGCAATTCGTTCTTGACCGCCGCGAGGCCGCGTTCTTCGTACATCGCCAGCAGATCGACCATCGCCTGACCGCGGTCACGGCTTTCGCCGTGCACGTGCTCGAACATATGGAGCGACAGGGAGCGCGTGCGGTCGAACAACAGGACGTAACGTTCCTGCAGGTCATAGAGATCGCCGCCGGCGATGTCGGCGAGGAGGGCGTCGAGCTGCCGGCGGACGGCCGACGGCACCAGCGCTTCGGTTTCGATCACCGTCCGCAACTCTCCGACGGCATGCTGGAGATCAGCGCTCGGATAGCTCAGCAGCGCCGAGAGCGCCTTGAAGGTTTTGGCCATTACACCACCTCCATCGGGGTCTTGCCGCGCACTTTCGGACCTTTAGGCGTGCCGAACAGGTTGGTTTCGGTCTCGCCGCCGGAGCAGCCGTTACCGAACGAGAAGCCGCAGGAGCCGCGCAGGTCTTGGGCGTCTTCGTTCACTTCGCGGTGCGCTGTCGGAATGACGAAGCGGTCCTCGTAATTGGCGATCGCCATGATGTGGTACATGTCCTCGATCGCCGCGCTGGTGAGGCCGACGCGCTTGGCGACGGCCTCGTCGATGACGCCGTCGACGGTTTTGGCGCGCATGTAGGCGCGCATCGCCAGCATGCGCTCGAGACCGAGCGCCACCGGTTCTTCCTTGCCCGCCGTCAGCAGGTTGGCGAGGTACTTGAGCGGGATGCGCAGCGAACGCACGTCCGGCATCGCGCCGTCGTGGCCGATCTTGCCGGCGGCAGCGGCCGACTGAATCGGCGACAGCGGCGGCACGTACCAGACCATCGGCAGCGTGCGGTATTCCGGATGCAGCGGGAACGCGACCTTCCACTCCATCGCCATCTTGTAGACCGGCGAGCGGCGCGCGCCCTCCAGCCAGTTTTCGGCGATGCCGTCGGCGCGCGCTTGCGCGATCACCGCCGGGTCGTGCGGATTGAGGAACACGCCGAGCTGGGCATCGTAGAGGTCCTGCTCGTTCGGCACGCTGGCCGCTTCCTCGATGCGGTCGGCGTCATACAGCACGACGCCGAGGTAGCGGATGCG
>CAYJPU010000123.1:0-10120 GCA_964372105.1 uncultured Undibacter sp.
CGAAGCACCTGACCATGAAGCTCACCCGCGCCAAGTTCGAGGCGCTGGTCGACGACCTCATCCAGAAGACGGTCGAGCCGTGCCGCAAGGCGCTCAAGGACGCGGGCGTCTCCGCGGGCGAGATCAACGAGGTGGTCCTGGTCGGCGGCATGACGCGCATGCCGAAGGTGCAGGAAGTCGTGAAGCAGTTCTTCGGCAAGGAGCCGCACAAGGGCGTCAACCCGGATGAAGTCGTCGCCATCGGCGCCGCCATCCAGGCCGGCGTGCTGCAAGGCGACGTCAAGGACGTGCTGCTGCTCGACGTGACCCCGCTGTCGCTCGGCATCGAGACGCTGGGCGGCGTGTTCACGCGCATCATCGACCGCAACACCACGATCCCGACCAAGAAGAGCCAGGTGTTCTCGACCGCCGAGGACAATCAGAACGCGGTCACGATCCGCGTCTTCCAGGGCGAACGCGAGATGGCGGCCGACAACAAGATTCTCGGCCAGTTCGACCTGGTCGGTATCCCGCCGTCGCCGCGCGGCGTGCCGCAGATCGAGGTCGCGTTCGACATCGACGCCAACGGCATCGTCAACGTCAACGCCAAGGACAAGGCGACGGGCAAGGAACAGCAGATCCGCATCCAGGCTTCGGGCGGTTTGTCCGAAGGCGACATCGAAAAGATGGTCAAGGACGCGGAAGCTCACGCCGAGGAAGACAAGAAGCGCAAGGCCGCGGTCGAAGCCAAGAACCACGGCGAAGCGCTGGTGCACTCGACCGAGAAGGCGCTCTCCGAGCACGGTTCGAAGGTTGCCGATGCCGACCGGACCGCGATCGAGAACGCCATCGCCGACCTGAAGGAAGCTCTGAAGAGCGACGATGCGGAAGCGATCCAGACCAAGACCAACGTGCTGGCGCAGGCTTCGATGAAGCTCGGCGAGGCCATGTACAAGCAGCAGCAGGAAGCGCAGGGCGCTCCCGGCGGCGGCGAGGCCTCGGGCGAAAAGAAGGAAGACGTGGTCGACGCGGAATTCACCGAAGTCGACGACGACAAGAAAAAATCGGCGTAACGCGTCTCGCGGCGCATGTTGCACGCTGCCAACATCATCGTGCCCCCGGAGTCCATCCGGGGGCATTATTTCTATCGAGGGGAATTCTGCGTCATTCCGGAGCGCGAGCGTAGCGAGCGAACCCGGAATCCAGACACAGGCAGTGCATTAATTTCTGGATCCCGGGTTCGCGCCTTCGGCGCGCCCCGGAATGACGGCCCCACACACGGACGCGATCGCTGATGTCCAAACGCGACTACTACGAAGTCCTGGGTGTTGAGCGCGGCTGCACCGAGGCCGAACTCAAGGCTTCGTTCCGCAAACTCGCCATGCAGTTCCATCCGGACCGCAATCCGGGCGACAACGACAGCGAACACAAGTTCAAGGAAATCAACGAGGCCTACGACGTCCTCAAGGACGGCGACAAGCGCGCCGCCTATGACCGTTTCGGTCACGCCGCCTTCGAGCACGGCGGCGGCGGCGGCCATGGCTTCGGCTCCGATTTCGGCTCGACGTTCTCCGATATCTTCGAAGGCATCTTCGGCATGGGGAGCCAGCGCGGCCGCGGCAACGGCCGCGAGCGCGGCTCCGATCTGCGCTACAACATGGAGATCACCCTCGACGAAGCGTTCGAGGGCAAGACCGCCCAAGTTCGCATCCCGACCTCGGTCACCTGCGAATTCTGCTCCGGCACGGGCGCCAAGGCCGGCACCAAGCCGAAGACCTGCACCAGTTGCGCCGGCGCCGGCAAAATCCGTCACGCCCAAGGCTTCTTCACGCTCGAGCGCACCTGTCCGACCTGCCAGGGCCGCGGCCAGGTCATCGAAGACCCCTGCAAGAACTGTGGCGGTGCCGGGCGCGTGACGCGCGAACGGACGCTGTCGGTCAACATTCCGGCCGGGGTCGAGGACGGCACCCGCATCCGGCTCGCCGGCGAAGGCGAGGCGGGCATGCGCGGCGGGCCGCCGGGCGACCTCTATATTTTCCTCTCGCTCGCGCAGCACGCGTTCTTCCAGCGCGACGGCGCCGATCTGCACTGCCGGGTGCCGATCTCGATGGTGACGGCGGCGCTGGGCGGCGATTGCGAGGTGCCCTCGATCGACGGCAGCAAGGCCAAGGTGAAGGTGCCGGCCGGCACCCAGACCGGACGCCGCTTCCGCCTGACCGGCAAAGGCATGCCGGTGCTGCGATCGAAACAGACCGGCGACATGTACGTTCAGGTCGTGGTGGAAACGCCGCAAAATCTCAGCAAGAAGCAACGCGAGCTGCTGGCCGAGTTCAACAAGCTCTCCTCCGAGGAGACCCAGCCGGAGGCCGCTGGATTCCTCAGCCGGGTCAAGGAGTTCTGGGACGGGCTCGGAAATCGCAGCAGTCATACCGAGTAGCCATCTTGACCCCTCGCGCCGCGCGCTATAGCCCTAAACCCTCGCGGGCCAAGCCCCGCCGACCGTACGCGTGACCCCAGCTATGTCCTCGCCGTCTATCGTCCGCGCAGCCAAGAAGCCGCTTCGTCTCGACGACGAGATGCAGTTCATCCGTTCGTGGATGGAGAAGCCGCTGCGCACCGGCGCGGTGATGCCGTCGAGCAAGGCGCTGGCCCGCACCATGGCCCGTTATGTCGATCCGAATTCGACCGGCCCGGTGATCGAGCTTGGCCCCGGCACCGGTCCGGTGACTGAAGCGCTGGTCGAGCACGGCGTCGATCCCGCCCGCCTGGTGCTGGTCGAGTTCAACCCAGATTTCTGCCGTCTGCTGCGCACGCGCTATCCGGCGGCGACGGTGGTGCAGGGTGACGCTTATCGTCTACGGCGCCTGCTGGAGACGACCGTGCGGGAGCCGGCCGCCGCCATGGTGTCCGGGTTGCCGCTGATGACCAAGCCGCTGCGCACGCGTCTGCGCCTGATTGCGGACGCCATGACGCTGCTCGGGCCGGGCGCGCCCTTCATCCAGTTCACCTATGCGATGATGCCGCCGATCCCGAAGGCGCTCTCGGGCATCTCGGCCGAGCCGTCCAACCTGATCTGGATGAACCTGCCGCCCGCGCGCGTGTGGGTCTATCGCGGGCAGTAAATTGATTGCGGTCATCGCCCGCTAAAGCGGGCGATCCAGTAATCACTGCTGCCGAAGAAATCTCGATTGCTGCGGCGTACTGGATGCCCTAACGCAAGTCGGCTTTAGCCGACTTGCGCGTATAAATGCCGATATCGAGTAAACTCGATATCGGTGCGCGGGGCATGACAGGCTGCGACTTTGTGTATGATATGCGCGCCCGCCTTCGGAGCCCGCCAATGCCTAGCCCGAAAATCCTGGTTCTGTCCGGCTCGCTGCGCACCGGCTCGCACAACAGCCGGCTGGCGGCGCTCGCCATGAAGGAGCTGACGCTGCTCGACGCCGACGTCACGCGCATCTCGCTCCAGGACTATCCGCTGCCGCTCTACGACGCCGATCTCGACGCGCGCTCCGGCCAGCCCGCCAACGCCGTGAAGCTCAAGCAGATGATCATGGCGCATCACGGCGTGTTCATCGCCAGCCCCGAATACTCGGCTTCGGTGACGCCGATCCTGAAGAACGCCATCGACTGGGTTTCGCGCGTGCGCGAGCGCGGCGATCCGACTTACGCCGCCTTCAAGGGCCGCGTGTTCGCGATCAGCAGCGCCTCGCCGGAACGCGCCGGGGGTCTGCGCTCGCTGATGGCCTTGCGGCAGATCCTCGAGCTCGGCTGCGGCGCGCTCGTCATCCCTGAGCAGGTGGCGATTCCGCAAGCCGACAGCGCCTTCGACGCCATGGACAACATCAACGACACGGCCCTCGCCAATCTGTTCCGCGCGCAGCTCGCGCGGCTCATCGATATGGCGCGACTGATGATCTAAGGAGGATGACGAGTGACGTTACAGGCGCGTGAACGGCTGATCGTGGCGCTCGACCTGCCGACGGTGAAGGCCGCCGAAAGCATGGTGTCGCGGCTGGGCGACTCGGTGAGTTTCTACAAGATCGGCTATCAGCTCGCGTTCGCGGGCGGCCTGCCGTTCGCGGCCGGCATGATCGCGGCCGGCAAGCAGGTGTTTCTCGACCTCAAGCTGCACGACATCGGCAACACGGTGCAGAAGGGCGTCGAGAGCGTGGCGCAGATGGGCGCGACCTTCCTCACCGTGCACGCTTATCCGCAAACCATGAAGGCCGCGGTCGAGGGCAAGCAAGGCTCGACGCTGCGCATCCTGGCGGTGACCGTGCTCACCTCCTATGACGATACCGACCTGGCCGCCGCCGGTTACGACATGAGCGTGCCGGAGCTCGCCGCGGCGCGCGCGGCCCAGGCGCGCGACATGGGCGTCGACGGGCTGGTCTGTTCGCCGGAAGAGGCCGGCAACCTGCGCGGCATCGTCAGCCCCAGCATGGTGCTGGTGACGCCGGGCATCCGGCCCGCGGGCAGCGCCACCGGCGACCAGAAGCGCATCATGACGCCGGCGAAGGCCATCCAGGCCGGCGCCGATTATCTCGTCGTCGGCCGGCCGGTGGTCGGCGCGGCCGATCCGAAGGCTGTGGCCGACCAGATCGTCGACGAGATCGAGCAAGCAAGCACGTAAAGCGCAGCGATTAAAAATTAGGGAGAACGCGATGGCGAAGGGCTATTGGGTAGCGAATATAGATGTCACGGATATGGACGGCTACAAGGCGTATGTCGCGGCCAACGCGGAGCCGCTCCGTAAATTCGGCGCGAGGTTTATGACCCGCGGCGGCAAGTCCGAAGCAGTCGAAGGTCATCTGCGTTCGCGCGTGGTGGTCATCGAATTCCCGAGCTATGACGCGGCGCTGACCTGTTACCATTCGCCAGAGTACCAGAAAGCCAAGGCGCTTCGTATTGGCAAAGGAATCGGCGAAATTGTCGTGATCGAAGGCTATGACGGCCCGCAACCCTGACTGATTTCGGACAGGTGACAGCGCCCATATTGGCCCGCTATACCCACAGCCTGTAGTCCGGGAGATCAGCGATGTCCGACGTGCGGTTGATCGTGGCGGGTGCCGGCGGGCGCATGGGGCGCACGCTGGTGAAGGCGATCGCCGACACCAAGGGCCTGCGCCTGGCCGGTGCGCTGGAAGACGCCCGCTCGCCGCTGATCGGCTGGGACGCCGGCACGCTGGCGGGCCTCGGCGAGAACGGCGTCAAGCTGACCGGCGACGCCGGCCCGTTGTTGGCGTCGGCCGACGCCGTCATCGACTTCACCATTCCGGCCGCGACGCTGGAGTTGGCCGCACTCGCCGCCAAAGCCGGCAAGGTACACGTGATCGGCACCACCGGCTTCACCGCCGCCGACGAGGACAAGATCAAGGACGCCGCCAAGTCGGCGGTGATCGTGAAGTCCGGCAACATGAGCCTCGGCGTCAATCTCTTGGCGGCGCTGACCAAGCGCGTCGCCAAGACGCTGGATCAATCCTTCGATATCGAAATCATCGAGATGCACCACAACCAGAAGATCGACGCGCCGTCCGGCACCGCGCTGCTGCTGGGACGCGCGGCGGCGGAAGGCCGCGGCGTCGAGCTCGACAAGCGTTCGGTCAGGAGCCGCGACGGCCATACCGGCGCGCGCAAGCCGGGCGACATCGGCTTTGCCTCATTGCGCGGCGGCACCGTGGTCGGCGAGCACACGGTGATGTTCGCCGGCCCGGCCGAGCGCATCGAGCTGACGCACAAGGCCGAGGACCGCATGATCTTCGCCCGCGGCGCACTGCACGCCGGGCTGTGGGCGCGTGACAAGAAGCCTGGGCTCTATTCGATGATGGACGTGCTGGGGCTGAAGGATTTCTAACTCTCTTCGCCTCATCCTGAGGAGCATCGCGAAGCGATGCGTCTCGAAGAATGAGGCGGACCTCATGCTTCGAGACGCGCTCCTACGGAGCGCTCCTCAGCATGAGGCCGAACTAGAGCCGTGGTAGGGTGTGTTTCAGATCGACCTGACTGAAAGCCGCCACGTAGCTACGTCTGCAACAGCGACGCGCCGGTCATCTCCGGCGGCTTCGGCAGGCCCATCAATTCGAGCAGTGTCGGCGCGATATCAGCGAGCCGTCCTTCCTTGACGACCAGGCGATTGCCGGCGCCGGCCAAAATGAGCGGCACCGGATTGAGCGTGTGCGCCGTGTGCGGGCCGCCGGTCGCCGGATCGAGCAGCATCTCGCAGTTGCCGTGGTCGGCGGTGACCAGCAGTGCGCCGCCCATGGCCTGGATCGCATTGGCGATCTTGCCGAGGCCTGTGTCGACCGTTTCGACCGCCTTGATCGCCGCCGGCAGGCTGCCGGTATGGCCGACCATGTCGGGGTTGGCAAAGTTGAGAACGATAAAGTCGTATTTGCCGGACTTGATCGCTTCCACCGCCTTGTCGGTCAATTCAGGCGCCGACATCTCAGGCTGCAGGTCGTAGGTCGCGACCTTGGGCGAGGGCACCATGATGCGGTCTTCGCCAACGAACGGCTCTTCACGTCCGCCGTTGAGGAAGTAGGTGACGTGCGGATATTTCTCGGTCTCGGCCATGCGCAGTTGCGTGCGGTCCGCGGCCGCGACGACCTCGCCGAGAATGTTCGGGAAGCTCTGCGACGGGAAAATCGTCTGCATAAACTTGTCGAGCTCGTCACTGTACTGCGCCATGCCGACAGCGGCCGCGAACTTCACCGTGCGCTTGCGCGCGAAGCCGGAGAAAGCCGGGTCGAGCATGGCGCCGAGAATCTCGCGCACCCGATCGGCGCGGAAGTTGAAGCACAGGACGCCGTCGCCGTCCTTCATGCCGTTGTAATTGCCGATGACGGCCGGGATGATGAATTCGTCGTAGATCTTGTTGGCATAGGCGTCGGCGATGGCGGCCTGCGGGTCGGCGAACCGCGGCCCTTCCGCGGCGACGATCGCGTCATAGGCTTTGCTCACGCGCTCCCAGCGCTTGTCGCGGTCCATGGCATAGTAACGCCCGTCCACCGTGACGACCGGCACCGACGGCGGCAACGCCGCCGTGAACGCCTTCAAGTATTCCGCCGCCGATTGCGGCGGTGTATCGCGGCCGTCGGTCAACGCGTGCACGACCGCCGGCACTTTTGCGTCGGTGAGAATCTTGGCAAGCGCTACCGCGTGGTTCTGATGCGAATGCACGCCGCCCGGCGAAACGAGGCCGATGAGATGGCACGTGCCGCCGCTCTCTTTCAGCTTGCGGACAAAGTCGACGAGTGCCGGGGCGCGCGAAATCTCGCCATTAGCGACGGCTTCGTCGATGCGCGGCAGGTCCTGCATCACGACGCGGCCGGCGCCGATGTTGAGGTGCCCGACCTCGGAATTGCCCATTTGCCCCGGCGGCAGGCCGACGTCCAGACCGGAGGTGCGCAGGAAGCCATGCGGGCAAGTGGCCCATAGACGGTCGAAGCTCGGTGTCTTGGCCTGGCGTACGGCGTTGTTGGCGACTTCCTCGCGCCAGCCCCAACCGTCCAGCACGACCAGCATCACTGGACGGCGCTTCTGCATCGCTCTGCGGTCCTTGTGGAGGATCAAAGAAGCGACGGTTTTGAGGGATCGCGGCGCTGGCGTCAACGGGCCGCCTTGGGATTTCGCGGGGCTCGTCACGCCCCCGCAATGCCGGCTTCCCAGCCGAGCATCGCGCGCTTGCGCGTCAGGCCCCAGTGGTAGCCGGTGATGTCGCCGTTCTTGCCGATGACGCGATGGCACGGCACCACGAAGCAGATCGGGTTCTTGCCGACGGCGGCGCCGACCGCGCGCGCGGCCTTCGGTGAACCGGATTTGGCGGCGAGATCGGAATAGGTCGTCAGCTTTCCCATCGGGATCGTCAGCAGCTTCTCCCACACGCGCACTTCGAAATCAGTGCCGATCAGCACCACGCGCAACGGCTGGTCTTGCCGCCACAGCGACGTGTCGAAGATGCGGCGGCCGACGGCGGCGGTGGCCGCGAAGTCCTCGACGTAACGCGCCTTCGGCCAGCGCGCTTTCATGTCGCGCAGCGCGGCGCGCTCCTTGCCGGCGTCGGCGAGCGCCAGGCCGGCGAGCCCGCGCGGCGTCGTCATCACCAGCGCCATGCCGAACGGGCAGGGATGGAAACCGTAGGTGATGGTGAGGCCTTCGCCGCCGGCCTTCCATTCGCCGGGCGACATGGCCTCGTGCGTGACGAATAGATCGTGCAGCCGGCCGGGACCGGACAATCCGACTTCGTAAGCGGTGTCGAGCACGCTCACTGAGGAGCGCAGCAATTCGCGCGCGCTGTGGAGCGTCAGCGCCTGCAGGAAAGCCTTGGGCGTCAGCCCGCACCAACGCCGGAACAGGTGGTGCAGATCGGTGGCGGTGACGCCGGCGGCGTGCGCGATGGCGTCGACTTCCGGCTGCGCCCGCCAATTGCCGCGGATATGCGCGATGGCGCGGCGCACGACGTCGTAGTCGGCCGCGGCGGTGGACAGCGGCGCGAATTCCGGCAGGTGGTTTGCGAGTGCGATCCGGCTCTGGGTCATGACCGAAACCTAAGCCCGCCTGGGGCCGGCATCCACCCGATTTCTGCGCTTCTTATCCCTCCCCTGAAAGGGGAGGGTCGGCGCGAAGCGCCGGGGTGGGGTCAATTTAATAACGAGCCCCCACCCGCCTCGCTGCGCTCGGCACCCTCCCCCGCAACCGAACTCGGGTTTACCCGAGTTCGGCACTATTAGATGGCCGAAGTCGGAAACATCCGACTTCGGCTCGGGGGAGGGATTAAGTAACCACCGTCCTTGTCACGCCGCGCTTGGCCTCGTTCAGCGCCTGGCCGAGCGCCTGGGCGAAGCTCGCCTTCTCATCGGGGCCCAAGAAGCTCGCGATCACGAGCTGCTTGCCGCGCGACACCAAGAACAGCCGCTCGATGCCGAATTCCGCGTGCACCACCTTTTCGAGCCGCACCCACAGCGGATTGAGCGCCCATTCGCGCACGCGGCCGCGGTGGCTGATCTTGCGCACCGTCAGCGTCGTGGGCGTGACCGTCACTTCCTCGTAGGCGAGGGCGTGGCTGTAGTTCAGCTGGAACGCCCAGTACAGCAGCAGCACGTCGAGCCCGAAAAAGCCGAACACCGGCCAGGCGCCGGCGATCAGGAACACCATGCCGGCGGCGAAGCTGACGGCGCCGAACGCCACCATCAGCACCAGGAAGCCGGTGCGCGGCAGCGAGCGGTGCGGGGTGATCACCGTCGAAAAGATCGTGGGTTCGAGTTCGTCGGCGTTGTCGGAAAGCATGCGCGTCAGTATACCGGAATCATGGCGAAAAAGGCGGCCCGCAAGGCATCGACGCGCATGACTGTAAAAAAGCCGGTGCGCAAGGCGCTGGCCAAGGCACCGGCCAAGGCACCGGCTAAGACACCGGACAAGGCGGCGCACGGCGAACTGCCGCCATGGCAGCCGGCCGAGGTCGAGGAGGCGTTCCGCCGTTTCCAGGCGGCCGAGCCGGAGCCGAAGACAGAGCTGACTTACGTCAACCCGTTCACGCTGCTGGTGGCGGTGGTGCTGTCGGCGCAGGCGACCGACGCCGGCGTCAACAAGGCGACGCCGGCGCTGTTTGCGCTGGCCGACACGCCGGCGAAGATGGCGGCGCTCGGCGAGGACCGCGTGCGCGACCTGATCAAGACTATCGGTCTGTTCCGCACCAAGGCCAAGAACGTGGTGGCGCTGTCGGAGAAGCTCGTGGCCGAGCACGGTGGTCAGGTGCCGCGCGCGCGCGAGGCGCTGGAGGCGCTGCCCGGCGTCGGCCGCAAGACCGCCAACGTGGTGCTCAACTCGGCGTTCGGCGAGCACACCATCGCGGTCGACACCCACATCTTCCGCGTCGGCAACCGCACCGGCCTGGCCACCGGCAAGACGCCGTTCGAAGTCGAAGAGAAGCTCGAGCGCGTGATCCCGGCGCACTACAAGCGCCATGCCCATCACTGGCTCATTCTGCACGGCCGCTACACGTGTGTCGCGCGCAAGCCGTTGTGCGAGAAATGCGTCATCGCCGATTTGTGCAAGTGGCCGGGGAAGACGACGGTGTAACCGTCGCCCCGCTGGAGCCTGTGCTCGGGCCGACCGAAGGTCGGACCCGAGTGCGGGGACG
>CAYJPU010000124.1:0-10102 GCA_964372105.1 uncultured Undibacter sp.
CGCACAGCTTCGACCGGCCGCTCAGCCTGCAAATTCCTTCTCGTGCAGCCATGCCGCGTGGCGCGGCGGCTTCTTGGTGCGGCTCCATTCCTCGATCATCGCCGGCGCGACCTGCTTCAACTGCGCCATCTCCTCCGGCGTCGTCGACCAGACGGCAGCCTCGAGCCGGTGCCCGTTCGGATCGCGGAAATAGATCGATTGGAAGATGGTGTGATCGGTCGGGCCGACCACGTCGAGCCCCGCGGCCAGCGCGCGCGCCTTGGCCTCCGCGAGCGCCGCCATGTCCTTCACGGTGAAGGCGATGTGCTGCGCCCAGTCGGGCGTGTTGGGGTCGCGGCCCATCGGCGGCGAATTCGGCAGTTCGAAGAAGGCGAGGATGTTGCCGCCGCCCGCGTCAAGGAAGATGTGCATGTAGGGATCCGGCTCCTTGGTGGAGGGCACCTTGTCCTCGGCGAGGGCGCCGACGAGGTCCATGTCGAGCACGCGCTTGTAGAACTCGACCGTCTCCCGGGCGTCCTTGCAGCGGTAGGCGACGTGATGGATTTGCTCGACTTTCATGGCGTCCCCTCCAAAGGATCGGGCGGTTTCGATCCGCATCTGAATTAATTAGTAACATATGTTACTAATATGTCAAATCACGGATTTCCGCGGTAAAGCTATCCAGCGGCGTGACCGGAGCCGGTGGCGTACTGAAACGGCCAACAGGAACCAACAGGAACATGCGCATGAAAAGCGGGAACGGACCGGCGCGAAAGCAAAAGACCTCGTTCGATCTGGCGCGCTTCATGCCGTACCGGCTGGCGGTGCTGGCCGACGACGTCTCCGCCACGACCGCGCAGGTCTATGTCGACCGCTTCAACCTCAACCGCGATGAGTGGCGCATCCTCGCCTGGCTCGGCAACCACGGCGGCATGCGGGCGAAGGACGTCGGCGCCAACGCCGCGCTCGACAAGATGCAGATGAGCCGCGCGCTGGCGCGGCTGGAGGAGAAGAAGCTGCTGTCGATCAAGCGCGACCCGCAGGACCGCCGCGGCAACGTCCTGCACCTCACCCGGCAGGGCCAAACCCTCTTCGAGAAGATCGTGCCACTCGCCCTGGCGCGTGAAGACTATCTGCTGGCGGCGCTGACCGGTGCCGAGGTCAAGGCGCTGGACGTGATCATCACCAAGCTGCGGCACCGGGCGATCAGCCTGAAGGCCCGCCGCTGAGGCCAAGCCGCCTTGCCGCGCAAGACCCCGCGCCGCCGGCGGTTGCAATCGGGCCGGCGGTTTTGAGCCAGATCAAGAGTGCTGGCCGCGAAGGCGGAGAAGGTATCTCAGAAAGCAATGGGGGCCGACCCCGGCGATGCCGCGATGAAAACCGCTCCGCTGATGTTGTTCTCGCTCAATGCCAGCGCGGAGTTGGGCGCCGCTGTCGCGGCCGCCTTGCACCAGCCGCTGGCCGCGCACGAAGAGCGCGAATTCGAGGACGGCGAGCACAAGGCGCGTCCGCTCGACGCGGTGGCCGGCGCCGACGTCTATGTCGTGCAAAGCACGCACGGCGGGCCGCAGCAAAGCGCCAACGACAAGCTGTGCCGGCTGCTGTTCTTCATCGGCGCGCTCAAGGACGCCGGTGCGGCGCGGGTGACCGCGGTCGCGCCCTATCTTTGCTATGCGCGCAAGGACCGCCGCACCAAACCGAATGACCCGGTAACGACGCGCTACATCGCCGGCATGTTCGAGAGCGTTGGCACGGATTGCGTCGTCACGCTCGAAGTGCATAACCCGACGGCGTTCGAGAACGCCTTTCGCTGCCGCACAGTTGCACTCACCGGAACGCCGCTCTTTGTCGACTACGCGAAGAAGAATTTGGCCAGCGACAGACTGGCCGTCATCTCGCCCGATGCCGGCGGCATGAAGCGGGCCGAATTGCTGCGCGAGGCGCTGGAAACGGCGCTCGGCCGTCCGATCGGCAAGGGCCTGGCCGAAAAGCACAGGAGCGCCGGCGTTGTATCCGGCGACCTGTTCGCCGGTGATGTCGCGGGCATGACCGCGCTGATCGTCGACGATCTGATCAGCACCGGCGGCACGTTGCTGCGCACCGCCCGCTCCGCGCGCGCGGCCGGCGCAACCCGCGTGCTGGCGATGGTCACGCACGGCCTGTTCATGCCGGGCTCGGCCGAGATGATCGCCGATCCTGCGCTTGATCAGATCGTCGTCACCGACACCGTGCCGCCGTTCCGGCTCGCTCGTCCGGCGCAGAATAAAAAGCTGGTCATGCTGCCGGCGGCACCGCTTTTGGCCGAGGCAATCCAACGGCTGCACGACGAACGCAGCCTCACCGACCTCATGGTGATCTGAGGAACGCCTCGAGCTTGCGGGCGCTTCTTTCGGCGAAAGCGAGATAGGTGGCGGCGAGCCGCGGCCATTTCTCAGGCGTGCGCGGATGTTGTTCGAACAGATGCGCGATGGCGAGCCGGGCCCGCAAGGTCGCGCGATGGCAGTGATAGAACGTGAAGAGTTCATCGGCCGGGCCGTCGCGCAGAACATGCTTCATGCGGCGGCGAAGTTCCGCGCCGGCCCATGCGGCGCCGAGACGCTCGCATTCAAGACTCAGGAACGCGATTTCGTCGAACGGATCGACGATGCGCAGACGATCGTTGAATTCGAGGCAGTCGATGATCCTGACCTCCTCGTCGAGCCAGATGTGCTCCGGTCGCAGGTCGCCGTGGCCGTCGACGATGCGGCGGTGCCGCAGGCGCGCAGCCAGCAGATCGCCGCGCCGATCCAGGAACCGCCGTTGCGCGCGATCGATCCGCCGGACCAGGCCGGCGGGCATCTTGAAGCGTGCATCAAGGAGAACGCGCTTGTTGTAGGCCAGGCCCCGCCGCCAATCGGCAAGAAGAAGCGCGGGCGACAGAAACACCGGCGAAGCCGAGCGATAGAAACGCGCCAGCGTGCGGACCAGACGATCGATGTGCGGCTGCGCCAGCACGTGGTCTTCGATCATGCGGTCGAGCATGAAGCGCTCGTCGAGCCGCTTCATCACCACCAGCCAGTCTACCGGCACGCCGTCCCCGCCGATCGCCAGGCTTTCCCCCTTTTGCGTCAACGGGACCACACCGAGATAAGTGTCGGGCGCCAGCCGCCGGTTGAGGCGCAGCTCGGCGCGGCACGCGGCCTCGCGCCGCGCCAAGGTCGAGAAATCGAGATAGGGAAAACGAACCGGCTTCTTGAGCTTGTAGACCCGCTCGCCGGCGAGAAAAACCCACGACATATGCGTTTCGCGCCGCATCACGTCGCGGGGCGGCGGATCGTAGGCTTCCAGCCGGCCCAAAAAGCCGACCTTCTCGGCAAGCGGCGGCTGAGCGCCCTGAATAGAAGCTCCGTGCACGGACCGCTCCTGCTGGCGATCAGAAATTAATACCATTTGGCCGGGTCCGGTTGATTCCGATCAAATCGACCGCGCGTTGCTTGCGACATAGTTTCATGGCTTTCAAGGACGCACAGCCATGCGCGCGGCAGGTCTCACCGGTCGCCACCCAGGCGACGTCGCAGAACGAGACGTGGTGATCGGTCCGCTTCGTCTGGCGGGGGATCTTCGTGTCCCGCGTGGCGCCACCGCGCTGGTCATCTTCGCGCATGGCAGCGGCTCGAGCCGCTTCAGCACCCGCAACAGGGCGGTCGCCGAAGCGCTCAACGCCCAAGGCATCGCCACGCTGCTGTTCGATCTGCTGACCCCCGACGAAGAGGCCGATCGCGCAAACGTCTTTAACATCGGCCTGCTCGCAGACCGGCTCGTCGCCGTCGTGCAGTGGGTCGGCGCGCAAGGCGACCTGGATAAGATGGCGATCGGATTGTTCGGCGCCAGCACCGGAGCGGCGGCGGCGCTCGTGGCCGCAGACCGGCTGGGCGCGCGCATCGGCGCCGTCGTCTCGCGCGGCGGCCGGCCCGACCTCGCCGGTCAAGCGCTCGATGGCGTGACCGCGCCGACGCTCCTCATCGTGGGTGGCCGCGATTATGGCGTGATCGAGCTCAATCAGCAGGCCCACGCCCGGCTAAACGCGCCGAAATCGTTCGAGATCGTCCCGGACGCGACTCATCTGTTCCCGGAGCCTGGTGCCATGGAGGCGGTCATCGATCTGGCGATCGCCTGGTTCCAGGCTTACCTCGGCGCATCCGCGCTGACCCGTTCAAGCTAGCGGAGCCGTCATGCCGTTCGTCAACCGCGTCGAAGCCGGCCGCCTGCTCGCCAAGGCGCTCGCTATCTACAAGGGCCAGCACCTCATCGTATTGGCTTTGCCGCGCGGCGGCGTGCCGGTCGCCGCCGAAATTGCCACCGCGCTCGGTGCGCCGCTCGACCTCATTCTCGTGCGCAAGATCGGGGTGCCGTCGCAGCCTGAACTGGCGATGGGCGCCGTGGTCGATGGCGGCGCGCCGATCACCGTGCGCAATGAAGATGTCATCAGGCTGACCGGCGTCACCGAGGAGGAATTCGCCGCAGTGCGCGCCGAGCAGCTCGCGGAAATCGAACGCCGCCGGGTAAAATATCTGGGCAGCCGCGCCCATCCGGATGTCGCCGGGCGCATTGCCATCGTTGTCGATGACGGTGTCGCAACCGGCGCCACCACCCGCGCCGCCTTGCAGGCCACGCGCATGCGCAAGCCGAGCAAGCTGGTGCTGGCCGTGCCGGTGGCACCGACCGACAGCCTCGCCAATCTACGGGATCTCGCCGACGACGTCGTCTGCCTTGAAGACTATGAAATGTTCGGCGCGATCGGGCTTTACTATTCCGACTTCCGGCAGGTTTCCGACGACGAGGTCATCAAGCTCCTGGCGCAATATCCCGCAGAGCCTGCTGTTCCAACCGCGCGCTGAACAAGAAAACGAAGGAGGCACCCGTGCAAAATCCGGATTCGGACGGCACCGCGATGGCGACCCAGAACGACATCACCAGCATTCTCGGCGAGCTCGACGACGAGAAAATGCTGGCGATTCTGTCGCTGCGGCCAACCGTCGGCGACCTCGAACAGGCGCGGATCTGGCTTTCGGGCGACGCCGACGTGTTCGGCGCCGAGCCGCCGATCAAAGGCGCCGCCTCAGAGATCGTGACGATTCTCGAGACCGAAGAAGAGGAAGAGCCTTAACCGCAGCGCCACGGCGATGTTGACGGCGGGCCGTGCCGGTCCCGACAATCGTGCGATGAAATTTCTCCGGGCCCTGATGTGCGCCGTCGTTTGCGCCGGCTTCGCCGGCAGCGCGGTCATGGCGGACGCGCCGTGCAAGTTGACGCCGATCGGCGCCGCCGAGGTCTCAGCCGTCCGCGACGGCCGCACGCTGCTGCTCAAGGATGGCCGCGAACTCCGGCTGGCGGCGATCGAGGTCACCGACGCCAGCCGCGCCGCGCTGACGGCCGCCGTCGCCGGCCGGCCGCTGCGGCTGGAAAAACTCAACGAGGACCACGACCGCTACGGCCGGCTGGTGGCCTTCGCCTTCGCCGGCGATGCGCAGAGCTCGCTCCAGCAGACCCTGCTGGAACAGGGCCAGGCCCGGGTTTCGGCCCGGATCGGCGACAAATCCTGCACGGTGACGCTTTTGGCGGCCGAAAAGCGCGCCCGCGAGGCCCGCCGCGGCCAGTGGACCGATCCCAATTTCGCCCCTTTACGGTCTGAAAATGTCCTTCAGCTAAAGGCCGAGCGGGGACGTTTTGTGCTGGTCGAAGGCAAGGTAGTGTCGGTGCGCGAAAGCGGCGCGACGATCTATGTGAACTTCGGGCGGCGCTGGACCCGGGATTTCACGGTCACGATTTTGCGGCGGCAGGCCCGCGCCTTCACCGCCGCCGGGCTGGAACCGAAAACGCTGGAAGGCCGCCGGATCCGCGTGCGCGGCTTTGTCGAGCAGCGCTCCGGCCCGATCATCGAGGCCACGGCGCCGGAACAGATCGAACTGGCCGATTGAGGAATTTTAGAGCACCGGCCATGACGGCAACACTGGCGGCAGTAGCAGCTCAATCGAACAGGCGGACGCGCGCGCTCATTCCCGCGCTCGCGTTGCTGCTGCTCGCCGGCTGCACCAGCACGCCGGACCAGCAACAGGTGTCGCTGCCGGTGCCGGACGCCGCCACCACCCAGCCGGCGCGGCCGACCGCCGCCCAGCGCGAGAACGCGCGCATCCTGGCGTCCTACGGCGGCGCCTACGAGAACGCGCGGTTGCAGACGCTGGTCGAGCAGACCGTCGAGCGGCTGGTCGCCGCCTCCGAGCGTCCCGACCTGAAATACAAGGTCACCATTCTCAACTCGCCGGCGATCAACGCCTTTGCCCTGCCGAACGGCCAGCTCTACATCACGCGCGGCCTGGTCGCGCTCGCCAACGACAAGGCCGAGCTCGCCTCGGTGCTGGCGCACGAGATGGGCCATGTCATCGCGCACCACGCCGCCATCCGAGAAGAGCAGGCGCGGCAGGCGGCGATCATCAGCCACGTCGTCAACGACGTGCTCAGCGACCCCAACACCGGCGCGCTGGCGCTGGCGAAGTCCAAACTCACTTTGGCCGCCTTCTCGCGCGCGCAGGAGTTCGAGGCCGACGGCATCGGCGTCGGCATGTCGGCCCGCGCCGGCTTCGATCCGTTCGGCGCCTCGCGCTTCCTCACCGGCATGCAGCGCAACGCCGATCTCAAGTCGTCCGGCGGCAACGCCGATCAGCGCGCGCTCGACTTCCTGTCGTCGCATCCAGCGACCCCCGAGCGCGTCAAGAACGCATTGGTTAACGCCCGCCAGTTCAGCGGACCGGGCGCCGGCGCGCGCGACCGCGGCGCCTATCTCGACAACCTCGACGGCATGGTGTTCGGCGAGGACCCGAGCGAAGGATTCGTGCGCGGCCGCCGCTTCCTGCATCCCAAGCTCGCCTTCACCTTCACGGCGCCGCCGGGCTTCACGCTCGACAACACCGCGCAGGCGGTGCTCGGCCTCAAGGACGGCGGCGGCGAAGCCTTGCGACTCGACGTCGTCAGCGTGCCGGCCGAGCAGACGCTGACCGCTTATCTCAAGTCGGGCTGGATCGAGAACGTCGATCAGGCCAGCGTCGAGGACACGACCATCAACGGCTTCCCGGCGGCAACCGCGAGCGCGAGCGGCGACAACTGGTCGTTCCGGCTTTACGCCGTGCGCTTCGGCAGCGACGTCTACCGCTTCATCTTCGCGGCCAAGAACAAGAGCGCACAGACCGACAAGTCGTTCCGCGATTCGGTCATGAGCTTCCGGCGCATGAGCCTGAAGGAGACCGGCGAAATCCATCCGCTGCGCCTGAAGATCGTCGCCGTCGGCGCCGGCGACACCCAGGAAAAACTCGCCCGCCGCATGGCGACGGCCGATCGCCGGCTCGACGTCTTCCGCGTCATCAACGGCCTTAACCCCGGCGACAGGCTGACGCCGGGCGAGAAGGTGAAGCTGGTGGTGGAGTGATTACGGACTGTCATGCCCCGCGAAAGCGGGGCATCCCGTATTCACTAACGTCGATGCTCAAACGCCACCTGTGAGTACTGAATCATCCGCTTTCGCGGATGATGACAGCCACACAGCTCAGCTCTCGCCGGCTTCGCAATTGATCGTGAACTCGCGCGGCACCTCGGGACCCCACAGGTAGAACGAATCCTCCGGCTTGTGGTCGCCGGCCGGCCAGCGGTCTTCCTTCGGGATGTAGTCGATGTCGCAGGAGTATTCCGAGAAGCTGCCCCACGGATCCATGATGTAGTGGAAGTAGTTGGAGCCGAGCACGTGGCGCCCTAAGCCCCAGCCCTTCTGCCAGCCCTTGTCATGCATGCGCATGGCGCCGAGCCCGATGTCCTGGATGCTCGCGGTATCCCAACTGCAGTGATGGAAGCCCGGCGCGCTCGACTTCACCAGCGCAAGCAGATGATGGTCGCTGCCGTGGATGCCGTGCATGAAGGCGACGATGTCCGACGCGCGATCCGACAGGCGCAGGCCGATGGTGCGCTCGTAGAACTTGATCGAGGCGTCGATGTCGGCGGTGAAGATCAACACATGCGACAGCCGGCGCGGCCGCACCGGCGGCGCCTTGTCGCGCGTGGTGGCCGCGGCGACGCCGGGGCCGACGGTGATCCACTCGCTCTGCGCCTTCTGGTCGGGCGACACCTTGGGCGCGACCTTGATCTCCATCAGCACGCCTTCGTGGTTGCGGAACCAGAAGCCGTTGCTCTCGAAGCCGGGCGGCGGGTCGATGAGCTTGACGCCGGCGCCTTCGATGCGCGCCTTCAGGCGCGGCAGGTCTTCGGCGTAGCAGCCGAACGAGAGATGATGCAGCGCCTTCTTGCTGGTGCCTTCCACCACCGAACCCCAGCGGTGCTCATGGCCGAAGGTCTTGATGGCGAGCGTGTTGCCGTCGCGCCGGACGTCGAGACCGAAATTGCCGTAGAAGTCTTCGGCCTTGCTGGCGTCCGGCACCGCCAAGACGAACTGGTCGAGCGAATGCACGCCGAGCGCATCGCTGTTGTTTTCCGGCGCCACATAGCCGCGAATGGCGGTCATCGTCTCCATTCCCCTTTTTTATCTCGATTTTGGGGCATTCTAGCGCAAACCGCCGCGCCGCGCCAACCACTCGCCTTATGGCCGCAGGTAGGCGTAACCCTGCGCTTGGAGTTCCACGATGCGGACCACCCCGCCACGGTCGGCCTCGACAAAGCCGGATAGCAGATCCTTCAGGCCCACATTCTGCCCCTTCATCGTCTTGCCGCAGGCGCTGAGCGACAGCCCGCTGCGCGTAAATTGCCGGACATCGTGAGCGGTCGCGACCGTCGCCGACGCGGTGTGGAAGGCCTTGAGCGCGGGACCGTGGACCACCAGCGCGATCGTGACCTTGTCCGGCCCACCCATCCCTTCATAATGATTGCGGATGTTGCCCAACACGAAGCTGACTTTCTCCAGTTCGGTCAGGTGATAGACCACCTTGGATTTATCCGGAGCGGCGCCCGCCGCGGTGTCCGCCTTGGCGCGTGTGGTCCCACTTGCGGTGGCGAACAGCCCGCCGATGCCGGCGAGTGTGGCCGTCAGAATGTTGCGCCGGTGCATGTGCGCCTCCCGCTTTTGTACGTCACTTGTGCCGGATGGCCGCGAGCTCGGCGCGGTCGGTGATCAGCGCGCGGCATTCGTCGAGCTTGGCGCGGTCGAGACGGAAGACGCGATCGTCAGCGCCGCCGCTGACTTCAAAGCCTTCGTCGTCCGGCTTGTTGTCGCGCCAGATGCGGATGCGCTCGAGCCGGATGAGCGTCGATTTGTCGTTGTTGGCCATCTCGACCGTGATGCCGCCGCCGTCGCAATCGACGCCGCAGAAGAGCTGCAGCTTGTCGGGCGTTGCTTCGGCGGCGCGCGGATAGCCGCACGAGCCGCTGGAATCGTAAACGCCGGGCCGGTTGCGGAAGCGCAGACCGAGCCGGAAGGTATAATGGGTCAGGTGACCCTGCGCCCGGTACTCGACGTCGTCCTCGGGCGAGGCTTCGCCGGTGACCAAGAGCTTCATCACGGTGACCTTCTGCTCCGGATGCTTCGCCAGATGCGCGGCATCGTAAGTGCGCACGAAGCAGGCGTAGGTCTTGTCGTTGGCGGTGATGCCGCCGGCAAACAGCCGCTTGGCGAATTCGCCGGGCGGCGGCGGCGCGGCGGAGGCGGCGCCCGCCGACATGAACGTCGCGAAGGCCACGGCTACGATCGAACGGCGCTTCATCAGGCTTCTCCCGAATTTCTCCGGCTCGCATGAACTAAGCGCACGCGTGGCGTACGACCAATTGCTGAGCCCCCGCCGCATCTGTCGGCGCGGACCGGCAAAAGGTTCAAGGCGACGACCTAAGCTATCCAGGCGGCCCTCCCCTGACAAAGGAGGGACAAGCACCTCCACATACAAAAAGCCCGGCGTTTCCGCCGGGCTTGAAGATGGTGACTGTGTGTGAGGTGCCGTTAGGCCGCCTCTTCCTCGACGCCTTCGTCCGGGCTGGCTTCGTCAGCCGGCTTGGGGCCGCGGCGCGGGCCCTTGGCGAGAGCGCCTTCGATTTCCTTGATCGCCTCGGTCTCGGTGATCTTCTGCACCGCCGCGATCTCGCGCGACAGCCGGTCGAG
>CAYJPU010000125.1:0-4214 GCA_964372105.1 uncultured Undibacter sp.
GGTGCTCGGTTCTGGATTCCGGGTTCATCCGCCTGCGGCGGCCGCCCCGGAATGACGGGTAACCCCCTGAATCTTAACGATTGTCGGCGCAACTTTTGCCTTGAGTGCGCCACATCGTTAGGTTACGGCCCTGATCGCGCCCCGCGGGGGGAGCGCGCCTTTCCGTTTAGTTCTGGAGCCGTGCGTGGCCGATATCTTTCATGAAGTCGACGAGGAAGTCCGGCGCGAGCAGCTCAAGAAGCTGTGGGACCGCTACAGCATCGTCCTGATCGCGGTTGCCGTCCTGATCGTCGCCGGTATCGGCGCCTGGCGCGGCTACGAATGGTACCTCGCCAAGAAGGCCACCGAGGCCGGCGCCCAGTTCGAGGCCGCCATCACGCTCGCCGAGCAGGGCAAGCAGGCGGAAGCCGAAGCCGCCTTCGCCAAGGTCGCAGCCGACGCGCCGTACGGCTACCGCACGCTGGCGCGCTTGCGCGCCGCCGCCGCCGCCGCGCAGGTCAAGCCGGCCGACGCCGTGAAGGCCTACGACGCCATCGCCGCCGACGGCTCGCTCGGCGCCATCTGGCAGGACCTCGCCGCCGTGCGCGCCGGCATGCTGCTGGTCGACACCGCGCCGCTCGCCGACATGCAGAAACGGCTCGACCCGCTCAGCGAGCCCGGCCGCATCTATCGCCACAGCGCGCGCGAACTGCTGGCGCTGTCGGCCTGGAAGAACAACGACGCCACCGCCGCCAAGCGCTACCTCGACATGATCGCAGCCGACGGCGAGACGCCGCCGGGCACGCGCCAGCGCATCGACGTGCTGTCGGCGCTGATCGCCGCCAACGGCAAGAGCTGAGGGTTTAAGGGTCATGCGCCGCATTCAACGCGCCGTTCTCGTGACCGCGCTGCTGGCGCTCGGGCCGGTGGTGACGGGCTGCTCGGGTTTCGATCTCGACAAGCTCGACGTCTTCGGCCTCAACGAGAAGAAGAAGCTGCCGGGCGAGCGCAAGGACGTGTTTCCGGAAGGTGTGCCGGGCGTAACCCAGGGCATTCCGCCGGAATACCTCAAGAGCAACCGCGAGCTGCAGGCCCAGCAGGCCCAGGAGGCGGAAGCAAAAGCGGCCGAAGCGCAGGCGGCCGAAGCCGCCAGGCAGGCGGCGGCGCCGGTCGAGCCGCCGAAGGCCAAGCCGAAACCGAAGCCGCGCACGGTCTCGCAGGCGCCGACGCGCATCACCGTTCAGCCGGCCGCGCCAAGCCAGCCCAAGCAATCCCAGCAACCCCAGCAGGCGCAGCCCGCGCCGTGGCCCGACCAGCAGCCGCAACAGCAGCAGCCGGCCCAGGCGCAGCAGTCGCCCTGGCCGTCGTCGAACCAGTCTTCCAGCACGGCGCCTTGGCCCGCGGCCCCGGCGTCCGGCACCTTCTCGCGCTGATCGCGTCGGCAGGCTAAGAAAGCCTCGCCCGCGGGCGCGGGATGGATCGTTTATGAATTTCACAGTTGCCATCGTCGGCCGGCCGAATGTCGGCAAATCCACTTTGTTCAACCGGCTGGTCGGCCGCAGGCTGGCGCTGGTCGATGACCGGCCGGGTGTGACGCGCGACCGCCGCGAGGGCGAGGCCCACCTCGGCGATCTCGAATTCACCGTGGTCGACACCGCGGGCCTGGAAGAGGCCGCGCCGGAGTCGCTGTCGGGCCGCATGCGGGCGCAGACCGAAACCGCGATCGCGCAGGCCGACGCCGTCTTCTTCATGATCGACGCCCGCGTCGGGCCGACCCCGGCCGACCAGGCTTTCGCCGCGCTGGTGCACAAGTCCGGCAAGCCGACGGTGCTGATCGCCAACAAGAGCGAAGGCAAGGCGGGCGATGCCGGCCGCTACGAGGCCTACGCGCTCGGTCTCGGCGAGCCGATCCCGCTCTCGGCCGAGCACAACGAAGGCTTCAGCGACCTCTACGACGCGCTGCTCGAGGCGCTGCCGGATGAGACCGCCGAGCAGCGCGAGCGCGCGGGCGCCGACCGCAGCGGGCCGCAGGCCATTCGCGTCGCCATCGTCGGGCGGCCGAACGCCGGCAAGTCGACGCTGATCAATCGCCTGATCGGCGAGGACCGCCTGCTGACCGGCCCGGAGGCCGGCATCACGCGCGATTCCATCGCGGTCGATTTCGAATGGCACGGCCAGAAGTTCAAGCTGCACGACACCGCCGGCATCCGCCGCCGCTCGCGCGTCGACGAGAAGCTGGAGAAGCTGTCGGTCGCCGACGCGCTCAACGCGGTGCGCTTCGCCGACGTCGTCGTGGTGCTGATGGATGTCGACAACGCCTTCGAGGAGCAGGACCAGCGCATCGCCGATCTGGTCGAGCAGGAAGGCCGCGCCGTCGTCTTCGCGATCAACAAGTGGGACCTGAAAGAGAACAAGGCCGGCGCCATCTCCAAGCTGCGCACGCTGGCCGACGAGAAGCTGACGCAGATGGTCGGCGTGCCGCTGGTCGCGGTGTCGGGCCTGACCGGCGAGGGCCTCGACCGGCTGATCCAGGCGGTCATCGACGCGCACGCGGTCTGGAACAAGCGCATCTCGACCTCGGCGCTCAACCGCTGGTTCGAGCACGCCGTCAGCGCGCATCCGCCGCCGGCGGTGTCGGGGCGCAGGCTCAGGCTCAACTACATGACGCAGGCCAAGACGCGGCCGCCGACCTTCGTGCTGTTCTGCACGCGCGCCGACGCGCTGCCGGACGCCTACAAGCGCTATCTGGTAAACTCGCTGCGGGAGACCTTCGAACTGCCGGGCACGCCGATCCGCCTGATGCTGCGCGAGAAGGACAACCCGTTCAAAGGCCGCGCCAAGCGCAAGCACTGAGCCCTGGCACAATTGTAAGCGTCATCATCTTTAAGCGTCATCATCTTTAGGTGTCATCATCCGCGAAAGCGGATGATCCAGTATCCACGGCCCTCGTGTCGTTACAGACGGTGGGGAGTGCTGGATGCCCCGCCTGCGCGGGGCATGACACCGAGGGCTGGGCTACGCCGGCGGCCTGAAGCTCAGGAATTTCTGCGACGGCGTGTCGTAGACCTTGCCGCTCTCGGTGCAGGCCAACGCCGCTCGTAACGCGGCAAAACCTCGCGTTAGGTATCTCCGCCGCGCGCTACTTGCCTTGCATGCAGCGCCGATAGGCGGCCAGGTAGGCAGCCTGCTTGCACTGTGGGGCGCAGGATGCGCGGGCTTCCTGGTCGCACTTGACGTTCTTGGCACTGTTTTTGGGTGCCGCTTCGGCTGAAACGCCGAAGGAAGCGGCCAGACAAGCGACGGCGAACCCCATGATCAACGCTCGCATTGTTTCCTCCTCAAGACGGCCGTTTGCAGTCGCAAAAGTATCATTGAGTTGATTTTAGCCACAAGCTGCCGTTGCCGATCAGCCCGGCGGCCTGAAGCTCAGGAATTTCTGCGACGGCGTGTCGTAGACCTTGCCGCTCTCGGTGCACGACGGCAGGCACAGCGGCAGCAACGCCTTGGCGACGTCTTCCGGCGGCGTCAGCGTCTCCGGGTCGACGCCCGGCCAGCCGCTGGTGAACATGCGCGTGCGGGTCGGGCCGGGGTTGAACGCGTTGACCCGTACCTTGGTGGTCGCGGTTTCCGCGGCGTAGACCTGCACCAGCGTGTTGAGCGCGGCTTTCGCCGCCGCGTAAGGCCCGGTATAGGCGCGCGCCAGCCAGCTCAGGCCCGACGTCATGAACACCGCGCGGCCGGCGTCGGACGCCTTGAGCAGCGGGTCCATGGTGCGGATGAGCTGCCAGTTGGCGGTGACGTTGACGGCAAACAGGTTGTCCCAGTCCTTCGGCTCGACATGGCCGAGCGGCGACAGGGACCCAAGGATGCCGGCGTTGCCGACCAGCACGTCGAGCCGCTTGTAGCGTTCGTGCAGCGCCAGCGCGAGCCGCGCGATGCCGTCCGTGTCCTTCATGTCGAGCGGCACCAGCGTCGCGGTGCCGCCGGCCGCGACGATCTTGTCGTCGAGCTCTTCCAGGCCGCCAGTGGTGCGCGCCACCGCCACCACGTGGGCGCCGGCTTGCGCCAGCGCGAGCGCGAGCGCCGCGCCGATGCCGCGCGAGGCGCCGGTGACGAGGGCGATCTTGTCGGTGAGGGGTTTCAATGCATTCACTCCATGACCCTCATCCTGAGGAGGCGGCCGATGTCGGGTTTACCCGACATCGGCAAACTAAATACGCAAGTCGGCTATAGCC
>CAYJPU010000125.1:4224-10074 GCA_964372105.1 uncultured Undibacter sp.
GATACCCCAGGAGGGTGTCACGCAGCCATACGTCGGCCCGGCGCCCCCCCGGGCCGACCCCCCCCCCTCCCCGGGCCGCCGTCTCGAAGGATGAGGCCGCATGCTTCGAGACGCCGCGCTTTCGCGCGGCTCCTCAGCATGAGGGAAGAGGCGGGTCAAGTTGACAAGTTTCAAACCGCTTCCGACAGCAGCGACAGTTGCCGGGGCAACGCGTCCTTGCCGTTCTGGTCGGTCAGCGGCGTCGGATAGTCGCCGGTGAAGCAGTGGTCGGTGTATTTCGGCTTGGCCGGGTCGCGGCCGGGCTCGCCCATGGCGCGGTAGATGCCGTCGATCGACAGGAAGGCGAGCGTGTCCGCGCCGATGAACCGGCGCATGCCTTCGAGGTCGTGCGTGGCGGCGAGCAGCTTGTCGGCGTCGGGCGTGTCGATGCCGTAGTAGTCCGGATGCGTGATCGGCGGCGACGAGATGCGGAAATGGACTTCCCTGGCGCCGGCGTCGCGCATCATCTGCACGATCTTGCGCGAGGTGGTGCCGCGCACGATCGAGTCGTCCACCAGCACGATGCGCTTGCCTTCGACCACCGCGCGATTGGCGGAGTGCTTCATGCGCACGCCCTGGTCGCGGATCGACTGCGTCGGCTGGATGAAGGTGCGGCCGACATAGTGGTTGCGGATGATGCCGAGTTCGAACGGCACCCCGCTTTCCTGCGCGTAGCCAAGCGCGGCCGGCACGCCGGAGTCGGGCACCGGCACGATCACGTCGGCCAAGGCCGGCGACTCTTTGGCGAGTTGCGCGCCCATGGCCTTGCGCACCTCGTACACGGGACGGCCGCCGACGATGGAGTCGGGGCGCGCGAAATAGACGTATTCGAAGATGCAGGGCCGCGCCGCCATCGGCGGGAACGGCTTGTGCGACTGGAAACCGTCCTCGTCGAACACCACGACTTCGCCGTTCTCGACGTCGCGCACATAGGTCGCGCCGATGATGTCGAGGGCGCAGGTCTCCGACGCCAGGATCGGGCAGCCGTCGAGCCTGCCGATCACCAGCGGGCGGATGCCGAGCGGATCGCGCGCGCCGACCAGCTTCTTGTTGGTCAGGCCGACGAAGGCGTAGGCGCCCTCGATCTGGCGCAGGCCGTCGATGAAGCGGTCGACGAACTGGTTGCGCTGCGAGCGCGCCACCAAATGCAGGATCACCTCGGTGTCGGTGGTCGACTGCATCATGGCGCCTTCGCGCACCAGGTCGCGGCGCAGCTTGATGCCGTTGGTGAGGTTGCCGTTGTGGCCGATGGCGAAGCCGCCGGCGTTGAGTTCGGCGAACAGCGGCTGGACGTTGCGCAGGATGGTTTCGCCGGTCGTGGAATAGCGCACGTGGCCAACCGCGGAGTTGCCGGGCAGGCGGTCGATCACTTCACGGCGGGCAAAGGCGTCGCCGACGAGGCCGAGGCGGCGCTCGGAGTGGAAGCGCTTGCCGTCGAACGACACGATGCCGGCGGCCTCCTGGCCGCGGTGCTGAAGCGCGTGCAGGCCGAGGGCGGTAATCGCCGCGGCGTCGGGGTGGTTGAAGATGCCGAAAACCCCGCATTCCTCGCGCAGACGGTCGGCATCCGGATCGAATTCGGTGTCGGCGGTCGCGGCGAGGGCTTGCGGGGGCTTTTTCATCGCTGTCGCGTTCCGGTGTTCGGTTTCGGTGCCGGCGCGTCGGGACTGCCGTCGGGCGCGTCCTGGTCGTCCGGCTTCGGCTTCTTCAGCCTCTTCAAGATGGTGCTTTCAGGGTCGTCCGGCAACATGGCCATCAGCCATTGTCCCGTACTTTGCAGGACCACCTTCGACTTGGCGCCGCGCACCCATTCCGGCTGGCTGCGGTCGGGCACCAGCCAGGCGAAAAACAGGAAGGCGACCACGACGATGATGAGGCCGCGGCCGAGCCCGAACAGGAAGCCGAGGGTGCGGTCGAGCGCGCCGACCCGGCTGTCCAGGATCATGTCGGAAATGCGCACGGTGATGATCGAAACGACCAGCAAAGTCAGCAGGAACACGCCGCCGATGGTGACGCCCATCGCCACCATGTCGCTGTTGAAATACTGCTTCGCCATCGGCAGCACGCGCGCATACGAATAGAGCGTGGCGAGCGCGGCGACGCCCCAGGCGCCGATCGACAGGATCTCGCGCATGAAGCCGCGGATCATGGCGAGCAACCCGGATATCAGCATGACCACCAGGAGGAGGATGTCGAGCAGTGTGATCGGCATCAGGGGCTCATGCGCTCCGCGGATACGGGCCATTCCGCCAGACGCCGCAGGCAAACGCTGCGGCGAATCCGGACCCGCGCGCGCGGTCCGGAACTGGACGGCAGTGGCAACCGTAAGTGCTTAGGTTCTCGACCGTTTCTGCACCAGCCGCCAGGTGGCACGACGGCGGCTGGGCTGATTTTGACGCCCCGTGTATAGCGGGGCGTCACGGTGCCGTCACCCGTCTTGTCGCTCCGGTTTGGCCCGGGCCGGCGGCTTGCCGTTGGCGGCGATGTCAGCGACCAGGCTCGCCAGGCTGCCGACGTCGGTGACCCGGATGGCGCCGCTGGCGGCGTCCGCGGTGCCTTCCGGTACCACCGCGCGGGCGAAGCCGAGCTTGGCGGCTTCTTTCAGCCGGGCCGCCGCCTGCGCCACCGGCCGCACCGCGCCCGACAGCGAGATCTCGCCGAAATAAACCCCGTCCGCCGGCAGTGGCGCGTTGGCGAGCGAGGACACCAGCGCGGCCGCGACCGCGAGGTCGGCCGCCGGCTCGTTGATGCGCAGGCCGCCGGCGACGTTGAGATAGACGTCGTGGCCGCCGAGCCGCACGCCGCAATGCGCCTCCAGCACCGCCAGCACCATCGACAGCCGGCTCGGGTCCCAGCCGACCACCGCGCGGCGCGGCGTGCCGAGCGTGGAGGGCGCGACCAGCGCCTGGATTTCGACCAGCAGCGGCCGCGTGCCTTCGAGGCCGGCGAACACGGCGGTGCCGGGCGAGCCGAGATCGCGCTCGGACAGGAACAATTCGGACGGGTTGGTGACCTCGCGCAGCCCTAAGCCCGTCATCTCGAACACGCCGATCTCGTCGGTCGGGCCGAAGCGGTTCTTGGCGGCGCGCAGGATGCGGAACTGATGCGAGCCTTCGCCCTCGAACGACATCACGGCGTCGACCATGTGCTCGACCACGCGGGGACCTGCGATCTGGCCGTCCTTGGTGACGTGGCCGACCAGGATCACGCAGGCCCCGGATTTCTTGGCGAAACGGATGAGCGTCTGCGCGCTCCCACGCACCTGCGTCACCGTGCCGGGCGCGGCCTCGACCGAGCCGGTCCACATGGTCTGGATGGAATCGATGATGATCAGCTTCGGAATCTTGCCGTCGGACACCGTGGCGATGATGTCCTCGACCGAGGTCTCGGAGGCGAGCTCGACGGCTGCGTCGCGCAAGCCGAGCCGTTCGGCGCGCAGGCGCACCTGCGCCACCGCCTCTTCGCCGGAGATGTAGACGACGCGGTGGCCGGCGCGCGCCAAGGCCGCGGTGGTCTGGATCAGCAGCGTCGACTTGCCGATGCCGGGATCGCCGCCGAGGAGCAGGACCGAGCCGCGCACGAAGCCGCCGCCGGTGACGCGGTCGAGTTCGCTGATGCCGCAGGGCAGCCGCGGCGCGTCACGGGCGTCGCCCGCCAGCGGTTCGAGCGCGAACAGGCGGCCCTTGCCGGCCTTGCGCGGCCCGGCCGGCCGGTCGGCGCCTTCCTCGGCGAGCGTGTTCCACTCGCCGCAGGCCTCGCACTTGCCCTGCCACCGGTTGAAGGCGGCGCCGCAGTTCTGGCAGGTGAAAGAGAGGGTGCGGCGGGACATGGGGCGAAAAACTCCCGGAATCGCTTGGAAATGGGCTCACTGACGCTAGCGGCGCCGTGAGAACAATACAAGAACATTTATTACAAAATTGGGCTCTTTCCTAATTCGGACACCAGCGACGGAGAATTAGGACAATAAGAATTATCGGCGTTGCGGCAGTCAGCCCAGTTCAGATTTTTCCACACCAACATATAGCGTTTCGAAAATCTCCTATTGCTACCTGTGGGAACTGGGGATAAATGATGTCTGAGTCAGAAATTGGGAATCGACATGAAGGTATGCTCGTGTCATAATTTCCCATGGCTGACGCTCAACCTATCAATAATGCTGTAGATTCGGTGCGAAATGCGCTGGACGACGCGCACGCCGAAAGCGTCGTGACTGCCTTCAAGGCTCTCCTGGCCGGACTTTCTCCTGAAAAACAGGAACGTGTCCGCGCCGAAATTTTCAAATCATTCCCGCCGACCTCCGCACCTCGTGCTGGCCAAGTGCTTGGCACTATCCTCAAGCTAGTCCCGCGCGACCGCCCTTTTACGATTGAGGAAGTGAAAAAAAACGTTGAATCCGAAGGGGTTCAAGCAACCGCAAAAGCGATCTACAACGCGCTTGGATATTTGACCCGCAAGGAAAAAATCATGCGGATCGGGCACGGTCGCTATGTGGTCGACGGCCTTTTATGGGTCACATCTGATGAACTTGGTGGCGCACCCTCCAAAGATGAGGAGCATGACGCCAACTGATTTAGTTTTTGATTCAGATTTGGAGTGTAAGGATTCACTAACCACGCTGCTAGGGCAGCAACATGACTTCCGGGGCGAGGCATCGCCTTAGGAGGCAGAGCGGACGGGGCTCCGATAAGCCGATCACCCCGCCTCGCGATGCACTGGGAGCCGTTCCGTTGGCGCGGGACGGCTCCTGCCATTTTGGCGCACCGCGCCAAACAGGTCCAATGTTTCAGATTCGATTATGTGCGTCAATTGGTATACATTTGGTATACGATTGTCGCACGGATTTATGCTGTGGCATCAAAGCCGATCCCCGTTCGCTTGAGGCCGGTCGTCGTCGCGTATATCGACGAACTAGACCGCATCGGTGGATTCGGCGAGGGGCGGTCTGGGGTAATCCGCAGGTTTGTCGAAAACGGGATTGCTCGTGAGATTAAACGCGGCGTGCTCGCTAAGAAAAACGCCGCCGATTTTGACGAGAAAATCGGCGACGCTGGTGGCGATGAATAAGTCTATTATTTGCTACTTTCAATTACGCGAAGCTGCGGCTTCTTATGTCCGCGTTCAAGGTCTGGTGGCACTTGCGCCAGTGCGGCATCAATTAATTCGCCAAGTGACCAAACGTGATCCGTGATCTCGAGCGACATGGCCGGAGTCATGTTGCCGTGAGCCTCATGGACGCGGCAGAGATTGTAGTGCGCCACGTACAGGCTCACCGCCGCTTCGTGGTGCTCTAGCTTCTTGCGGAAGCCGTTGGTGAGACGGGTAAATCGACAACTGCCCAAGCCGAAATCGCTTAAGCGGCGGGAGGCGCGGGTGCCCAGGCCGGTCCGTTCACCCGCCCCGATAAACCCAGTGGTGGCGGCGCCCCAGGCTGGTGAGCACCTCGTAGCCGATGGTGCCGGCCGCGCTCGCGACCTCCTCGACGCCGATCTCGTCGCCGATCAGCGTCACCAGGTCGCCGCGCCGCACCGCGTTGTCGGGCAACGCGCTGACGTCGATCGCCAGCAGGTCCATCGAGATGCGCCCGGCGATCGGGCAGCGCTTGCCGGCGACGATGACGTCGGCGCCCGGCGCGTCGTCGGTCGAGCCGGCCGCGCGCAAATAGCCGTCGCCATAGCCGATGGCGGCGACCGCGATGCGCGTCGCGTGACGCGCGGTCCACACCGCGCCGTAGCCGACGGTGTCGCCCTTGGCCACGCTGCGCACCTGCGCGACATGCGCTTCCAGCCGCACCACCGGCTGCATCGGGTTGCC
>CAYJPU010000126.1:0-10041 GCA_964372105.1 uncultured Undibacter sp.
GCTCGTTCAAGCCGGCGATGCTGTCGAACGGCGTGCGCACCATGGTGCCGACCCATATCGTCGCCGGCACCCGCGTGGTGGTGATGACCAGCGACGGTTCCTACGTCGAACGCGCCAAAGATTGATCCGCCCTCGCGCGCGGCCGCCGGCTCGACGCGCCGAAGCGCCCGTGGAAGCGCCCTTGTATGCCGGCGGCCGATGACTTTAACTTGCGGCCCAAGGACTTCATCGGCCCCGGGGGTGGCGGGCGATACGGGGGACCCGCTTTGATACGTGCCGTCATCGTCAGCGTTGCGCTGCTGTGCGCCGGGTCCGCGGCGGCAGAAATGAAGGTGCCCCGCACCGCCGTGGCGCAGGTCGATTGGCAGATGGCGGCCGCGTCGCTGAGCGCGCCGGCCACGCTCGATAGCCTCAATGCCGCCGCCGCCGCCCGCTTCCCCGGCGTCGCCGCCAGCGCGGTGCCGGTGCTGTTGCCGTTCGACAAGGACGTCTTGGCCGGCTTCCAGCCGACCGGCTTCTTCCAGGCGGGACCGGCCGGCTACGACGCGGCCTTCGCGCTGCGCACCGCCGAGGTGAAAGACCTCTCCGACATCGGCTATCGCGAGCCGGTCTATGTGCTGATGTCGGGCCTGCGCTTCACCTACGAACTCGACGGCCCGGCGCTGCCCGCGGGCGAGCCGGTCAAGGAGCTGGACGGCCTGTTCCCCGGCATCCGCCGCACGCTGCATGAATTCTACGTGCGCTACAGCTTCACGCGCTACGGCGTCAGCTACGTCGCCGCGATCTACTGCCGCGACATCCGCCCGCGCGCGAAGATCCTCAGCTGCAAGCAGGCCGACCGTATCGCCCAGCGTTTCCTGCGCGCGCTCCAGCTTGCCGGCGGCAGCCCGGCCGCGCCCGGCCCGGCCGCGGAGCCCGCGCCGATTGCGCGGCCGGAAAAGGCCTCGCCCGACTTCAGCTATTTCAGCCCGGGCTTTCTCATCCCCGGCACCGGCCGCAAGCCGGACCTGCCCGGCCGCGCCGACACCACTGTCTATGCGCGCTTGCGTTTCCCCTTGAAGGATGCGCCGGCCTTCGCCAACTCGCAGTCGTTCAACAACTGGGGCGATTGCGACTTCACCGGCCGTAGCCCGCGCCGGCTTGGCAGGAAGGGTATGGCCTACAGCTGCAAGGTCAACGGCCGCACGCTGGTGTTCGATGAATCCGCCGGCGCCAACTATTCCTATCCGTGGCGCGATAACTTCTGCGAGCACCGCAACTTCTTCGTCGGCCAGTGTCCGGGCGGCGAAGGCCACCAGGGCCAGGACCTGCGCCCGAGCGACTGCGCGCAGATCAACCAGGGCGCCGACCGCTGCGAGCCGTACCGCCACACGGTGGTGGCCGCCCATGACGGCATGATCCTGCGCGCGCTCAAGCAGGAGGCGGTGTACCTGTTCATGAACACCGCCGACACCCATGTGCGCGTGCGCTACATGCACATGAATCCGAAAACGCTCGACGCCGACGGTATCGTCAGCGGCCTTCGCGTGCGCGCCGGCGACCGGCTCGGCCTGGCCGGCAACTACAATGAGTACGCCAACGGCACCACCTACCACCTGCACTTCGACATGCAGGTGCCGACCCGCATCGGCTGGGTCTTCGTCAATCCCTACATGTCGCTGGTGGCGGCCTACGAGCAGCTGATCGGCGCGCGCGGCACCGAGATCAAGCACGGCGACGCCGTGCCGGCCATCGCCGCCGTGCCGCCGGTCATTTTGCGGCCGTCGATCGCGCCGGGCGCGGACCAGCAGAGGGAAGCGAACGCGGCCGAAACGGTGAAACTGCCGGAGGCCAAACCCGCCGAGGACGCCCGCGAAACGGCCAAGCCGCACAAGGAAAAGCCGCGCAAGAAGGTCCGGCGCCCCCGCCGCAAGCGCCGTCCCCGTCCCGACGACGACGAATAGCCGCGTTTCCGCCGATTGTTCGCAACCCTCCTGTGCTTACAATGCCGGCATGTCACGAATCTCCGATCGCCAAGTTCCGCTTCTTACTTCGCTCTCGCGCCGCCGGCTGATCGCCGGCGCGCTCGGCCTCGGCGCCGGCCTCGCCTTCGCCGGCCCGGCCTGGGCCGCCCGGCCCGCCGGCTTCGACCGCTGGGTGCAGGGCTTCCGCCCGCGCGCGCTGGCGCGCGGCATTTCGGCGGAGACCTACGACCGCGTCATGGGGCAGATCACGCCGGACACCAGCGTGTTCGAACAGTTCCGCAAGCAGCCCGAGTTCACCGAGCAGATGTGGCAGTACATCAACCGCCGCTGCTCGGACTGGCGCGTCATCACCGGCAAGGAGCGCGCGCAGGAATACGCTGCCGTATTGGCGCGCATCGAGAAGGACTACGGCGTCGACCGCTACGCGCTGCTCGGGCTGTGGGGCATGGAGTCGTCGTTCGGCGACGTCATCACCAATCCGAAATACATGCGGCCGGTGATCCCGGCGCTCGCCGCGCTCGCTTGGGGCGAGCCGCGCCGGCGCAAATACTGGGAGGCCGAGCTGCTCAACGCCTTGACCATCGTCGAGCGCAAATGGGCGCAGCCGTCCGAGATGATCGGCTCCTGGGCCGGCGCCATGGGCCACACCCAATGGATGCCGGAGGTGTGGCTGCACGTCGGCGTCGACTACGACCGCGACGGCCGCGCCAATCCGTTCGGCAAGCCGGACGACGCGCTCGCAGGCAGTGCGCGCTATCTGGTCGAGCGCGGCAAGTGGCGGCGCGGCGAAGCCTGGGGCTGCGAGGTCAAGGTGCCCGCCGGTCACGCGCGGCTCGCCGACAACCGCACCTGGCGCACCTATGCCAAGTGGCACGAGATGGGCGTGGTGCGCGCCGACGGCTTAGCCTTCGCGCGGCCCGCCGACCAGGTGAAGCTGTGGGTACCGATTAACGGTGGACCGGCGTTCCTGGTGGGGCCGAACTTCCGCGCGGTCTATTCCTACAATCCATCGACCAATTACACACTGGCGCTGTTGCACCTCGGCGACCTGATCCGCGGCAATGGCGGCTTCCGCCGGCAATTTCCCGGCGGCGAGCGCGTGCCGACGCTGGCCGAGGTCAAGGAGATCCAGCGCCGTTTGAACGAGCAGGGCTTCAAGACCGACGGCATCGACGGCCGCACCGGCTCGGACACAGTGAAGGCTATCATCGCCTATCAGAAGAAAGTCGGCATGGAGCCGGCCGACGGCTATGCGGGCTTGAAGGTGCTGGCGCGGTTGCGGCAAGGCGGGTGAAGGCCTGCTAGGGTTCAGTGCCCGAGTACGATTACGAGTGCGTAGCACTCCAGCCTACCGCATTGAATTCCGGAGGAGCGGGCATCACTTCTGGCTCATCCGTAGCCATTCTCAGGACGACATCGCCGCGCTTGTCGTCGAGCACTTCGACCGGCACCTCATTCTTGTTCACAGCGAGGACTCCTAGAAGGTCCGGCGAAGCACTCATGATGTATTTGTCGGCCTGTTCGAGCAGGCGGAGCCCCTCATTGCGGATGAAATCCGCCGACCACTCTGCGGGAAGGCCTTTCACCGCCGCGAACTCTTCCGCAGGAATGGAGAGCGCGTGCCGGCGTATCTCGTCGATCGTTCGTCGTGGCGAAAAATTCGGCGGCTTGCCGGCAGCGGCGAGCACCAGAGGACCGAGCGGACAATAGTTGCGTCCGATGGCAACCAGATCGGCAATGTCTCGGGCTTTCGAACGTCCGGACGCCGCCAGCACCTTGTTCACGGCGAGGTCGGCCTGATGAAGGCGGGCGCCCCACTCTTCGTCTTTCACAAGCGGGAAGAAGCGACGTTTCGTTTCAGCAAACCACTGGATGATCGTGGACAATGCTCCGTCGGAAATCGTCGCATCGACACAGCCGTAGACGATGAAATCTCTGTGGACTTTGTATCCCGCGGCCGCGAGGGTAGCGAGGTCGGCGTTCGCAGCCCCGGTCACCTCCTCGTCGCTGTCATGGAAGATGTCGATGTCGTCGGAGCGTCTCTGCCAGTTCTTGTTAAGCATCAAGCCACCCGCCAAGTAGCTTGAGTCCGACCGGTTCTTGGCGAGGTGCCGGAGGATGTCGCTTTGGAGCTGCGTCAGCGCCATCTTAGTTCGCCAATGCGCCCACACGATCGAGCATCTGTCGCCCCATGGCAAAGGCACGAGCATCGCCACGATCGATCATGGCGCGAGCGACCACGGCGGCACGCGATCGTAGATCGGGAAGCCGATCAAGATCGACGTTATCGAGGATGCGCGCACGGTAGGACCGCAGCGCCTCATCATAGAGCGACCTTAGCTCCTTGTTGCCGCGATATTCCGCGCGCAACCGGGAAGCGATGGCCAGAATCTCCTTGCGGGCCGACGGCGGGACCAGCACCTCGACCCGGGCAAGATCCGCGGCTCCACCTTTGCTGCGATACTTGCTGACGCGCTTCTTGGCGGGGACCATGTGCAACTCCTGTTCCGGCGCATGTTTACATAACACCGGTATCCCGGTTACGCAATATTTATTCCCGGTTACGTAATTAAGATATTGATAGTTATATATAATTATCAATCATTATACAGAGAAAAATGTGCGCCCGCGACGCTTCGGTCGCGCTGCGACGCCCGACCACCCACCCCTACTCCGCCGCGCGCGAACGCGCGATGTCGAGGTCCTGCTCCGCCATCCAGGCTTTGAGAAACTCGACGAAGGCCTGCAGCTTGCGCGGCACCGCCGGCGTGCGCGGATAGACCGCGAGCAGCGGCCGCGGCAGCACGCGATAGCGCGGCAGGATGGTGACCAGCGTGCCGGCCGCGATGTGGTCGCGCACGGCATAGCCCGGCACCACGGTGATGCCGAGGCCGGCAGCGGCCGCCTTGGTCAGCGCCGCCGCGCTGTTGGAAAAAAACGCGCCGCGCACCTTCACCGGCACCGGCCCCTTCGGCCCTTCGAAGCGCCAGATGCTGTCGTTGGGCGCGGTGTCGACGTGCACGAGACAGGCGTGGTCGGACAGGTCCGCCGGCGTCTGCGGATTGCCGGCGCGCGTCAGATACTCGGGCGCGGCGCACACCACCCAGTCGAGCGTCGCGATCTCCTGCTCCGCCAGCGACGAGCCGCGCATGGTCGAGAAGCACAGCACCACGTCGAGCCCGCGCTCGGCGAAATCGTAGGTGCCGCGATAGGGCGTGTTCTCCAGCAAGAGCGAGACGCGCAGGCGCGGCTGCGTCTTGGAAAAGGCGATCACCGCGTCCGACAGATGCGCGGTGCCGAAGGACTTCGGCGCCAGCACCTTCAGCGTGCCGGACGGCTCCAGCCGCGTGCGCAAAATGGCGTGCTCGTTGCTCTCGATGTCGCGAAACACCTTCTCGCAGAACTCAAGATAGGCGGCGCCTTCCTCGGTGAGGCTGATCGAGCGGGTCGAGCGGTTCATCAGCCGCACGCCGAGCCGCGCTTCCAGTTCGCTGACATGGCGCGAGACCAGCGCGCGCGACAGCCCGAGCTGGCTGGCCGCGGTGGTGAAGGAGCCGGCGCGCACCACGCGCACGAAGCTCTCCATGGTGCGGAAACGGTCCATGAGCCCCCTCCGGCGCCGGCGCTATTGTTTAATCTGATGCAACAATGTGGTGCGTATTTAGCGGCTTATGTGCGCAAATGTCAAAGTCTATAGTCCGGCCCAACGACGACAGGCCGGGCTCGAACCCGCGCCGCTTGAACAGGGAGAGTGACGGCCGGGAGACGGCACGACCGAAGACGGTCGCGCGCCCGGCCTTGAAACCATCATGCCGCAGTCTTCACAGCGGTCCGCTCCGGCGGCCGAAACGCGCGCGCATCCGCCTGCCGACATCGCCGCCGTCGACCGTCCGGTGCCGGCCGGCGTCAACGCGCCGGGCTTCGGCAGCGACGTCATCGCCGACGCGCTGCGCGCCACCGACATTCCCTACATCGCGCTCAACCCGGGTGCGAGCTACCGCGGCCTGCACGACAGCCTGGTGAACTATCTCGGCAACGAGAAGCCGCAGATGTTGCTGTGCCTGCACGAGGAAGCCGCGGTCGCGATCGCGCACGGTTACGCCAAGGTCACCGGCAAGGCGATGGCAGCCGCTGTGCATTCCAATGTCGGGCTGATGCACGCCACCATGGCGGTGTTCAACGCCTGGTGCGACCGCATGCCGATGCTGATCCTGGGCGCCACCGGCCCGGTCGATGCCGCCAAGCGCCGGCCGTGGATCGACTGGATCCACACCGCGCGCGACCAGGGCGCGCTGCTGCGCGGCTACAGCAAGTGGGACGACCAGCCGGCCTCGCCCGCCGCCGCGCGTGAATCCATCCTGCGCGCCGCCTGGATCGCCAACACCGCGCCGCGCGGGCCGACTTACGTCAACCTCGACGCCGAGGTGCAGGAAGCGAAACTCGCCGAGCCGGTCTTAGCCATCGACGCGCAGCGCTTCATGCCGGCGGTCTCAGGCGCCGCGCCCGCCGACCTGATCGCCAAGGCCGCCGAGCTGCTGCGCAACGCCAAGAACCCGGTCATCCTCGCCGGCCGCGTGTCGCGCGATCTCGACGCGTGGGGCAAGCGCATCGCGCTGGCCGAGCGGCTCGGCGCGCGTGTGCTCACCGACCTGAAAGTGAGCGCGGCGTTCCCGACCGATCACGCGCTGCACGTCGGCGCGCCCGGCAACATCGCGCCGCTGCCGGAAGCGATCGAGGCGATCCGCGCGGCCGACGTCGTCCTCAGCCTCGACTGGCTCGATCTCGCCGGCACCTTCAGGCATGCCGGCGGCGTTCCCACAGCAAAGGTCATCCAGGTCTCGGTCGACCATCAACTGCACAACGGCTGGAGCATGGACTACCAGGCCCTGCCGCCGATCGACCTGATGATCGCCTGCGAACCGGATGCCGCGGTAGCGGCTTTGGTCGACGCGCTCGGCCCCGGCACGGCGCGCGCGCCGGCCGCGTCGCTGAGGGAATTCCCCACGCTCGACCCTAGCAAGCTGACCGTCGATCATCTCGCCGATCACCTGCGGCGCGCGGTCGGCGATAAGCCGACGACGCTGACCCACGTCTCGCTGTCGTGGAACGGCGCGAGCTGGCCGTTCCGCCATCCGCTCGACTATCTCGGCGGCGACGGCGGCGGCGGCGTCGGCGGCGGCCCCGGCATTTCAATCGGCGCGGCGCTCGCGCTCAAGGGCTCCGGCCGCTTGGCGGTCGCGGTGTGCGGCGACGGCGACTTCCTGATGGGCGTCACCGCGTTGTGGACCGCGGCGCACTACCGCATCCCGCTGCTGTTCGTGGTGGTCAACAACCGCTCGTTCTTCAACGACGAACTGCACCAGGAGCGCGTCGCGCGCATGCGCAACCGGCCGGTGGAGAACCGCTGGGTCGGCCAGCGCATTTCCGAGCCCGACATCGACCTCGCGTCGATGGCGCGCGCGCAAGGCGCGGTCGGTTTCGGCCCGGTGACCGAAATCGCCGATCTGATCCCCACCTTCGAGAAGGCGATCGCCGCCGTCGAAGCCGGCGACGTCGCCGTCGTCGACGTGCGCGTGGAGCCGGGCTACACGGCCGCCATGACGGCGGCGATGACCCGCAAAAGCGAATAGGCCGACGATGTCACTTCCTCCCGTATCCACGAACGACATTCTGATGGCGGACGACGTGGTCGTCCGCTTCGAGACCGCCGAAGGTCCGATCACGGCCGTCGACCATGTTTCGTTCAGCGTCCGCCAGGGCGAGTTCATGTCGGTGATCGGCCCGTCCGGCTGCGGCAAGTCGAGCCTGTTCAACGTCATCGGCGGCCTGCTCACCAACCATCAGGGCACGGTGAAGGTCGCCGGCGAACTCATCAACGGCCCGCACAAATCGATCGGCATGGTGTTCCAGGAAGAATCCACCTTCCCGTGGCGCACCGTCGTCGACAACGTCGCCTTCCCGCTCGAGCTGATCGGCATGCCGAAGGCGAAGCGCATCGAGCGCGCGCGCACTTTCATCAAGATGGTCGGCCTCGACGGCTTCGAGAACCGCTATCCGGGCGAACTGTCGGGCGGCATGCGCCAGCGCGTGTCGCTGGCGCGCACGCTCGCCTCCGAGCCGAAGATCCTGCTGATGGACGAGCCGTTCGCCGCGCTCGACGAGCAGACCCGCCTGCTGCTCGGCGATAAGGTGCTGCAGATCCAACAGCAGTTGCAGCAGACCACGCTGCTGATCACCCACAACATCACCGAAGCGGTGCAGATGTCCGACCGCATTTTGGTGATGACCTATCGTCCGGGCAAGGTGAAACGCATCGTCGACATCGACCTGCCGCGCCCGCGCACCTCCGAGATCGTCGGCAGCGCGGCGTTCGGCCGCTACGTCGCCGAAATCTGGAGCGACCTGCGCGAGGAAGCGAGCCGCGGCATGAAGGACGAGGAAGAGCACGCGCTGCACGAGGGCGCCTCGTCATGAGCGCCGCGCCGGCCCGCCGCATGACGTCCGGCGACTTCGTTCCGCCGGCGCTCGGCCTCGCCACGGTGGTGCTCGCCTTCGTGGCGATGGAAGCGCTGATCCAGACCAACGTCATCACGCGCTTCATCGTGCCGCCGCCGTCCGAGATCATCGGCAGCTTCGGCCGCGTCATCGTCGAGGAAGACATCTTCGGCCGCTTCGTGCTGACGCTCAGTGAATGCCTGACGGCCGGCGTCATGATCACGGTGTTCGGCGTCGCCGGCGGCGTGCTGTTGCACCGCTACAAGCTGTTGCAGGAGGCGGTCGAGACCTGGGTCGCCGCCATGGCCGCGGCGCCGGTGGTGCTGGCCTATCCGCTGTTCATGGTGATCTTCGGCCGCTCGGCCTGGACCATCATCATGATCGGCTTCGTGGCGGCGCTGCCGCCGGTGATCCTCAAGACGCTCGAAGGCCTGTCCGGCACCCGCAAGGTGCTGGTCAACGTCGGCAAGAGCTTCAACCTCACCGCCTCGCAGCAGTTCTGGAAGATCATGTTTCCGGCGGCGCTGCCGACCATGTTCGTCGGCGTCCGGCTCGGCTTGATCTTCGCGCTGATCAACATCGTCGGCGTCGAGTTCCTCATCAACTATGGCGGCCTCGGCCAGCTCATCAACGATCTGGCCGAACGCTACGACCTGCCCGGCACCTATGCGGCGATCTGCTTCGTCATCCTGGTGAGCGTGGTGTTCTTCATGACATTGGAAAAGGCCGAGCGATGGCTGAGACCGTTCGACTGAAACGGACGGCGGCGCCCGCGCCGCTCGTGAGCCCGGTGACGATGCTGCGCGTCGCCATCATTCTGGGCGTGCTGGCGAGCTGGGAGCTGATGTCCCGCTCAGGCTGGCTGTACCGCGACGTCGTGCCGTCGTGGCTCGCCATCGGCAAGGCGCTCGCCGACCTGTTGTCGAGCGCCGAATATTATTTCCACCTCAGCGTCACCGCCGGCGAGATCGGCGCGGCGCTGGCGATCGGCGGCACCGCCGGCATGGTGGTCGGCATCACGCTCGGCGCCAACCGGTTCCTGTCGAAGGCGTTCGAGTCCTACCTCTATTACTTGGGTCCCACGCCGAAGATCATCTTCTTCCCGATCATGATCATGTGGTTCGGCGTCGGCCCCGGCTCCAAGATCGCGCTCGGCACGCTGTCGTGCTTCTTCCCGGTCGCGCTGTCGGCGGCCGCCGGCATGCGCCAGATCGACAAGGTGCTGATCAAGGTCGGCAAAAGCTTCCGCGCCAACACCTGGCAGACGGTGTGGAAGATCTATCTGCCCGCCATGCGCCATCCGATCATCAACGGCGTGCGGCTGGGCTTGGGCGTCGCGCTGATCGGTACGCTGCTGGCCGAGACCAAGCTGTCGAACAAGGGCATCGGCTTCCTGATCATCCAGGCCTACAGCGTGTTCGACATGCCGCGCATGTACGCCATGCTGATCGTGCTGTTCGTGCTGGCCATCGGCGCCAACGCCGTGGTCGGGCGGCTGGGCGGGCTGCACACGATCCGGCGGTAGTACTCCGTCATGGCCGGGCATAGCCCGGCGAAGACGGGCGTGAACGCCCTTATGTCC
>CAYJPU010000127.1:0-9939 GCA_964372105.1 uncultured Undibacter sp.
GGGCGGGCCTGAGCCAGGCGCAACTCGCCAAGCGCATGAAGACCACGCAGAGCGTTATCGCGCGGCTGGAAAGCGGGCGGGCCACGCCCTCGACGCGCACGCTGTCACGCTTCGCCAAGGCGACCGGGCATCGGCTGAAGATCAGCTTCGAGCCGCTGGAGAAGGGGAAGAAGCGGGCGGGAAGGTAGAGGGTAGGGCGCGTTAGCGTAAGCGTAACGCGCCGGGTTGTTGAGAATGGCGGATTGCGCTTCGCTAATCCGCCCTACGGGCTACGCTTACCGCGGGCTTTTAAGCTCTCTGATTGAATGGTATATTAAAACGATGAGCAAGGAACAGGTCAAAGCCGTTCTCGACCGCGTGCAAACCTGGCCATTGGATCGCCAGGAAGACGCTGCGAAGATTTTGACTCTGATGGAAGCGCAGGACGCCAGCGTCTACCGGCTCACCGATGAGCAGGTCGAAGAGGTGCGGCGCCGGCGCGCCGACCCGAACGCCAAGCGCTTGACGCTCGACGAATTCAACGAGCGGCTGCGCCGCCTGATCGGCGAATGAAGGTTGTCGTCCGCGACAGCGCGGCACGCGATCTCGAAGATATTTTCGTCTGGATTTCGAAAGATAATCCGCGCGCCGCCGTTGCGATGGTGGAACGCATCAGGCTGCGCATCAACCGGCTGGGTTTTCCGGGACTCTCTCATATCGGGCGCCCCGGCCTCGTCGAGGGGACGCGCGAACTTGTCGAGCCGCCTTATATTGTCGTCTACGCGGTGGACGAGTCCGCCGAAGAAATTACTGTGCTGGCCGTGTTGCACGGCGCAAGGGATCGGGAGAAGAATGACGACGCCTGACCCGCCTCGTCTTGAGCTTGTAGCCCGCAAGGAGCGCAACGGGTCGGCGCGAAGCGCCGCCCGATGACAGGCTACGCGGAATGCGGGGCGGCATTTTCCCGGGTTTCGCTGCGCTTCACCCGGGCTACATGCTCACCGCGCTCGGCCAGGACGTGCGCATCACCGTGAAGCCGACAAAGAAGCGGCAAGGGGAGATGGCAGTGGTGGTGGGGTGAGAGCCGCATTGTAGGACGAGTTTCACTTCGTTTAACCCATCCTGCGGGCTATCATGACGTTTTGGCTGGAGGGGCGGCGCAAGGCGCCGAACAAGCATGCAAAGGCGACGGATCCAAATCGGCATGTTCGCTTTGTTGCTCTCAGGAGCAGTGGGTCTCGGCATTGCACAAGCTCAGACTGCGCAAGATCTAAAATCATTTATCCGTTCGTATTTAGAACCAGAGATACGTGAGACGTTTGATAAATTTGACGGGATTGTCGAGAAACGAATTGCAGACGGAGTGATTTCAGCGCCATCGCCTCGTGAGCGTGAAATGGCGATAATGGGCGTAAAGAACCTACTGTATTATAAGTCGTATAGCTTATATGAATGCATTATAAAATTCAGATCGGACGATGCGGCACTGAAGGCCTGCGAAGCGAGAGTTATTTCCGCAATCGCAAAGCAGTTTGGTTTGGCTGAGTACGCAGACGTCGTCAGCAATAAAAATTCCAGGCTCTGTGAAATGAAGTCACGCCTCTTCGAAAAGGAGATTGAGTTTCCTCCCTTTGATTTTCTGGCTGGCGCTCAATTATATGATATCGAAAAGCTCAACGAGTGTATTCTTGCTAGCTCCCGCTGACTGATGAATGGTTTGGAGTGCCGCCTAGTTTGGGCGGCCTCGTCCTTCGAGACGCATCGCTTCGCGATGCTCCTCAGGATGAGGCCGGGAGGGGCCGTGTTGTAGGGCGCGCTAGCGTAGCGTAACGCGCCGCATCGTCGAGAGTGGCGGAATACGCTGCGCTATTCCGCCCTACGGGCTGATGGATTATGAGTACGATTGATAAGGCCACGAAGTTCGGCAAATGGGGGAAATAGGTGTTTGACCGTCTGACCGAAACGCCAATATTGGTGGCGATCATAGGGGTGCTGTCGGCGGCGCTAGTCGTTCCGGCATTCAAGAAGTGGTATTTCGATATCGAGCATAAGTTGGTCGTGAAAGCGCGCTATTGGAAATACGAAACCAGCAAACTCGTGAAGAATGTGCTTAAGGAGGAATCCCAACGCGCTTATCGCGACAAGAGGGATGCTTCGCCGTATTATTTCATGCCTGATGTCGCTAGCTACTTGGAATTTGAAATACAGAATCCAAGCAGGAAATTAATAGAAAACGTCTCGCTTCGATACAATGATATATTGCCTATTTGGTATCAGTTGGAAGAGTCCGAAAATCTCAAAGAATGTAAGAAGGACGAAAAAATATTGATAGGTGATATCCAGCCTGGACATACATATCGGTTGCACATTTGGTCTCGGGGAATCCAAACCGAAGCGTCTCCCGAAATAGGCGAAACATTCCATGTCTCCGCGAACAAAATTGATAAGGTGGCGTATGTGTTTCCGATACCGAAATACATTAAGTGGTACGTCGCAAATAAGTTCGTGCCGCCGTTTTTTTGGGGAGGGCTTGGAATTGGGATGGCGATGATGATTATTGCTATGTTGCTAAAAAAATAGAACATAAGTGCCAATGCTGATCTTGAATGCTGTGAGGAGAAGTAATGAACGCCCCCACCAAGAACCCCCTCCCGCCCTACACCCACACGCCCCTGTTCCCGCTCGGCCCCGATAAGACCAAATACCGCAAGGTCACGGCCGACGGCGTGCGGGTCGAGAAGGTGATGGGCAAAGACGTGCTGGTCGTCGAGCGCGAGGCGATCCGCGCTTTGGCCGAGGCCGCCTTCGTCGACATCAACCACCTGCTGCGCCCGGCGCACCTCAAGCAGTTGCGCGCCATCCTCGACGACCCGGAGGCGACCGGAAACGACAAGTTCGTCGCCTACGACCTCCTCAAGAACGCCAACATCTCGGCCGGCGGCGTGCTGCCGATGTGCCAGGACACCGGCACCGCCATCATCATGGGCAAGAAGGGCCGGCTGGTGTTCACCGACGGTTCCGACGAGGCCGCGCTGGCCGAGGGCGCGCGCGACGCTTACTTAAAAAAGAACCTGCGCTATTCGCAGCTGTCAGCCGTCTCGATGTTCGAGGAGAAGAACACCAAGTCGAACATGCCGGCGCAGGTCGAGATCTATGCCGAGGGTGAGGACGCCTACAAGTTCTTGTTCTGCGCCAAAGGCGGCGGCTCGGCCAACAAGACCTTCCTGTTCCAGGCGACGCCGTCGATCCTGACGCACGACCGCATGCTGGCGTACCTCAAGGAGAAGGTGCTGACGCTGGGCACCGCAGCGTGCCCGCCCTATCACCTCGCCGTCGTCATCGGCGGCACCTCGGCCGAGATGACGCTCAAGACCGTCAAGCTCGCCTCGACCAAGTATCTTGACGAACTGCCGACGTCCGGCGGCGAGGACGGCCACGCCTTCCGCGATCTGGCGATGGAGCAGGAAGTCTTGAAGATGACGCAGTCGCTCGGCGTCGGCGCGCAGTTCGGCGGCAAGTATTTCTGCCACGACGTGCGCGTGGTGCGGCTGCCGCGCCACGGCGCCTCGCTGCCGATCGGGCTGGGCGTGTCGTGCTCGGCCGATCGTCAGGCATTGGGCAAGATCACCAAGGACGGCGTGTTCCTGGAGGAGATGGAGCATCACCCGGCGCAGTATCTGCCGGAGGTCGATGCGGCCGCGCTCGGCGGTGAGGTCGTCAAGGTCGACCTGACCAAGCCGATGAAGGAGATTTTGGCGCAGCTGTCCAAGTATCCGGTCAAGACGCGGCTGTCGCTGACCGGCACCTTGATCGTGGCGCGCGACCTGGCGCACGCCAAATTGCGCGAGCGGCTGGAGAGCGGGCAGGGGCTGCCCGACTACTTCAAGAACCATCCGATCTATTACGCCGGACCTGCCAAGACGCCGGAGGGCTACGCCTCCGGCTCGTTCGGGCCGACCACCGCGGGCCGCATGGACAGTTTCGTCGAGGCGTTCCAGGCGGCCGGCGGCTCGATGGTGATGCTGGCCAAGGGCAACCGCTCGGCCGCGGTGCGCGACGCCTGCAAGAAATACGGCGGCTTCTATCTCGGCTCGATCGGCGGCTCGGCGGCGAATTTGGCCGAGCACTGCATCAAGAAGGTCGAGGTGCAGGAGTATCCCGAGCTCGGCATGGAAGCGATCTGGCGCATCGAGGTCGAGGACTTCCCGGCCTTCATCGTCATGGACGACAAGGGCAACGACTTCTTCAAGGAGCTGAATTTGGGGTAGAGGCGGGGCCTCGCGCCGGCATTGCAGCGTTGTCATGGCCGGGCTTGTCCCGGCCATCTCGCTTAGGTAGGCACAGTGCTCGCCTTGTCGGGATCACCGGGACACGGCGCGCCGGCCCGGTGATGACAGTGTGATAGGCTGGACATGCCCCACCGCCGTTCCGTCCTCGCTGGTCTCGCTGCCAGTCTCCTCGCGCCCTTCGCGCGCGCGCAGGAGAGCTATCCGAGCCGCGCCATCACGCTGATCGTGCCGTTCCCCTCCGGCGGCTCGACCGATGTCATCGCGCGCGTCGTGGCCGACGCGCTCCATCAAGAACTCAAAGTCCCCGTCATGGTGGAAAACCGCCCGGGCGCCGGCGGCTCGCTCGGCACCGGGGCGGTCGTCCGCGCCAATCCCGACGGCGCCATCATCGGCATGGGCACCGCCTCGACGCTGGCGATCAACCCGGCCGCCTTCGGGTCGCTGCCGTATGACGTGCTGACGGATCTCGCGCCCATCGGCGCCATCGCCGATGTGCCGAACATCATGGTGATCAATCCGGCAATGCCTTGCGAGGATATGGAGGCGTTCATCGCCTACGCCAAGCTCGGGCCCCGCCACATGACCTACGGTTCGTCCGGCAACGGCTCGGTCAGCCATCTGATGGGCGAGCAGTTCAAGCTCGCGACCGGCGCCGATATGCTGCACGTGCCTTATCGCGGCGTCGCGCCGGCACTGCGCGATGTGTTGAGCGGGCACATCAAGGTGTTGTTCGACAACCTGCCGACATCGTTGCCGCTGGTCAAAAGCGGCAAGCTGCGCGCGCTCGCGGTGTCGTCGCCCAAGCGGCTGGCGGTCTTGCCCTGGGTTCCGACCTTCGCCGAGCTCAAGATGGACGAACTGAACTGGACGGCCTTCTTCGGCCTCGTCGCGCCGGCCGGTACGCCCGCGCCGATTGTCATGGCGCTCAATGGCGCGCTCAACAAAGCGCTCGCCGACGAGAAGGTGCGTGAGACTCTCGCGGCGCAGCAGGCGACCGTGACGCCCGGCAAGCCGGAGGCCTTCGGCGCGCTCATCCGCCGCGAGGGCGCGCGCATGCGCCGCGCCACGTTAGCCGCCAACATCCGCATCGATTGACGCGTCACGCCACGCGCGCGGCTTCCTGCTTGGCGCTCTCCAGCGACAGCAGCAGCTTGCGCAGCAGCGCTTCGAGCGTCCGCTGCTCCTTGGCGGTGAGGTGGTCGGCGATGTGCTGCGCGCGGCTGGCGTGCACGGTCATCGCCCGTTCGGTCAACGCCTGGCCGCGCTTGGTCAGCGCGATGCGGGCGGCGCGGCCGTCGTCGGGATCGGGCTTACGGATCGCCAGCCTGAGCTTCTCGGCGCGGTCGATGCGGTTGGTGGTGGCGCCCGACGACAGCATGCAGGCCTGGTAGAGCGCGGTCGGCCGCAGACCGTCGGCCGCGCCTGAACGCTGCAGCGAGGCCAACAGGTCGAACATCTCCCAGGTCAGGCCGAACGGCTTGAGCCAGCCGTCCATCCTTTCGCGCATGTGCGCGGCGATGCGCAAAATGCGGCCGAGCGTGGCGAGATAGTGGAAGTCGAGGTCGGGCCGCGCCCGCGACCATTCGGCGACGAAGGTGTCGACGGCGTCGCCTGCGGTGTTGTTGCGCATCGCTTCCGGTCCCAAATTATCTTGACTTGAAGATAATTCAGCCCGACTTTGATGGCCAGCAGTAAAACGCGACGCACCCGTTCAGGAGGAACACGCCGATGACCGCCGCCGAACCCAACAAGACTTACGCGCTGGAGCCGGTGCATCCGTTGCCGGACGAGGCGTGGAAGATGCCCTACGCGCCGGCGATCCGCGTCACCGGCGACTGCGACCTGTTGTTCCTGTCGGGCGCGACGGCATCAAGGCTCTATCATCACCATCCGCACCGCGACGAGGAGCACGTCCATCCGCACTCGATCGAGCAGCAGACCCGCAACGCGATGGACGCGATCAAGTCGATCCTCGACCACGAGGGCGCGAGCTGGCGCGACGTCATCAAGGTGACGAAGTACCTGACCGACTTCCGCGAGGCCGACGCCATGCACAAGACCATGCACGGCTATTTCGGCGACTGGCTGCCGGCCTCAACGACGGTGTGCATCAATCAGCTGTCGTCGCCCGGCGCGCGCGTCGAACTCGACATGATCGTGGCGGTGCCGAAGAAGAAGTAGCTCCGTCCTCATCCTGAGGAGGCCGCGGAACGCGGCCGTCTCGAAGGATGAGGCCCGTGCACGGCCGCGCGGAATTGAGCGCCTCGGCCATCCCATCCTTCGAGACGCGCACCTCACGGTGCGCTCCTCAGGACGAGGATGGGACTGATACTCGAGGAGGTGGGTTAGCCCTACCCCACCTTACCCTTGGCATCCCGCCGCAGCGCCTTGCCCGGCCGCGCGCCGGTGTGGGCGGTCGTTCTCGACCACGATCACGCCGTTGACCAGCACCGTGGTGCGCGTGCCGGCAGGGCACCAGCAGATGCACCGGCGTTCGGGGAAATTTGTTTGCGCGCAAGCGCTGCCGGCGGGCAGCAGCGCGGCCGCAAGCCCATGGCGCGGCGGAGACACAGGCAAGCCGCGACCGGCGTTCAATCGAGCGAAGCAACATCGAGCGGGACTCCGCCAAGCGGTTTCGAAATGCCCATACCCTGAGAGGTTTCCCCGTCGTCTCGCCGCGTTCGTTTGGCCGCGCTTCTTACGGCGTGAGAATGACGCCGTTCGCCGGCTCTGATGAGGCTCGCAAAGGTTGAGTAGAGGGTCGTCTCGGTGCGAAGCTGTGCGTAACAAGGTCGCGGCTTCTTGCTGCCGGTTCATTGCCTCGCGCTACATGTATTTCGATGTTAAGCACTGCAACAGTTGACGCTTGTAGACTCGCGCGCGGTCGTGTCAGTTTTTAATGTCAGCGTAAAATAACAAGAAGCGCGCGTGATAAACGGTCTGTAAGGAATCGGTCTGTAAAGAACCGGTCTGTAAGGAATTATGAGTCCATGGCGGGTGCGCCCATCGACTTCAATGCGCCGGATCTCGCGGCGCGTATCGAGCGGCTTTCGCAATACGATCTCGACCACTTACCGTTCGGTATCATCCTGCTCGATCGCGAAGGGATCGTGCAGTTCTACAGCGAGACCGAAGCGCACCAGTCCGGCTACGGCGCCTTGCCGTTGGGGCAGAACTTTTTCACCATTTCACGCTGCGCCGGACGCGAGGATTTCCGCGGCCGCATCGTCGCCGCGCTGGAGGCCGGACCGGTCGACCTGGAATTCGCGTGGGTTGGCGACTTCAACGATCCGACGCGCGAGCTGCGCATCCGCGTGCAGTCGGCGCGTTCGGGCGGCGTCTGGTTGTTCGTCGAGCGCGACAGCGTGTAGCGCTGGTCGAAGCGCGCTCAGAAGCCGGTGGCGAAGCGCGCCACCACCACGATGATGGCGACCTGCATGGCGACCTGGATGGCGGCCACGCGCATGTCGGTGCCCAACGGTGGCGCGGCGGGCGTCCGCTTGCGCGCGCTTCCTGCCAGAAGGCTTGCTCGAGACTGACGCTGGTCTTGGGACCGCCGATCTTGGGACCGCCGATGACGACCGGGCGTTTGCAGACCGCGGACTTGATGATGCCCCCGGGTTGCCGAGGGCCGGCCGTTCGTTATCCGGCCACGGGCTTCATGCGCAAATCGGGACCACTCGTTCCCTGCGCTGCCCAGCCGAGGCTTCAAGCCGAGAGCGCCGGCGCCTGATGCTCTTCAACCGCGGCCGGCGTTTCGCCGACAGCGCGCGCCCGGAAGTGATTGAACACGTAGACGCGGATCGCGGACGACAGATTGCCGCTCTTGCGGTCGTGATCGATTTGCCGAACCAGGCTCGACAGATTGGCTCCGTTCCGCTCGGCGATCTCGCGCAGCCCGTCCCAGAATTCGTTTTCCAACGAAACGCTGGTCTTGTGGCCGTCAAGGACGATCGATCGCTTGATAATGGCGGTCTTCATAATCGTCTCCTTGCGCCGCTTGTTTGTCAGATCCTCTGCGAGCGAGCGCAGTCGTGAATTAACAGGTCGCCAATGTGCAACATTGAGGAAGATCAAAACCGTTCTAAATAAAAAACGGGCCGCACAGCCCCGCGCTTAAGACGTCGGGCGATCGGGCTTGGGCCGCGACGTTTCCACGATGGTGGTGTCGCAGGTGAAGCACTGGAAAGTGTCGTAATGCGGCAGCTGATCCGTGGATTTGCTCGCCTGCATGGCGATGCCGCAGACCGGACAGTGACGCAACGACGGGCGCGAATTCACTTTCATTTTATCTTAAATCGGCCAATCCCGGCTTTCTTCCTTGATCCAGATCAATGCCGCGAAAAATGGTTGTATCGCTTCGGATAAGAGGGCGATTTGTGATTTACGTCAAAGCGCGCGCCGTCCGCGCTGCGGACACTGCGCACATGTGGCAGACGATTTTAAACGCGCCGTTCGACTGTGATTTGGAGCTGGCCGTCATCGACGAGGACGGCCCGCACGCGCTCGTTTTCCCGTGCCGGCGCATTCTGAACGGATGGATGAACGCCGAAACCAAAGAGCGGCTGGACGTGCGGCCGACGCACTGGCGGCAATGGGATAACTAGGGCGCCCGGCGCTTGCTGGCCGGCGGCGTCAGGTCCCGGAGCTTGGCCTCTTCCTCCGCCAACAGGCGTTGCAGGACGAGGAGGCGGTTTTCGTCGGTCTCCTTCGCCAGCAGACGCCGGTAGTGCTCGATGTTGAGTTGGGCGATGGTCCGGTCCACGGATGCTACCTGGTTCGATCGCTCGATACCTCCCAGGATACCCCACATTCACGCGGTCGCGAAGGTCTGCGAAAGTTCAGCCGCGCTGTGGGCGGGCACCCGGGAATGTTGCGGTGCGGTACCGGTCAGTGCCGGGCGGTCCTGTGCGATGGCCGGCCAGCGAGGCGCCAGTCGATTCGGTCCGATAACGCCGTCTTGAGTTGTAAATCTCCCGCCAAAGGTTGTGAAATAGAATAGCGACGGCCATCGTGCGTTATTCGACAGAATTCCGTCACCGCTTGGAAGGTTTGATCCGGACATATCGACCGGTCCTCGTATCGTCGTGTTGATCTAGTGCGATAAAACCACTCCCTACCGGCTGGAAATTCACAAGGAATTCCGCCAAATAGCTTCGTCCTTGGGTCACGAAACACGGCGGACAATGACGACCGAGCCGAAACTCGACCAACGCGACTTGCAGCTGCTCGGGATGATCAAGCGCGGCCCCGGGCATTACCCGACGCCGTCGCCCGACCGGGTGCAGCGGCTGATCGACAAAGGCCTGGTGAAGAAAGCGCGCGGCACGCTGCGGCTGACGCTCAAAGGCCGCATCACGTCCTGGTTCGAGCGCTGAAGGTCCGGCCGGATTGCGATCCGCCGCCGCTGCTCTGGCTCACTATAAACGGCAGTTTACGCGCTTTTCTGCTGTTGTTTGCCGCGCCGGCCGTGGCGGCCTCACGAACAACAGGACCGGTTTTGCTGAACAGGCGGGCACGGCACTGAGCCGTAAGAGCAAAAAACACAGCAATCGCCCGGCTTGGGCTTGAGCCGCTCGCCACAGCCCTTGCATTCATAGAAGAATTGGCAGGCGTCGGTCGGCATCGACTCGGTGGCCTGATGACCGCACTTGGGGCAGGTGATGGTCGA
>CAYJPU010000128.1:0-8062 GCA_964372105.1 uncultured Undibacter sp.
CCGATTTGATCGCGCCGGCGGCGCGGTCGCCGATCTTGAGGAACGACATCAGGCCTGACGACTTGCCGCCGCCCGACAGGCGCTCGCCTTCGCCGCGCAGGTTGGAGAAGTTGGTGCCGGTGCCGGAGCCGTATTTGAACAGGCGCGCCTCGCGCACCCACAGGTCCATGATGCCGCCCTCGTTGACGAGGTCGTCATTGATCGACTGGATGAAGCAGGCGTGCGGTTGCGGGTGCTCGTAGGACGACTTCGAGCGCGTCAGCTTGCCGGTTAAGAAGTCGACGTAATAGTGGCCCTGGCTCGGGCCGTCGATGCCGTAGGCCCAGTGCAGGCCGGTGTTGAACCACTGCGGCGAATTCGGCGCGCACATCTGCGTCGCCAGCATGTAGCGCAGCTCGTCGAAGAAGGCCTGGGCGTCGGCGTCGCTGTCGAAATAGCCGCCCTTCCAGCCCCAATAGGTCCAGGTGCCGGCGAGACGGTCGAACACCTGCTTGGAGGAGTGTTCGCCGACATAGCGCTCCTTCTCCGGCAGGGCGGCGAGCGCATCCTCGTCGGCGACCGAGCGCCACAGGAACGAGGGGACGGAATTCTCTTCCACCTTCTTCAGGCGGGCCGGCACGCCGGCTTTGCGGAAATACTTCTGCGCCAGAACGTCGGAGGCGACCTGCGAGAAGAATTCAGGCACCTCGACATTGTCGAGCTTGAACACCACCGAGCCATCCGGGTTACGGATCTCGCTGGTGGTCAGCCGGAATTCCAGGCCTGCATAGGCCGACTGTCCGTCCTTGGTGTAGCGCCGTTCGATCCGCATGTGTCTCTAGCCCCTTCTATGGCCAGGCGGTTGGCACCCCGCCCGATTATATCCCAGCGGCCCTGTCCCGGGTCGCTTGCTTTGCTCGGCTCACGCCGCTCGACGCCACCCGGTACCCCAACTCCCGGCCGGGGCCTTTGCCCCGTTTCCGGCCGCACCCCGCGTCGCTTCCCGGCACCGCGGCGCACAGACGAGCCCGGTCCCAGAACGCCATTTCCGGCGTGGGTGAGCGCTTCTCTGAGCCGTTGTGAGGTTCCGGCGGGAACTTCAAACTCACCCGCACCGGACAATCAAAAGCTAAGTGGACTCGCCGCACCCGTCAACAAGAGATAGTCGTCAAATCTGAATCAAACACTAAATCTTGTAGGCAGCCGGTGAACTATGGGGACAAGGCGCGGCAGGAACGGGGGCAGTATTGAGCCGCCGGGCCGCCCCGGAAAGCCTTTTTCGCGGGCGGCGGCGACAGGCTTTTATGCCTCCCTGGATGACGGAAAAACGACCGGAAATCGGGCCTTGCGCTCTACCCACAACAAAAATTTCGGTCCCCGCGGCCGGGGAAAAACCCGGGATAACGCCGGCAAAGCCGGTTCCGGAGTCTCTGATTCTCGAAAGCCTGTCAGGGGTTTAGCGCCCGGCAGTGGGTGCTGCGCGAGGGGGAGGGCACTGCCCACCCCTGTGAATTCAACCTGCGCGGGTCAATTGCTGGATTTCGGTTGAAGCGGGCGCCCCGGCGGAGCCGCGCTCCAAAAAGGAAAAAGGCGGACCCGCGAGGAGCCCGCCTTCACCGGCACTGTCTTCCTTGGGCGGCTGCCGCTATGTCGTTAAGCGGCTTGCCAAACTTGTGAGCAGACGTAGCCACAAAAGCGAGCCACACGCAACTCAGGAGGTTTGCGGAGCAGGCCTCGTCATTCACGCACCGGCCTTGGCCAATTCCTGGCGGGCCGGCCGACAGCCGGCGGGCGCGCTGGACAGGGCGGCGGCGAGGTGGCAGAACGCCGCCCATCCCATTGGCTGTTAACGCGCGGCGGCAATGAAAAGTTTTCTGCTGAAGCTGTTCACTTGGTGGAACTCGCAGACGTTCGGAACCCAGTTCTGGACGTGGATGTACGGCGAAGCCGTCGGCGAGGACGAGTTCGGCAACCGCTATTACCGCACCAAAGGCGGCAAGATCGATCCGACGCTGCTCTTCGAGCGCCGCTGGGTCGTCTACAACGGCTATGCCGAGGCCTCGACCATCCCGCCGTCCTGGCACGGCTGGATGCACCACACCGTGGACACGCCACCGACGGAAGAGAACTACCAGCCGCGCGCCTGGCAGAAGCCGCACCGGCCGAACATGACCGGCACGCCCGGCGCCTACCGGCCGTCCGGCTCGACCCTGGCCGCGGGCCGCCGCCCCAAGGCGACCGGCGACTACAAGGCCTGGAGCCCGTAGGCATTGGTCATTCCGGGGCGCGCGCTTTCGTGCGCGAACCCGGAATCCAGCAAATTTCTTCTGAACGTGTTTCTGGATTCCGGGTCCGCGCGCCGGAGCGCGTCGAAGACGCGCGTAAACGCGCTGTCGCGCCACCCCGGAATGACGAGTGAGCCTACTGCGAGCCTTCCAGCCCGAGCTTCTTGACCAGCGAGCCCCATTTCTCGCGTTCGGTCACCAGATACTTCTCGGTATCGGCGATCGACGGCGGATCGATCGGCAGCAGCCCGATCGTGGTCGCCTTCTTCTGCATCTCGGGATCTTTCATGATCTTGGTCATCTCGGCATGCAGTCTGTCGACGATCGGCTTCGGCGTCGCCGCCGGCGCATACAACATGTGCCAGGACACCGCTTCGAAGTCGGGCGCGTTGGCGGCCTTGGCGAACGGCGGCACGTCCGGCAGCGTCGGGATCGGCGTCGACGATGACACCGCGAGCGCGCGCAGCTTGCCGTCGCGGATCAGCGGCAGGGTGGCGCCGGCTTCGGCGAAGCCGAGCTGCACATGATTGGCGACGATGTCGGCGACCGACTGCGGCGTCGAGCGGTAGGGCACGTGGGTGAAATTGATGCCGAAGCGCTGCTTCATGTACTCCATCGACAGATGCTGCGCGACGCCGGCGCCGGGCGAGGAATAGCTCAGCGGTTTCTCGCTCTTCTTGGCGAGCGCGATCAACTCCGGCACCGTCTTGGCCGGCAGGTCCGGGTTGACCACCAGGATGAACGGCGACTTCACATAGAACGACACCGGCACGAAGTCGGTGAGCTTGTAATTGATCTTCTTGTACAGCACCGGATTGATCGCCATCGCCGACGACGTCGACACCAGCAGCGTGTAGCCGTCGGCCGGCGCGCTGGCGACGGCCGCGGCGGCCAGCATCAGGGCGGCGCCGGGCTTGTTCTCGACCACCACCGGTTTGCCGAGCGACTGCTGCAGCTTGTCGGCGTAGAGCCGCACCAGCGCATCCATGCCGGTGCCGGCGGCGAGCGGCACAACAATGGTGATGGGCCGGTCGGGATAGGTCTGCGCCTGCGCTACGGGCGCCACGGCGCCGAGCGCCAAAGCGGCCAAAATCCATCGTCCGAGAAAACGTCGCATCGAAAGCCTCCCCCAAAAAGCGTTTATCTTTATTGCAGCCGACGATGCCGGTTCCGGACCAGGGCGGCAAGGGAGGCGCGGCGTTTCGCCGTCCCCCGAACCCAGGCGGGGCCGGCCAACGCCCGCCCTTCCGCCGCCGCATTCCCCGTGTTAACCGGGCGCGTCTGGGTGGCGAGCAATTTTGCGCCAGCCCAAAGGGGACGATCCCGGTTTCATGGCGCGACCCAGGCTCTCAGTCTGCATTCTAGCGATCGCCACGCTCGCCGCCGCCATGCCGGCGCGCGCGCAGTTCGGGTCGATCTTCAGCGACTCGCCGCCGCGTCCGCCGGCCAACGTGCCGAATGCGCCGCCGGCCGACGAACGCATGATGCCGCCGACCTATCCGCCGAGCCGCGAGCCGCCGCCGTATTATCCGTCGCGCGAGCGCGTGCCGCCGCGCCCGCCGGCCGATGCCCGTTCGGACGTGCCGCCGGCGCAGCCTTTGCCGGCGCCGATGAGCCTGCCGCCGTCGAGCCGGCCGGGCGCCGGGGCGATCCAGTCGCAGGACCTGGCCGCCCCGCCGGGCACCGAGCCGCCGGCGCAGCCGGGCCTCGCCAACACCGCGCCGCAGACGTTGCCCGGCCTGCCGCCGGGCCAGCGCCAGCCGCGCGGCGCCGGCCAGCCCGCCGACACCGCGCCGCTGCAGCCGGGCGACGAGGTGGTGGTCGCGCCGCCGCCGCAGCGCATCAACAATCCGACCGCGGTGTTCTCCGGCCTCGACAAGATCACCGGCCGCATCATCTCGTTCGACGTCGCGATCAACGAGACCGTGCAGTTCGGCGCGCTGCAGGTGACGCCGCGCGTCTGCTATTCACGGCCGCCGACCGAGAACCCGAACACCGACGCCTTCATCGAAGTCGACGAAGTGACGCTGCAAGGCGAGATCAAGCGCATCTTTAATGGCTGGATGTTCGCGGCCAGCCCCGGCCTGCACGCGGTCGAGCATCCGATCTACGACGTGTGGCTGACCGACTGCAAAGGCGCGCAACAGCCGGCGGTGGCGGAAGCGCCGGCCGACGCGCCAAAGCCGGCGCGCACGCAACCGCAGCGGCGCGCAACACCGCGCGCGCCGCAGCCAGGCCAGCAGCCCGCGCCGCCGCCGCAACAGCCGCGTGCGCAGCAACAGCAACCGGGCTTCCTGCCGGCGCTGCGTTAGCCGGCTTCTTGGCACATTGTGCGTCCGTCGCTGAACGGCACAGCGCAAGAACCGAATTCCAAAGCGCGTCGGCTTCGTCCTTGCCGATTCACAACTGCCGATTGCCGCGGCGTGCGCGGCCGGGCCCGGACTTTTCGCCAAATCATCGCCCGGGCCCGCCACCGTTGACTGATGTCAAGGCATCCTCGTCCGGCGGCAAATAGATTTATTTAATTGCTGCGCATCGGCGTTGTGCTGCGGCGCGCGGAAAGCAGCCGGGAAATGCTGGAGCAATGCACGACCTGGCCCGAGGAATTTGCCCGCCGTTACCGGCAGCAAGGTTATTGGGCAGACATCACGCTCCATGACATGTTGGCCGGCTCGATCCGGGCTGCACCGGAGCGGACCGCTCTGGTGCAGGGCAAGCGCCGCATAAGCTATGGGCAACTGGGCGACGCCATCGACCGGTTGGCCGGGCGGCTGATCAATCTCGGCTTCCGGCCGCTCGACCGGGTCGTATTCCAATTGCCGAACTCGATCGAGTTCGTAATCGCCTTCCTTGCGCTGTTGCGCATCGGCGTCATTCCGGTTCTGGCGCTGCCGGCGCACCGGCGCGACGAGATTTCCCACTTTGTCGCGCATGCCGAGGCGGTCGGCTATTTCGTGCCGGATCTCTGGCGCGGCTACGACTACCGGCGGCTGGCCGCGGAAATATCCGCGGCCGCGCCGTCGCTGCGCCACGTGCTGGTGCTCGGCGAGCCGGCCGCGAACCAGATTTCCCTCACCGATCTCATGGCGGATGTTGGCCGCGACGACCCCGATCGCATCGGCGACTTTAGCCCTTCCCCCGACGAGGTCGCCTTGATGCTGCTGTCCGGCGGGACCACCGGTCTGCCGAAAATGATCCCGCGCACGCACAACGACTACGTCTACAATTGCCGGCAGTGCGGCGCGGCGGCCGGCTTTAACGCCAGCACCGTGTTACTGGCCTTGCTGCCGATGGCGCACAACTACACGCTCGGCTGCCCAGGCGTGCTTGGCGCCCTCGCGTGGGGCGGCACGGCGGTGATCGCGTCGGACGCGTCGATCGAAACCGTGGCGCGGTTGATTGAAGGGGAGCGCGTGTCGGTGATTTCCGCCGCCGTGCCGCTGATCGTCAACTGGCTGAACGCCGAGCTTCCGCGGGATTGCGATCTCTCCTCGTTGCGCGTGGTGATGAACGGCGGCGCCAAGCTCGCGCCGGAACTGCGCCGCCGCGTCGAGTCGCGGTTCGGTTGCGTGTTCCAGGAGAGCTTCGGCACCGGCGAAGGCCTGTTGAATATGACGCGTCTCGACGACCCGGACGAGATTCGTTTCACCAGCTCCGGCCGGCCGATTTCCCCGGCGGACGAGATTCGCATCGTCGACGAGAACGGCAACGACGTCGCCGATGGCGAGACCGGGGAATTGATGTGCCGTGGCCCCTATACCGTTCGCGGCTATTACAAAGCCCCGGAAAAAACCCGGGCCGCGTTCACCCACGACGGCTTCTACCGCATGGGCGACGTGGTGCGCCGGATCGACGGCAATCTTTACGTCGAGGGCCGGCTGAAGGACATCATCAACCGCGGCGGCGAGAAGATCAGCTGCGAGGAAGTCGAAAACCATATCTTGAGCCACCCGAAGGTGAAGAACGCCTGCGTGGTCGCGATGCCCGATCCGGTGTTCGGCGAGAAGGCGTGCGCGTTCATCATCCCGGTCGAAGGAGCAACCCTCGACTTGGACGAGATGAACAAGTTTTTGCTCGGCCGGGAAATAGCGAAGTTCAAGCTGCCCGAGCGGCTCAGGCTGGTGCGGGAATTCCCCATCAGCCCGGCCGGCAAGGTGCTGCGCCGCGAACTGCGGCGAATTGTCAGTGATGAAATTGCGCCTGCGCGCTCCTGAGGACACGGTGACATGAAACTGTTCGAACCACTCGACGTCGGCGGGATGCGGATTTCGAACCGCGTGATGGTGCCGGCGATGGTGACGCGGCTTTCCGGCGAAGACGGCCTGGTCAACCAGAATATCATCGATCGCTACGTTCGTTACGCCGAGGGCGGCGCCGGCTTGATCGTGATCGAGGCGATGGCCGTGCACCAAGCCAAGTCCGGTCCGCTGTTACGCATCAGCGATGACCAGTTCGTGCCGGGCCTGGCCGATCTTGTAAGGCGCATCCACGACACGTCGGAGTCGAAGGTTGTGCCGCAGATCATCCATTTCATGAAAGTGGCCAAGTCCGGGTGGCGGCAGACCGTCGACATGCTGTCGCTGGCCGAAATCGATCGGATCGTCGAGGAGTTCGGCGATGCGGTCGCGCGCGCCCGTGAGGCGCGGTTCGATGGCGCGGAACTGCATTCCGCCCACGCCTATACGCTGGCGTCGTTTCTGTCGCGCGCCAATCCCCGCAAGGACGAATATGGCGGCGACACGCTCGAAGGCCGGCTGCGCCTGATCGAGCGGGTATTCGAGAATGTGCGCCGCAAGGTCGGGGCCGACTTCCCGGTCGGCGTTCGCTTCCTGGCCGACGAGTTCATCAAGGACGGTTACACCGTCAGCGACGCCAAGCTGATCGGCTTGCGACTGGCGCAGCTCGGCGCCGCCTACTTGTCGCTGTCGGTCGGCGGCAAATTTGAGGATGCCGTGCACCTGCCCGGTCACGTCCCATATCCGTATACTGGTTATTCCGGCGACCGCTGCATGCCGGGGGATTGGTATCCGGCCGTGCCGCACGCGCAATATTCCGCCGAGGTCAAAGCCTTCATCAAGAGCTATGGTTACGACACGCCGGTGGCGACCGCCGGCAAGATTTCCGATCCTGACGACGCCGAGCGCCTGGTCGCCGGCGGCGCGGTCGATATCATCGGCATTGCGCGCGGGCTGCTGGCCGATCCCGACTGGCCGCACAAGGTTCGCCAGGGCGAACGCGCGCGCATCGTCAAATGCGATTACTGCAACGTGTGCAAGCATCTCGACGGCACGCATATGCGCGTGATCTGCGCATTGTGGCCACAGGGCGCGCTGCAAGCGCCGCCGGACGACCGCGCCGCCGCGGCGCCGCACTGGGATGCGGCCGGCGCCAACCTGACCGTCGCCGCCGGCGACGGCATGGCCATCCTGAAATGGAGCAAGGCAGCGGGCGCCGCCCGCTACGATGTCTGCCGCGGCGACCCCCAGGGCAACGTTCAGGTCGTCGATGCGGTCAAGGTGACGCGCTGGGAGGATCATAACCTGCTGGCGGGCATGCCGTACCGCTATCACGTGCGCGCATACGGTTCGGTCGGTCAGGGCGGCGCCAGTTCAGATACCGTCACGGTGACGTTGCCGCTGCCGGCGTTTATTGGGCACATCCAACCCGCGCGCGTGGATGGCGGCGACCGATAGCCGCGCGCCCTGGCGCCCGATCCGGGCGCGCAACAGCAGCAGCCGGGCTTCCTGCCGGCGCTACGGTAGCGAGAGAGAGCGAATAGCGAATAGCGAATAGCGAAT
>CAYJPU010000128.1:8162-9925 GCA_964372105.1 uncultured Undibacter sp.
AGCGAATAGCGAATAGCGAATAGCGAATTGAGGTCGGTTGACGCGTTCTACTCGCTACTCCCTATTCGCTACTCGCCCTTCAAAATCGCCAGCGCCTGCGCGCCCGGCACCGGGCGCGCGACCGGCAGCGCGCCGAAATCGGCGTCGCCGGCGAGCGCTGCTTCCAGCATGCGGTGATAGCGGCGCTTCGGCACCTCGACCGCGCCAAAGCTCTTCAAGTGCTCGGTGACGAACTGGGTGTCGAGCAGGCGGTAGTGGCCGGCCTTCAGACGCGCCACCAGATGCACCAGCGCGATCTTGGACGCGTCGCGCGCGCGGTGGAACATGCTCTCGCCGAAGAAGGCACGGCCGAGCGAGACGCCGTACAGCCCGCCGACCAGGCTGTCGCCGTCATAGACCTCGACGGTGTGGCAATGACCGGCATCGAACAACGCGCGGTAGATGCGGCGGATGCGGGCGTTGATCCAGGTCTTGCCGCGGTCGGGCTTGGGTTCGGCGCAGCCGTCGATGACGGCGTCGAAGTCGCGGTCGACCCAGACGGTTAAGGGCGTCGTGCGCACCGTGCGCGCCAGCCGTGACGACACGTGGAAGCCGTCGAGCGGCAGGATGCCGCGCATCTCGGGCTCGATCCAGTAGAGCGTCGGGTCGTCGGCGCTTTCGGCCATCGGGAAGATGCCGCAGGCATAGGCCTTCAGCAGCACTTCCGGCGTGATCTCGACGAATGCGTTCTCGCGGCTGGCCATGGCGTCGATGCTAACGAAGGCGCAGGTGGCTGGCCACTCCGGTGCCGGTCCTGTTGGTGGGGGACGAGGTTCTCTTCAACGCGTCTCCGCCTCGGGGCGCTACCAAGCCTGCACATGGGGCGGCTGGTGTCGCGCTCGGTGTTCCTGACCAAGCCCTGTAACCCCGAGGAGGTCTGCACGCTGCTGATGCGGCTGACCGGGGCGGCGCATAGAACGACGGTATCCGCTTCCGGCGGTGGTAGGTCCGTCTCGCCGGCCCGCCACAACAGCTAGCGTTTCCCAAACCGCGCTCCATTGCTTGGTTGTACGGCAGAGCCCGCCCCGATAGGCTGATTTTATCGGGACTGAGCTTTGCACAGGGGCCACGCCAATGTCGTTGCCGTCCGTCGCCGCCCAAAAGCGCTTCTGCCTCGTTCTCATCAAGCCGACGCATTATTGCGACGACGGCTATCCGATCCGCTGGTTCCGCTCGGCGATTCCCTCAAATTCGCTGGCCTGCCTCTACAGCATCGCCGAGGACTGCGCCGAGCGCCGCGTGCTCGGCGACGACGTCGACATCGACATCCACGTCCTCGACGAAGCCAACACGCGCATCATGCCCAAGCGCATCGCGGCGCAGATCAAGGCCGCGGACGACGGCATGGTGCTCTTGGTCGGCGTGCAGTCGAACCAGACGCCGCGCGCGCTCGACATCGCGCGTCCGCTGCGCGCGCAGAACATCAAGGTCGGCATCGGCGGCTTCCATATGTCGGGCGTGATCTCGATGATCGGCGGCGACGACGATGCGTTGCGCGAAGCGCAGGCGATGGGCCTGTCGGTGTTCGCCGGCGAAGCCGAAGGCCGCCTCGACGAGGTGCTGCGCGACGCTTATGCCGGTCAGTTGAAGCCGCTTTATAACTACATGAGCGACCTGCCGGGGATCGACGGCGCGCCGGTGCCGCTCTTGAAGCGCGAGCGCGTCAAGCGCACCGGCGGCGCGACCACCAGCTTCGACGCCGGGCGCGGCTGTCCCTACCAGTG
>CAYJPU010000129.1:0-5811 GCA_964372105.1 uncultured Undibacter sp.
CGCGCTGGATCACGAACATCACGTCCGGACGGCCGGCGTCGTATTCGTCGAAGCACAGCGCGACGTTGTGCTGATAGGCCCACGGCAGAATGCCGTCGCGGAACTCGGTGACCTGCTGGCCGTCCTTGATGACGATGGCGTCCTTGCCGATCAGGTCGATGCGGCTGATGTGGCTGTCGAGGTTGACGCGCACCATCGGCCAATTGAGCCGCGCCGCGACCTGCTCGATGTGCGTCGACTTGCCGGTGCCGTGATAGCCGGTGACCATGACGCGGCGGTTCTTGGCGAAGCCGGCGAGAATGGCGAGCGTGGTCGGCCGGTCGAACAGGTAGTCGGGATCGGTGTCGGGCACGTGCTCGCCGGCCTTGGAATAAGCCGGCACTTCCATATCGCTGTCGATGCCGAACACCTGGCGCACGGACACCTTCATGTCCGGCAGGTTGGCCGGCTTTTCTTGTACTGCGGCAGTCATTGATCCTCCGTGGCTTCGGACGGCCGAAGCCCCTGTGCGGTCCGACGGTTACGGTCCGGCTGAATACGTCGGCAACTTAGCAGACGCGGCGGACGCGAAAAACCCGGGGGTCGTAAATAGCACCATCAAATATTTCAATGAGATAGGGTGCAGCGAGCGTGTCCGAAAGGCGGGGCAGGGTTGCTTTTCGCTGTTTTTATCCCTCCCCCGCTTGCGGGGGAGGGATAACCGAAGCGGCTCAGGCGAAGCCGACCGATTTCAAATAGTTATAGGCCTGGATGATCTCGACCAGGCGGTCCTCGGTCGAGCGGTCGCCGCCGTTGGCGTCGGGATGGTGGCGTTTCACCAGGTCCTTGAACTTGGCCTTCACCTCGACCGTGGTGGCGCCGACGTCGAGCCCCAGGGTGTCGAGCGCCTTGCGCTCGGCATTGCGGACCGGCCGGGCGGCCTCGGCGCGCTGCTGCTGCTCGGCGCGCAGGCCCTCGCTGAACAGGCCGAAGGTGTCGCTGGCGGCGCCGACGTCCGGCCGCACGGCGCCCTTGCCGGTGCCCATCTTCCAGGTCGGGCGATGGCCGGTGAGCGCGTCCTTCTGGTACGCCATCACCGCCGCGTCGTTCATGCCGGCGAAGAAATTATAGGACTGATTGTATTCACGCACATGCGCGAGACAGTAGCGCCAGTGCTCGTTCTCGCGATTGCGGCCCTTGGGCGCGCGATGCGTGGCTTTTTCCTTGCAGCCATGCCATTCGCAGCCCGGCCCGCCCGTCTTCGGACGGCGGTCCTTGCCTGGCTTGACGCGAATTCCATCGAAAAGAGGCGAGTCGAATTTCATGACCAAACACTATGCGCCCGCAGCGGCGACGCCTTCAAGACTTGACAGCGATCCTCTTTACACAGGTCGCATTAATATTCGTCACGTCGCGCGCGGGCGTTTCACCCGACACCGCTTCTGCCGCGATTTCGCCACGAAACACCGCGGATCCGCACGCCGGCGCTCTTTGGCGCATGATCGTGTCCAAAAACCGGCTTTCACTTTTCGCGATCATGCGCTAACCCGGGCGGCATGCGTACCGTCGACGTTATCACCCGGAAGTTGACCGAGGCTTTCACACCGCAAAGCCTCACGGTGGAGGACGAATCCCACCGCCACGAAGGCCATGCCGGGCACCGGCCGGGCGGGCAAACTCATTTCAGGGTCCATATCGTGTCCGACGCCTTTAAAGGAAAGACCCGGATCGACCGCCACCGCATGATCAACGGGGTTCTTTCGGACGAGCTCGCCGGCGGCATCCATGCGCTCGCCGTCCACGCCACCGCGCCGGGCGAAGGCGGGGTCTAGCGGCTAGCCCGCGCCCGCCAAAGCAAGGCAACCGTCGCCGGACCGCTTAACAGCAAAAGCCAGTCCTGCGGGACGTTCAGCAGAAAAGCTGCGCTGCCGCCAATGAGCGACCAGAGCACCGGAATGATCAGGACCGGCACAGGCACGCTATGCGCCAAGAGTAGTAATCCGAATGTGAAGATTGTTACCGGGCACGGCGTGATGCCGAACATCGGCATGCGGGGATAGCCGTGTCCCATGGCAAGGCCGATGAGCGGATAAAGGATCGCCGCATATATGATGAGGAACAGTCCGACGCTGCTGTTCAGGCCGCGCCGATAGCCGAAAGTCGACGGCTCACGACGAATAGCAAACCAGACAAAAATCCCCGCTTGACCGACAAACATTGCGCCGAACGGCAACGCTGCATCGTTGATTTCCGCAAACCTCAACCAATGATAGGCAGTGCCGGTCCAGGCCCAGAACAGGGCGAGCACGACAACGATGACGATTGAAGCGCTCTTGCCGCCGCGGAGTGCTGCCGCGAGCGCAATCACCCCGAAACCATAAGCGGCGATCTGTGCCGGCCATACCGCCGCATTGTAGCGCGCGAAGACTTCGAAGAACTGTTCGACCGTAAAGGGCAGCACGCCCACGTTCCTTTATCCCGCCTTCGCCCGCGGCAGCGGCTGTATACGCAACGCGGTAATGCGGTTGCGCGCGCGCCGCAGGACGCGGAAGCGGAAACCGTGGAAGGTGAAGCTCTGCCCCACTTCGGGGATGGCGCGGGCCTCGTGAATGACGAGACCGGCGATGGTGGTCGCCTCCTCGTCCGGCAGATCCCAGTTCATCACGCGGTTGAGGTCGCGGATCGGCACCGCGCCGTCGACGTTGACCGAGCCGTCCGGCTGGCGGCGCACGCCCGGCATGGCGACGTCGTGCTCGTCGGTGATGTCGCCGACGATTTCCTCCAGAATGTCTTCGAGCGTCACGAGGCCTTCGACCTCGCCGTATTCGTCGACCACCAGCGCGAACGGCGTCTTGCGGCGGCGGAACGCCTTGAGCTGTTCGGACACCGGCCGTGTCTCCGGCACGAACCACGGCGCGGTCAGCAGCGAAGCGATGTCGACCTTGGCGGCGTCGCCGTCGACCGCGTGCAGCGCGCGCAGCAGGTCCTTCACGTGCAGGATGCCGATGATGTTCTCGGGGTTGCCGCGCCACAACGGCAGGCGCGTCACCGGCGAGGCGATGACGTCGTTGACGATGTCCTCGGGCGGGTCGTCGGCGTTGAGCGTCACCATGTTGGTGCGGTGAATCATGACGTCCGAAACGACGAGCTCGCCGAAGCGGAAGACGTTCTGGATGTACTCGGCCTGCCCCTCCTCCATCTTGCCGTATTCGGCCGAGGTCGCCACCAGGCCCTCGATCTCGACGTCGGTCAGGATTTCGTGCTGCGAGGATTCCTTGATGCCGAGCATGCGCAGGATCGACCGCGACGCGGCGTTCAAGAGCCAGTTCAGCGGATAGAACAGCACATAGGAGACGTAGAGCGGATAGGCGATCCACACCGACACCGGCTCCGGTTCGCGGATCGCCAGCGTCTTCGGCACCTGCTCGCCGACCACGATGTGCAGCGACGAGAACACCAGGAAGCCGACCAGAAACGAGGTGAAATGCAGCGCCGGCTCCTTCATCCCGAGCGGGATCAGGACCGGCTCCAACAAGGCGGCGACCGTCGGCTCGCCAACCCAGCCGAGGCCGAGCGAAGCCATGGTGATGCCGAGCTGGCAGCAGGCGAGATAGGCTTCGATGTTGCGCAGGATGTGCTGCACCAGGCGGGCGCCGAAGCGGCTTTCCTCCACCATGGCGTTGATGCGGAAGCCGCGGCATTTGACAAGCGCGAACTCGGCCGCGACGTAAAACGCATTGGCCGCGAGCAAAAAAACCGCGAGCAGCAGGTTGACGATCGTCGATGTCATCGTCGGCCTGCGGCTGCAATGGCGATGGCGCGCGCGCTCATCCCGCTAGCTGTTCCTCGAGGAAGGCGTGCACCTCGGCGGGATCGACGTTGTTCTCGATGAAGGCCTGGCCGATACCGCGCACCAGGATAAAGGTGAGCTTGCCGCGCTTCACTTTTTTGTCTTGCGAAATCAGGTCCATCAGCGTGTCGACGCCCGGCACGCCGCCGCGCACCTCGCTGACATGGGTAGGCAGTCCGACCGCCGCAAGATGGGCGCGCGCACGCGCCGCCTCGGCGGCGCTGATCAGGCCTCTGCGCGCCGAGAACCCGAACGCCATCGCCATGCCGAGCGCCACGGCCTCGCCGTGCAGCAGACGGTCCGAGAATCCGCAGCCGGCCTCGAAGGCGTGCCCGAAGGTGTGGCCGAGGTTGAGCAGCGCGCGCTCGCCGGTCTCGCGCTCGTCGCGCGCGACGATCGCCGCCTTGGCGCGGCAGCACACCGCGATGGCGTGCTCGCGCGCAAAACTTCCTGAAGACTGACCGCCGGAAAAGACCTCCTGCCAGTTCGCTTCCAGCCAGGCGAAGAACGCGGCGTCGCCGAGCAAGCCGTATTTGGCGACTTCGGCATAGCCGGAACGGAATTCGCGGACCGGCAGCGTGTCGAGCAGCGCGGTGTCGGCGATCACCAACGCCGGCTGATGGAAAGCGCCGATGAGGTTCTTGCCGTGGCGCGAGTTGATGCCGGTCTTGCCGCCGACGGACGAGTCGACCTGCGCCAGCAGGCTGGTCGGCACCTGCACGAAGTCGAGCCCCCGCCGCACGCACGACGAGGCAAAGCCGGCGAGATCGCCGATCACGCCGCCGCCCAGCGCCACCGCGAGATCGCCGCGTTCGATGCGCGCCGCGATGATCGCCTCGCAGACGCGCTCGAAGGTCGCGATGTTCTTCGAGCCTTCGCCCGGCGGCACCACGATGGCCGAGCTTTCGATGCCGGCTGAAGCCAGCGACGCCTCGGCGGCGGCAAGATGCGCCTTGGCGACGTTCTCGTCGGTGACGATCACGGTGCGCGCGCCGGGACGCAGCGCCTTGGTGCGCGCGCCGAGCGAGGCCAGCAGCCCGCGGCCGATGACGATGTCATAGGCGCGCTCGGCCAGTGCGACCTGCACCACGATCGGTTCGTTCGTGCGCAACGGCGCGGTCATGCCTGGTTCTCCTCGGCCGCGGCGACGCCGAGGTGCCCCGGCAGCGCGGCCACGATTTCATCGACGATGGTGTCGTGCGGCTCGTCGCGCGACTGCACGACGATGTCGGACAGGGCATAGATCGGTTCGCGCTGGGGCAGCAAGTCCTTGATGCGGTCGGCCAGCGGCCGGTCGCTGGTGCGGCGCTTGGTGCGCTTGAGCAGCACGTCGAGGTCGGCCTTCAGCCAGACCGAAATACCCTTGGCGCGGATCAGGTCGCGGGTGTGCGGGTCCATGACCGCGCCGCCGCCGGTCGCCAGCACCTGCGGGCCGTGGTCGAGCAGGCGGGCAATCACGCGCGCCTCGCCGGCGCGAAAATAGGGCTCGCCGTGCTTGGCGAAGATTTCCGGGATCGACATGCCGGCGGCGGTTTCGATCTCGGTGTCGGCATCGACGAAGGGCACCCCTAAACGGCCCGCCAGCCGCCGGCCGATCGACGACTTGCCGGCGCCCATCATGCCGACCAGCACGATCGAGCGGGGCCCGAGCGTGCGGATCACCGCCTGCTCCGGGCCGCCCATGGCCGGCCCGTGGACGTCGACGTTAACCATTTGGGTTCCAAAACTCCGTTACTGTTCCCTATATATCAGCAATCGCTTGCCCGCACCGCCCCGGCCCGTACCCCTGGTAAAGTCTTGCCAGCGGCCGAGGAACGTGGTCGTAACGCCTTCGCCCTACTTGTCACGATCGAGCGACCGCCGGACGCTGCCATGCCGAGCCTGTTCAGATTCCTGGTTGTCATCGGCCTGATCGGCGGGCTGGGCTACGTGGCGATCTTCGCGCTCGCCAATGTGCCCTACAAGCAGCGCGAGATCGTGCA
>CAYJPU010000129.1:5911-9904 GCA_964372105.1 uncultured Undibacter sp.
GACGCCAGCCTGGTCGAGCTGTTCCTCGACATGCTGGCGGCCGAGCGCGGCGCCGGCGCGAACACGCTTTCGGCCTACCGCAACGATCTCGACGACCTGTCGGCGCACCTGCGCGCCGCCGGCGTCGCGATCATCGACGCCGACACCGACGACCTGCGCGGCTTTCTCAAGAGCCTCGACGCGCGCGGCTTCAAGGCCTCGTCGCTGGCGCGGCGGCTGTCGGCGGTGCGCCAGCTGTACCGTTTCCTCTATGCCGAAGGAAAGCGAACGGACGATCCGGCCGCGGTGCTGGAAGGCCCGAAACGCGCGCGCACACTGCCGAAAGTGCTGTCGATCGCCGACGTCGACGGCCTGATGACGCAAGCGCGCATCAACGCGGACAATGCCGAACAGCCGGTCGCGCAACGGCTGCGGTCGGCGCGGCTGCTGTGCCTTTTGGAAGTCGTCTATGCGACCGGCCTGCGCGTCTCGGAACTGGTGGCGCTGCCGGCCTCGGCCGCGCGGCGCGACCAGCGAATGCTGGTGGTGCGCGGCAAAGGCGAAAAGGAGCGGCTGGTGCCGCTCAACCAGGCCGCCAAGCGCGCCATGACGGAATATCTGGCGCTGCGCGCGGCGGCGAAAGCCGAGGCGTCGAAATGGCTGTTTCCGTCGTTCGGCGAACAGGGCCACCTCACCCGGCAGCATTTCGCCCGTGAACTGAAGGCGTTGGGCCTGGTCTGCGGCATCGAGCCGTCACGTCTTAGTCCGCATGTGCTGCGCCACGCCTTCGCCAGCCACCTGCTGCACAATGGCGCGGATTTGCGCGTGGTGCAGACGTTGTTGGGCCACGCCGACATTTCAACGACCCAGATCTATACTCATGTGCTGGAAGAGCGCCTGAAGTCGCTGGTGCGCGACCTGCATCCGCTGGCGGAAGGCTGAGGCCGCGCCGTAAAGCCAAATTAACCCGCTTGCTTGACTTAGAGCGGCTACCGCGTCAGTACGCCCCCCGATCAACGTCAGCCCGGAACCCATGCGCAGTTATCTCGATTTCGAAAAACCAGTGGCCGAATTGGAGGCCAAGGTTGAGGAATTGCGCGCCATGGGCGAGAGCGGCAGCGCGGTCGCCATTGGCGACGAGATCGGCCGCCTGGAGGCCAAGGCCGCGGTGGCGCTCAAGGAGATCTACGAGAGCCTGACGCCCTGGCAGAAGACGCAGGTCGCGCGCCACCCGCAGCGGCCGCATTGCCTGGACTACGTCGCCGGGCTGATCACCAATTTCGTGCCGCTCGCCGGCGACCGCAAGTTCGGCGACGACGAGGCCATTGTCGGCGGTTTCGGCCGCTTCCGCGGCGAGAGCGTCTGCGTGCTCGGCCACGAGAAGGGCTCCGATACCGAGAGCCGCCTGAAGCACAATTTCGGCATGGCCCGGCCCGAAGGCTATCGCAAAGCCGTGCGGCTGATGGAAATGGCCGAACGCTTCGGCATTCCGGTGATTACGCTGGTCGACACCGCCGGCGCCTATCCCGGCATCGGCGCCGAAGAGCGCGGCCAGGCCGAAGCCATCGCGCGCTCGACCGACGTCTGCCTCGGCCTCGGGGTGGCGAACGTCGCGGTCATCCTGGGCGAAGGCGGCTCGGGCGGCGCCATCGCGCTCGCCACCGCCAGCCGGGTGCTGATGCTGGAGCACGCGATCTACAGCGTGATCTCGCCGGAGGGCGCCGCCTCGATCCTGTGGCGCGACACCACCAAGGCGGTCGACGCCGCCACCAACATGAAGATCACCGCCCAGGACATGGTCCGTTTCGGCGTCATCGACACGGTCATTCCGGAGCCCACCGGCGGGGCGCACCGCGATCCGGCGGCGGCGATTGCGACGACGGGCGAGGCCGTCGCCAACGCGCTGGCCGAGCTGCGCGGGCTGAACGCGGACGCCGTCCGCAAGCAGCGCCGGGAAAAATTCCTAGCGATGGGCCGCACAATGGCCAGAAATGTCGGCTAGGTGTACCTACCAAGTTACCAAGGGCCGCGATTCGGGCTGGCGTAAGCCTTTACGCGTGGTTTACCATAGGCTTAGAGCCTAACAGGCGAGGACCGGTTTGCCTTGCGGATGCCACATCTTATAGCTAACGATATCTCAACAAGGGCCCGCCCCTTCGGGGAGTACTCGCGTTTGAAACGTCCGTTTGTACGCGCGCTGTTGGCGTCCGCGGCTGTCGCCGTTGCGATCACCCTTGCCGGCTGCAATCCGAGCGATGTCCCGACCAGCGGCCGAGCGATGGCGCCGCTGTCGCAGAAGATGATCACCGACATTCAAGAAAAAAACATGGACAAGGAATCGCCGATCCTAGTCCGGCTGTTCAAGGAGGAATCCGAGCTCGAAGTCTGGAAGAAAAACCAAGACGGCCAGTTCGCGCTGCTGAAGACCTATCCCATCTGCCGCTGGTCCGGCGATCTCGGCCCGAAAAAGAAGGAAGGCGACCGTCAGGCGCCCGAGGGCTTCTACACGATCACCCCCGGGCAGATGAATCCGAATTCCAGCTACTATCTCGCCTTCAACACCGGCTTCCCGAACGCCTACGACCGCTCGCACGGCTACACCGGCTCCGAGCTGATGGTGCACGGCGACTGCTCCTCGCGCGGCTGCTACGCCATGACCGACGAGCAGATCCAGGAAATCTACGCGCTGGCGCGCGAGTCGTTCTTCGGCGGCCAGAAGGACTTCCAGCTGCAGGCCTTCCCGTTCCGGATGACCGCGCTGAACATGGCCAAGCATCGCAACAACCCGAACTTCGCGTTCTGGAAGATGCTGAAGGAAGGCTACGACCACTTCGACGCCACCAAGCAGGAGCCGAAGGTCGCGGTCTGCGAGAAGCGCTACGTGTTCGATCCGGCAGCGCCCGACGGCGCGACCAAGCCGCTGTCGTTCAATCCGAAGGGCGCCTGCCCGGCCTACCAGCTCGACAAGAACGTCGCCGAGGCCGTGCTCGATCACCGCCGCCAAGAACAATACAAGATGGCGCAGCACATCGCCGAGGGCGTCTCGACGGTTGCCATGCGCCACGGCGTCGACGGCGGCATGAACCCGGTGTTCGCGTCCAAGCTCGGCACGCAGGAAGCCTACGACAACAAGGGCAACTTGGTGCGGGTCGCGACCGCGCCGGGCGCACTGCCGCGCGCCAACGCGCCGGCGACGACCGTCACCGTGCCGCAAGCCGCGCCTGAGAGCGCGCCGGTGGTGCTGGCGAACGTACCCGCACCGCGGCCCGCGCCGCAGGCCAAGGAAGGCGTGGCGCCGGAAGAGAAACCCACCTCGATCGCCGGGCTCATCGGCAACATGTTTGGCGGCGCCAAGGAAGAGACCACGAGCGAAGATCTTGGCGCCCCCGCCTTGCGCGGCACCAACACCGACATGGCGGCCAAGCCGAAGCGGGCGCCAGTCTATCAGACCGCCTCGCAGCCGAAGCCGCAGGAAGCCGCCAAGCCGAAGGCGGTGGCCGCCGCCGCGCCGGTGGCGAAGCCGCAGCAGCAAGCTACGCCGGCAGCCAGGGACAACCTACCGAGCGCGCCGGCGCAGGAAATGCGCACGGCTTATTCGGCGGCCCCGCCGCCGCCGAGCGGCGGCATGCTCACCGGCGCCCAGCCAGTGGTGCCGGCCGGCACCTTCGCCAGCCGCTGGTCAGCCGGATTCCGCTAATCCAGTATGCGTTAAGTGATCACTGCGTCGTGGCCGGGCTCGCCCGAGCACGGCGTACAGGATGAACGGCGCATGGATTCCTACGTCTACGTCCTCGGCACCTTCACCAAGAACCGCCACCTGACCTATGTCGGCTGGACCAGCGACATCGCGCGCCGGCTGGCCCAGCACAACGCCGGCAAGGGCGCGCGCTCGACCCGCGGGCGCGTCTGGGTGCTGCTGCATTCCGAGCGCTTCGCCACCCGGCAGGAGGCGATGAGCCGCGAGTGGCACCTCAAGCGCGACCGCGCCTTCCGCAAGACGCTGGCGGCGGCGCT
>CAYJPU010000130.1:0-9817 GCA_964372105.1 uncultured Undibacter sp.
CCACCCGGCGAGCTTCGCTCGCCGACCTCCCCCTTTCAGGGGGAGGTAAGAGAAGATCACGCCTCGAACGCGCCCTGGATGTGCTTCGGCATCTTGCCGGGCGCGACCAGCATGGCGTCGAAACGCATGTCGTGGATCGACGGATCGGGATAGATCGCGTTCCAGGCTTCCGCCGCCGCCACGATGCGCTGACGCTGCCGCACGGTGACGGATTCCGCGGCTTCGTCGATGGTGTGGCGCGCCTTCACCTCGACGAACACCAAGAGGTGACGCCGCCGCGCGACGATGTCGATCTCGCCGACCGGGCTGCGCCAGCGGCGGGCGAGAATGCGAAAACCCTTCGCCACCATGTAGGCGGCGGCGCGGCTTTCCGCCGAGATGCCGGTGCGGAACGCGACCTGCCGCTCGGGGTCCGCCTCGGGCTTTGCGGCAGGCTTCGGCCGCAGGCCCGGCGACCTGAAGTTATTCTCCGCCATCGTCCCCGTCCTTCGCGAGCGCGAGCGCGCGCTGATAGACCTCGCGCTTCGGCCGGCCGGTGGCAAGCGCGACTTCGCCGACCGCGTCCTTGACCGTGACGCGTGCGAGCGCGTGGCGCAGCAGCGCGTCGACGTCGGCGTCTTCCGTTTCGGTCTCGACCGGCGGCGCGATCACGACGACGAACTCGCCGCGCGTCTCGGCACCTTGCGCGTAATGGCGCGCCAGCGTTGCGAGATCGTCGCGGCGAACTTCCTCGTGCAGCTTGGTGAGCTCGCGGCAGATGGCGGCGCTGCGTGCGCCTAAGCCCGCGGCGAGATCGGCCAGCGCATCCGGCAGGCGCGGGCCGCTTTCGAACAGCACCAGCGTGGCCGGGATGGTGGCGAGTTCGGCAATGCGCTTTTGGCGCGCGCCCTGCTTGGGCGGCAGGAAACCTTCGAAGAAGAAACGGTCGGTCGGCAGGCCGGCGACCGTCAGGGCGGCCAGCACCGACGACGCGCCGGGCAGCGACGTCACCGCGTGGCCGGCCTCGCAGGCGGCGCGCACCAGCTTGTAGCCGGGGTCCGAGATCAAGGGCGTGCCGGCGTCCGACACCAGCGCCACCGCTTCGCCGGCGGCGAGCCGCGCCAGCAGCTTCGGCCGCGCCTCGGCGGCGTTGTGCTCGTGGTAGGGCGTCAGCGGCGTTGCGATGCCGTAGCGCTCGGCGAGCTTGCGGCTGACGCGGGTGTCCTCGCAGGCGATGACGTCGGCGCCGGCCAGCGTCTCCAGCGCGCGCAGGCTGATGTCGCCCAGATTGCCGATCGGGGTGGCGACCAGATAGAGGCCGGGCTTCGGCCGGGGCGCCTCGCGCGCGGCGCCGAACGGCGCGTAGCGGCGAGGCCGCGCGCCGGTGTCGTGTTTGTCGTTTCTGTCCATTGCCCGGCACTCTAGACGGCTCCCTGCCTGCCGTCATGCCGAGGCGGATTCTCTCGTGTTTTCACAGCCTTAACTTTTGCGCGACAAAATCGGCGATACCGGTTAGGACTGACACAAACTGGCTGTCGAGGAAGATGCCGTGCCGGAAATGGCGCAGAGCGAGGGGGGACTGCCGGCGCGCTTGTGGCGCGCGCTTGGCCGCGCGCGCGTCGCGCTCAGCCTCACCGCCGCAGCGCTGGCGCTCGCCGCCTGCGCCGGCACGTTCGACTCATCCGGTGCGCCGCCCTTGGGGCCGCCGACCGAGCCGCCGCCGGCCGCCAGTCTGGGCGCGGGTGAAGTGCGCGTCGCGCTGATCCTGCCGCTGTCGGCGCAAGGCAATGCCGGCGTCGCCGCGCAGTCGATGAAGAACGCGGCCGAGCTCGCGCTCGCCGAATTCAAGCAGCCGAACATCCAGTTGCTGGTGAAGGACGACGGCGGCACGCCGCAGGGCGCGCAAGGCGCGGCCCAGCAGGCGATCGCCGAAGGCGCCGAGATGATCATCGGTCCCTTGTTCGCGCAGTCGGTCAGCGCGGTCGGCCAGGTCGCGCGCCAGCGCAACATTCCGGTGATCGCGTTCTCGACCGACGCCAGCGTGGCCGCGCGCGGCGTCTATCTGTTGAGCTTCCTGCCTGAGTCCGACGTGCGGCGCATCGTCGATCACGCCATCTCGCGCGGCAAGCGTTCGTTCGCGGCGCTGCTGCCGGACAACGCCTATGGCGCAGTGGTGGAGGCGGCGTTCCAGCAGGAAGTCGCGCGCCGCGGCGGCCGCGTCGTGGTGCTGGAGAAATATCCGCTCGATCCGGCGCGCATGGCCGAGCCGATCAAGCGCGTCGCGCAAGCCGCCGGGCAGGTCGACAGCATCTTTATTCCGGACGGCGCCGACGCGGTGCCGCAGGTGGCGCAGGCGCTGACCGCCGCCGGCGTCAACCTCAAGCGCGTGCAGTTGCTCGGCACCGGGCTGTGGGACGATCCGCGCATCTTCTCGAACAAGGCGCTCGACGGCGGCTGGTTTGCGGCGCCCGACTCGGCCGGCTTCCGCAGCTTCGCGCAGCGCTATCGCGCGCGTTACGGCCACGAGCCGGTGCGCACCGCGACGTTGTCGTATGACGCGGTGGCGCTGGTCGCGGCGCTGGTGAAGACGCAAGGCGCGCAGCGTTTCAGCGAGCCGGTGCTGACCAACTCGTCCGGCTTTGCTGGCATCGACGGCGTGTTCCGTTTCCGCAACGACGGCACCAACGAGCGCGGCCTGTCGGTGTTGCGCGTCGCGCCCGGCGGCGGCCAGGTCGTCAGCCCGGCGCCGAAGACGTTCTCGCCGGGGACGTGAGGCATCCGCTCATTCCCGCGTAAGCGGGAATCCAGCTAAGGCAAAGATCCGTGGCCCTGGGTCCCCGCTTTCGCGGGGACGAGCGGGGTTTGGCTTACGCCGCTAAATCCGCCACTACCGCGTCGAGCAGCGGGAAGCCCGATTGCGTCACGCGCAGGCGGCCGTCGGCGGTCGTTTCGACCGCGCCTTCGCCTTGCAGGATCGAGACGCGCTTGGGATCGAGCGTGCGGCCGGCGATCGCCGTAAAGCGTTGCGGATCGATGCCTTCGGCGAGCCGCAGCCCCATCAGCAGGTATTCGTCCGCGGTCTCGCCCGGCGTGAGCTTCTCGTCGACGATGAGGCCGTGGCCGCCGGCTTCGACGCGCATCAGCCAGGCCTCGGGGCGCTTCTCGGTCTCGGTGGCGTAGCGGCGGCCGCCGACGGTGATGCGGCCGTGCGCGCCCGGTCCGACACCGGCGTAATCGTGGCCGCGCCAGTAGACGAGATTGTGCCGGCATTCGGCGCCGGGGCGCGCGTGGTTGGAAATCTCGTAGGCCGGCAGCCCGGCATCGGCACATATGCTGTTGGTGAGATCGTAGAGGTCGCGGCCGAGATCTTCGTCGGGCGTGATCAGCTTGCCGGCTTTGTGCAGGCTGAAGAACGGCGTGCCGGGCTCGATCGTCAGTTGATAGAGCGACAGATGCTCGGCCGCTTCGGCGATGGCACGCTTGAGCTCGGCTTGCCATTCGGGAAGCGTCTGGCGCGGCCGCGCGTAAATGAGATCGAACGAATAGCGCGCGAAGTGCTTGCGCGCGACCGCAACCGCGTCGAGCGCTTCCTGCGCGGTGTGCAGGCGGCCGAGTTCTTTCAGCGACGCATCATTGAGCGCCTGCACGCCGAGCGACACGCGGTTGACGCCGGCGGTGCGGTAGCCCTGAAAGCGCGTGGCGTCGACGCTGGTCGGATTGGCCTCGAGCGTCACTTCGACGTCGGGCGCAACGCTCCAGTTCTTGGCGATGGCATCTAAGATCGCCTGCACCGACGACGGCTGCATCAGCGACGGCGTGCCGCCGCCGAAAAAGATCGTCGAGACGGTGCGGCCAGGGGCGCGTTGCGCATTGGCGGCGAGCTCGGCTTCGATGGCGCGCACATAGCGCTGTTCGTCATAGCCGCCGTGGCGCACGTGGCTGTTGAAGTCGCAATACGGGCACTTCGACAGGCAGAACGGCCAGTGCACATAGACCGCGAAGGGCTCGATGACGGCACAAGGCCCGGCGGCGGTATTTGATATCGTTAACGACATGTTAAGCACCATAGGCCGTGCCGCTCAAAACGGCCAGCGCGCAGGCGTTTTCGCTGCGGACAAGTGCTTAAAATTGTAACGATCGGGAACCGGCGCAAGAGCCGCCGCTTCGTGTCCCGGGCGCAGCGCGGCATGCAATGACGCGCTGCAGACCCGGGACCCCGCTTTCTTGAAGGACGACCGGGGCCCCGGATCAGCAGCGCACCACTCCGCTTCGCTCCGTGCTGTGCGGCATCCGGGGCACGAGATCACCGCAAACACGCATCCGCCAGCATGACGAAGGCCCGCGCCCGGTGCGATAGGCCCTTTCCTTTCGGCGGCAGGCCGTGCTTTTCGTCGGCGGTCATCTCGCCGAAGGTGCGTTCATGACCGTCGGGCAGGAACAGCGGATCGTAGCCGAAGCCCTTGTCGCCGCGCGGCGGCCACGCCACGACACCGTCGACGCGGCCTTCGAATTCTTCCAGGTGGCCGTCCGGCCAGGCGAGACACAACGCGGCGATGAAGTGCGCGCGTCGCTGCGCCGGTTCGCGTGCGCCGCGCTCGATCAGCAGCGTCTGGATGCGGTTCATGGCGCCGCGGAAATCCTTGCCCTCGCCCGCCCAGCGCGCCGAATGAATGCCGGGCTCGCCGCCGAGCGCCTCGACCACCAAACCTGAATCGTCGGCGAACGACACACGGCCGGTGGCTTTCGCCGCCGCCGTCGCTTTGATGCGCGCGTTGGCGCGGAAGCTGTTGCCGGTTTCTTCCGGCTCGGCAAGCCCGAGTTCGCCGGCCGACTGCGCTGCGACGCCGTAGGGCGCGAGCAACTCGCGCATTTCGCGGAGCTTGCCCGGATTGTGCGTGGCGATGACGACCGGGCCGGTGAGTTTGCGGTGCATCTCGTTTCTTCGTCATGGCCGGGCTTGTCCCGGCCATCCACGCCTTTCTTTGCTACTTGAAGTAAGACGTGGATGCCCGCGACAAGCGCGGGCATGACGCCTCACTGCTCGCGGCAGCGTTACATCACCGCCATCTTCTGCAAGCCGACCAGCTTCTCGACGCCTTTGCGCGCCAGCGCCAGCAGCGCCAGGAACTGCTCCTCGCTGAACGGCGTCTTCTCGGCGGTGGCCTGGATTTCCACGATGTTGCCGTTGCCGCTCATCACGAAATTGGCGTCGGTCTCGGCTTCCGAGTCCTCGGCGTAATCGAGATCGAGCACGGCGGTGTTTTTGTAGACGCCGCACGACACCGCCGCGATGTGATCGCGCATCGGGTCGCCGTTCTTGAACATGTCGCGCGCCTTCATCCAGGTGAAGCAATCGGCGAGCGCCACCCAGGCGCCGGTGATGGAGGCGGTGCGGGTGCCGCCGTCGGCCTGGATCACGTCGCAGTCGATGGTGATCTGCCGTTCGCCCAACGCCTGCAGATCGACGACCGAGCGCAACGAGCGGCCGATCAGCCGCTGGATCTCGACCGTGCGGCCGCCCTGCTTGCCGGCGCTCGCCTCGCGGCGGGTGCGTTCCGAGGTGGCGCGCGGCAGCATGCCGTATTCGGCGGTGACCCAGCCGCGGCCCTGACCCTTGAGCCAGGGCGGCAGACGTTCCTCAAGGCTGGCGGTGACCAGCACGTGGGTGTCGCCGAACTTCACGAAGCAGGAACCCTCGGCGTATTTCACCACCCCACGCTCGAGCGAGACCGGGCGCAGCTCATCGACTTGTCGGCGGCTTGGCCGCATCGGCAGCTCCTGTTCGGAAAGGGTTTCCGCGGAGCGTTGTAGGTGGAGCGGGCGGGCCCGGCAAGCCCGCCCGCGTGCCTGCTCATTTGGCCTTGTCGATCTTGGTGACGATGAACTGGCCGTTGACGTTGTCGGCGTCGAACTTGACCTTGTCGCCGGCCTTCACCTTGGACAGCAGGCTGGTGTCCTTGGCCGTAAAGACCATGGTCATGCCATCGTCCATGTCGAACTTCTTGATCGGCCCGTGACGGATGGTGATCTTGCTCGCCGAGGCATCGACCTTGGTCACCGTGCCGTCGATGAGCGCCTGGGCGGTGGCGGTCTTTGGCGCGAGCGCCAAGGCGAACACAAGCGCCAGTATCGCAAAAATACTCTTCATCATTGTTCTCCTTGATTCTTACTTTACGACGACCTTGCCGTGCATGCCGGCTTCGCGGTGTCCGGGGATGAGACAAGCAAACTCGAATGTGCCCGTCTTGGTGAATTGCCAAATCAGCTCGCCAGACTTTTTAGTCGTCACGCGCTTGGCGTTCGGATCGTCGTGTTCCATTTCCGGAAACTTCTGCATCAACGCCGCATGCTTGTCGTTCTCTTTGACCGTCGCGAGGACGAATTCGTGGTCGAGCTCGCCGTGGTTTTCTAAAACGAACCGTATCTGCTCGCCGCGCCGCACTTCGACATGGTTGTGATTGAAGATCATTGTTCCGTCGCCTTCCTTCATCGTGATGACCACGGTTCGCGCCGGTTTCTTGGGATTGCCGGGCTTGCCGGCCGAGAAGCCTGCGTGGCCATGTCCGGGCGCTCCGGCGCCGGCAAAGGCCGGCCCCGATATCAAGGCGCCAGCGAGTGCGACGAGGGTAAGCTTGAAGAGAGTTCGCATGCGTTGTTCTCCTGGTCAGTGTTGTCCGTTGTGTCCGTTGATGCGCGGCTTTACGACCGTAACCTCGATCGCGCCGTGCTGTGGAACCGCTGCGCCCTTGCGACTCGGCGCCTCGGGTATCACTCCTTTGAACTCATACGCGACGGTGCCGGGCGGATGTTTGTACGGGCCCGGGTCTTTGTAGTCGTCGCGCGCCAGCCCTTCGCGCACCTTCACCACCGAAAACATGCCGCCCATCTCGAGCGGACCGAACTGGCCGAAGCCGGTCATCATCGGCAGCGTGTTGTCCGGCATCGGCATTTCCATGGTGCCCATCTCCGCCATGCCGTCCGTCCCCATCGGCATGTAGTCGGGCAACAGCTTGCGGACCGCCTTGGTGAGATCCTTCTGCGCCGTGCCGATGAAGGTCTTCACCTCATGGCCCATGGCATTCATCGTGTGGTGCGACTTGTGGCAGTGTATGGCCCAATCGCCGGGCTCGTCGGCGACGAACTCGATGGCGCGCATGCCGCCGACCGGTACGTCGGTCGTCACTTCCGGCCAGCGCGCGCTCTCGCGGACCCAGCCGCCGTCGGTCCCGGTCACCTCGAAGTGCGGCCCGTGCAAGTGGATCGGATGGTTTGTCATCGTCAGATTGCCGATGCGGATACGCACGCGGTCGCCCTGCCGCACAGCCAAGGAATCGATGCCGGGAAAGACACGCGTGTTCCAGGTCCACAGGTTGAAGTCGGTCATGGTCATGACCTTCGGCAACGCGGTGCCAGGGTCGATGTCGTAGCTCGACATGAGAAAGACGAAGTCGCGGTCGACGCGGTGCTGGTTGGGGTCGCGCGGGTGCACGACGATGAAGCCCATCATGCCCATCGCCATCTGCACCATCTCGTCGGCGTGCGGATGGTACATGAAGGTTCCGCTGCGTCTGACGGCGAACTCGTAGACGAAGGTCTTGCCGGGCTTGATATGCGGCTGCGTCAGTCCGCCGACACCGTCCATGCCGTTCGGCAGCACGAAGCCGTGCCAGTGCACCGTCGTATGTTCAGGCAACTTGTTGGTGACGAAGATGCGCACCTTGTCGCCTTCGACGAATTCGAGCGTCGGGCCCGGCGACTGACCGTTGTAGCCCCACAGTTTCGCCGTCATGCCGGGCGCGAGTTCGCGCTCGACCGGTTCGGCGACCAGGTGAAACTCCTTCCAATCGCCGTTCATGCGCCATGGCAACGACCAGCCGTTGAGCGTGACGACCGGCTGATAGGCCGGCCCGCTTGACGGCGCGAGCGGCGGCTGCATCGCGGGTGACTTTGTCGTGACGGCTTCCGGAATCGAAGCCGCCTGCACGCGGCCGCTGACGGCGGCGGCGCCGGCGAGCAGGGCTGAACTGCCGATGAGGGTGCGTCGTGAGATCATGATGGTTCTCCTCAATGCCCGGCTGCTTCGTCGCCGCCGGTAGACGCCGCTGTTTTCGACTGCTGCTCGGCGGCGGACCCGGCGCCGCCGATGAGCGACGATTGCAGGTCGGTGCTGGCGAGCCAGAAGTCGCGTAGCGCTTCGACCGCGTTGGCGTTGGCGGTGATCTTCTGCCGCGCCTCTGTGAGCAGTGCGAAGACGTCGACCTGCATCGCGCCGTAGCGCAGCATCATTTCCTCGGAAATGACGTTGCGCAGCGGCAGCACGTCGCGCTGGTAGCGAGCGGCCACGTCGTAGCTGGCGCGGTAGCCGCGATAGGCCTCGCGCGCTTCCGAGCGGGCGTTGACCGCCTTCTGCGCCAGCCGGTTGACCGCCTGCCTATAGGTCTGTTCGGCCTCGCGCACACGGGCTTCGCCGAAGTCGAAGATCGGGACCTGCAAGGTCAGCTCGAAGCCGCTCTGGTGCTTGTGTTCGCCCGTTGCCCTCTCTTCGGTCACCTTGTCGAGGTAGCCGCCTTCGAGGACATTGATGAAGCGCGAGGCCTTGGTCAGCCCGTAGGACTTGGCGAGAGCGTCGAGCTCGCTCTTGGCGATTTGCAGATCGACGCGGCTGTCGAGCGCACGTTGCTCGACGGCCTGTAACGCCGGCGCGCGCTTCGGCAGCGACGGCAAAGTTGCGGGAATCTTGAAGGCAAGATCGTTGCCCGAGAGACCAAGCGCGCGGATCAGCCGCTCGCGTTCGGAAACGGCGCGTTGCCGCGCTCGCGCCAGCTCGGTCGAAAGTTCTGCGTGGAGCAATTGCTGGCGCGATTGGTCGAGCTTGTTCATCGCGCCGCTCTCGCCCATGCGCTTGGCGAGTTCGGCCGTCGTCGCGGAAGCTGAGCTTGCCTGTTCGAGCAGGCCCACGTGCTGGCGCGCCGCGACCGCACGATAGAACGCTTTTCGCGCTTCGGCGGCGATGCGCAAGGTTTCCAGGGCTGCCGCAAGTTGGGCGCGGCGAAAACGTTCGTTGGCGATTTCGGTCCGCGCCGGCAGCGTCAGGAGCGCGAGGATATTACCGGCGATCTGACGCTCGACTTCAATCTCGGCTGCGCCGGTGAGGCGCGAAATCGAAATTGAGGGGCTCGGCGGCAGCGACTGCTGCACGCGCATGGCCTCGGCGATGCCCAATTCGTTGTAGGCTGCTTGCAGGCCGCGGTTATGGAGCAGGGCAATCTGTACCGCGGCGTCGGCGTTCAGCGTTCGCTTGAGCAGGCGGTCGACGTGCGCGCGCGCCGTGGCCGCGTCGTCCTCGTTGCGGATCGCGACGACTTCTTTGCGCAGATGTTTGCCGGCGATATCGGCGGGCACGCTCATGCCGCCGTCGGGCGAGAACGTCGCACAGGCCGGTAGCAGCAACGCAGTCGACAGCAATAGGGCGTGGGCGCCATGGCGCCACGGGATCGGCCGCCACCCACGGGTGGCCGGCCGCGAACACAGTCGTGCGGGCATCGAACTTCCTCATCCATCGATTGCTGACGGGCGCGCGCGGTTCACACCGCGGCAGCGCCGGTGGTCAAAGCGACGTGAGGGTCCGTGGAGGGCGGTCGATGCGGTTGGAACTGCGGCCGAACAGGCTCTCGGCGACAGGCAGGACGACAGCCGATGCCTGCATCGGATGCAGCGCCGTGACGCCGAGCGCTGGCGGCACGATGGCGGTTACGCAGAACAGCCCGCAGCAATTGCCGGGATGATCGTCGCCGCCAAAGTTCGATTTATCAGGGCTGGACTTATGGTGATCCATACC
>CAYJPU010000131.1:0-9757 GCA_964372105.1 uncultured Undibacter sp.
TGCCGAGCCTGTGGCACATCGTGCTGTTCTTCATCGGCGCCTTCGCGATGCGCGGCGCCGGCTGCACCTGGAACGATCTGGTCGACCGCAATCTCGACGCCAAGGTCGAGCGCACGCGCTCGCGTCCGATCCCGTCCGGCCAGGTCACGGCGAAACAGGCCGCCGTGTTCCTGATCGCGCAGGCGCTGGTCGGCTTGGCTGTGCTGTTGCAGTTCAACCGTTACACGGTGCTGTGCGGCTTCGCGTCGCTGATGGTGGTCGTGATCTATCCGTTCATGAAGCGCATCACCTATTGGCCGCAGATCGTGCTCGGCCTCGCCTTTTCGTGGGGCGCGCTGATGGGCTGGCCGGCCGCGTTCGGCCGGCTCGATTGGCCGGCGCTCGTTCTGTATCTCGGCTCGATCTCGTGGGTGATCGGCTACGACACGATCTACGCCCATCAGGATCGCGAAGACGACATGATGATCGGCATCAAGTCGACCGCGCTGCTGTTCCTGGAACGCACGCAGCCGATACTGGCGGCGTTTTACGCCGGCGCCGTCGTCCTGATAGCGATCGCCGGATTGATGGCGGGCGGCGGCGCGATCTTCCTGATCGGCATGCTGGGCTTTGCTGTGCATCTTACCTGGCAGGTGATGCGGCTCGACATCAACGATCCGGCGCATTGCCTGATGCTGTTCAAGTCGAACCGCGACGCCGGGCTGTTGCTGTTCGGCGCAATGCTGCTCGACGCGGCACTCTGAACCGTCCGCACCGCCCACGCGCGTCGCCCGCCACCCGGGCCTTGCCGTTGATTTACGTCAATGCTGCTTTGCCAAAAGCGTCATCAGCTGATCGTTAGGGGGAATATTGCCGCCCGAGCGAACGAAGCGTTCCTCCCAAAAACTCGTCAATCAGCAAGGGAAATTCAGCCGTATTCGGAGATGAATATGCCCACAGTCACTGGTGCGCTCACGCATTCCGGCACCGATCGTGCAGGGTCGCAATCACTCCTTCGGCAGTACAGTGGCACCGTGCTCTTGGCCATGATGATTTATGCCGCGGCGGCGCCGACCGCAGCGCAACAAACGCCGCTTCAGCCCGGTGAAGCCTTCGTGACGCGCTTCTCCGGCGTTGCGCCGCAGTCCAATCCGCCGGCCATCGACGTCAATGGAACGGTCGGCAGCATTCTCGACCTGCGCGCACCGGGACAACCGCCGCACGGCGAGCAGTGGATGGACGAACCGCAACGCAACGCGGTCACCGCCGGCGAGGTCGGACAGGTGTTCGGCGTGGTGCTCGACAATGCGACGCCGCCCAACGTCTATATCAGCGCAACGTCGGCCTTCGGCCTGCATCTCGCCGCGGGGTCCGGGCAGTGGATGGCCGGCATGTGGGGGCGCGGCGGCGGTCCGGGCACGATCTACCGGCTCGACGCCGCCAACAATTACCGGCCTCGCATCCTCGCCAACGTCACGCTGGGCGGCCGGCAGAACACCGGCGCCGCACTCGGCAACATGGCTTTCGATCGCACGACCGGGCAGATTTTCGTGTCCGATCTCGAGACCGGCATGATCCATCGCGTCAATGCGAACACCGGCGCCGATCTCGGCTATTACGATCACGGTGTGCAGGGCCGCAGCCGGTTTATCGATGCCCGCAGCAAGCAGCAATCGAGCCTGCCGCCGATACCGTTCAATCCCGCTTCCGCCGCGCAGATCGCCGACTGCCGCAGCGGTCCGTTCGAGCGTTCGCCGGAGTGCTGGAACTTCGCCGCGTCGGGCCGGCGCGTGTGGGGGCTCGGTGTCCGTCGCGACCCGGTCCGCAACGAGGCGCGGCTGTTCTACTCGGTCTGGAGCAGTCCGGCTTTCGGCCAGACGGCGTGGAATTCGGCGACCGAGGACGACAAGCGCAATTCGATCTGGTCGGTGCGCCTGGGTCCGGACGGATCGTTCGATGCCGCCGATGTGCGCCGGGAGTTCCTGCTGCCGGACTTTTTCGTCAAGCCGCAGGACATCGCGCGCGCCGGCTACAGTCAGCCGGTCAGTGACGTCACCTTTTCCGAATGCGGCGACCGGCCGGTGATGCTGCTCGCCGAACGCGGCGGCATCCGCAACCTCGGGCTCGCGGCCGAGCGGGCCTTCGCCTTCCCGCACGAGGCGCGCGCGCTGCGTTATGAACTCGATCAAGCGGGCGGCTGGCAGCCGGTCGGGCGCTACGATGTCGGCAACTACGACCGTAAGAACGAGGGGCAGCCGTATCTGCGCGCGAACTGCGCCGGCGGCGTCGCGTTCGGCTATGGCTACAACGCCAATTATTCATCGATCGACTCGAGCAAGCCGGACCAATTCGTCTGGATCTCGGGCGACGCGCTGTGCTCGGCAGAGGGTCCGTGCCGGGCACCTGCCGGGCTACAGAGCGGCGCTCAACCGGCGGGCCAGCCGGCTCCGCAACCGGCCGCGCAACCCGTGCCGCCGCCGGCCGCCGACGCGTCCGAGGTGCATGGCGTGCAGGGCATGCCGGAGAACGCGATCGACGACTTGGCGCCGGCCGCCGCCTTTGCGGCCTATCCGCAGACCGGCGAGCCTTATCCCGCGATCGGGCCCGACCAGTCGTACATGGTCGACACCGATATCAATGTCGACGCGTCGGGGACGCCGATCGAAGTACAATTCACCCGCGACGACGCGACCCGGATCGGCGATATCGCGATCTACGCGGTCTGCGTGCCGCCGCCGCCGGTGCAGTCGTTGCTGTTGCCGCCGCCGCCGCCCGACACGGTCATCATCGAAGGCCACAACCCGGCGCTGACCCACGCCACGGTGGCCTCGCACGGCGCGATATCGAGCCACTCCCGCTACGGCTCACATAATCCGTGGTGGAGCCACGATCGCGTGCGCAGCCACAACCGCTGGCGCTCGCACAACGTGGTCCTGAGCCGCGGCTGGCACCGTCCCGCCGGCTCGCTGCACCGGCCCGCCGGCTCGCTGCATCGCCCGCCGGGCTCGCTGCACCGGCCGCCGGGCTCCATCCATCGGCCACCCGGCTCCATTCATCGGCCACCGGGCTCCATCCATCGGCCACTAGGCTCGTTGCATCGCCCGCCGGGCTCCGTCCATGTTCCTCGCGGCTCCGTGCATCGCCCGCCCGGTTCGGTGCATCGACCGCCGGGCTCAGTGCATCGGCCGGTAGGCTCAGTGCATCGCCCGCGGGGCTCCGTGCATCAGCCGCCGCGCTCAGTCCATCGGCCGGTAGGCTCAGTGCATCGCCCGCGGGGCTCCGTGCATCAGCCGCCGCGCTCAGTCCATCGGCCGCAAGGCTCAGTGCATCTGCCGCGCGGCTCAGTACACCGCCCGCAGGGCTCGACGCATCAGCCGCCGGGGTCCACGATCCGTTGACGCCAAGCGGGCAACCCCGCGTGGCGGCAACGGCCAAAGACGATCGCGAGATGATTGGGAAAGGCTTTCCATGAAGCAGTGCTCCCGGCGGAAACCCGGCCGCTGGATCGGCGGACTATGCGTCACGATCCTGTCGGCCGCGGTCGTCCTGGCATCGGCGGACGCGGCGGAAACGCAAACGGCCGAGCGCCCGAAAGTGATCACGCATCAGAGCTATGTCGAAGACGTCTTCAAATCGACGGCCGATCTGCCGCTCGCGCGGCCGAACGCCATGTTCGGCTTCGTCTTCGACAGCCTTCCCGACCGCGTGAAGGTCTATCCGACGGAAAACTATTACTACTTCAATTTCATCTATCGCGGCGTGCGCTACGCCGGCAACATCCGGCTCGACGCCAAGGATCGCGACAGCGGCAAGGTCCACTTCGCCTATTTCGAGGACCTGGCCGAATGGCGGGAGGAACCGCCGATGAACTACCGGGTGCTCGACCAGAGCGCAGGCGTCACGCTCGAGAAAGTCGACCGTTTCGTCTTCCGCATGTCGTACCGCAACAAGACGGTGACGTTCGAGCTCAACGATCTTTCCGCCGTCGCACCGCCGCCCAATGCTCTCGCCGCCGATGAGACTTATCTCGGCCCGGTCTTCGACGATTCAGCCGTCCGATTCTTCCTGGTCTACAATTCAAGGCTCAAGGCGTTCCATTACATCCTCGACGGGACGGCCGCGCCCACCGAGGACTTCCTCACGATGCGGCAGACCGACCGGATCCTGATCGGCAAGCGCACCGGCTTCGCGTTCTATCACGACCCGCAGCGCAACCGGAAAATGCTGATCGGCGTGTTCGAAGGCAACGCCCGCGTCAACAACGCCTTCGACGGCCCGTTCGACCAGTTGCCCGACAACTTCATCGAAGGCGACGCGCTGCGCAACGCGATCATCGAGGTCGAGCCCAGCATGAAAGGCAAGATCGACCGGTACGGCGGCATCTCCGACGGCTCCGGCCGCTTCCTGATCGCGCCCTACGCCTATTACCGGACCGAAGAGGATCTGCTGCCGTTTCACGCCTGCGCCACCAACAAGCGCGTTCCGGCGGAAGACTATTACGCCTGTTTCGTGCTGGATTGGACCGGCAATGGCGAGATCAGCGCGATCAAGCGCATGAACGCCGCCCACGCGAAAACGATCGCCGCTAAGCGCAAGACGGCGCATGCGAAGAAGCCGGCGGCGCAGTAACCGGCTTAGTCGCGGCACATGATGCCCGAGACGAAGCTCTGTTTGACGATGGCCATGACGCCGAAGACCGGCGTCATGAGAAGCCGAAACAACCGCGCGACGTTGATCCGGGTCAAAAGGGCGCGGCGCTAATAAACCGTCGTCATCCGGTCTTCGGCGCGCGCCGCGTTCGGCGGCGACGACGAGCCGAACCAGCCGCTGAACCAGCCGCCGCTCTTCTTACTTTTCGGTTCGGCCGGCTCAGGGATAGAGCCGACCGTGTCGTTTGCCTCGTCGGCGTCTTCGTCGGCGACATAGCCGTCTTCGCCGGCCTGCGCTTCCGGCAGACCCTTGATGAGCGCGCCGATCGAGATCGGCGCCTTGATCGAGCCGGTGTGTATGGGGCCGCGGCCTTTGCTGGCGTAGACCGCGCGCGCCTTGGCGGCAACGATCTCACCCGGAACGGCGTTCGGCCGGCACGGCCTGCGGCCGCTCGCGCGCCGCATCAGGTCGACGTGGATGTGATTGTAATGCGCGGCGTTGTAGCCGGGCGCCAGCACGGTGGCGAAGGTGTCGCAGGCATAGAGCTGGACGTCGTGCAGGAAGCCCTGCTCTTCCGGCGAACCGTGCCAGCCGTCCTTGACCATGATCTTGCGGCCGTCGGCCAGCACGAAACCGGCGATGTCGAGCGCGTTGCCGAAGGCGTGCTCGGAGATGCGCGAGGTGCCGGCGCCGACCATGCCGCGGCACGAATAGGCCGAGATCTGCTTGATCTCGACGACCGGCTGGTTGAACCAGCGCAACGCCGCCGGCTGCACGCCGCTACCGACCCAGCGGTCCAAGGCCGAAACGATCGGGCAGGCCAGCGTCGCCGTCGGTGTCAGCGTTGCCGGGGGCAGCGGCCCCTGCCCGCGCGACGGCCCGAGCGAGGGACGCTGCGGCGGCTGATAGGACGGCGGCACATAGGCCGGCTGCGTGCGCGGCGCCGACGGCTGGCCGCGGCCGGGCACCACGGCGTCGTCGGGAATGTCGTCGGCCTCGTCGGCTTCAAGGGGCTCCTGCGACGGCAGCGAGGTCCGCGTCGGCTCCGGCGGCGCCATGCCGGGTGGATAGATCGACATCGGCTGCCCGGACGCCCTCGGCGCTTCGACGCCGGCGGGACCCGGCACCCAGCGCATGCCTTGGCCTTGAAGCGACTGCCCTGGGATCGGCTGACTCTGGACGGGCTGCGTCTGGAGCGGCGCGGTCTGCACCGGCCGGCTCACCGCCGGCGCGTAGCGTGGCTCGGTCGGCGGCCAGTTCGGCATCGCGCCCGCGGACCCGCGCGGGATCGCGCCCGGCGGCCGCAGATCCTGACCATAGCCGATGGCGGCGCTCGTCTCGCCGAGCGCCGTCACCTTGAGCGGAAAATCCGCCCCGCACATGCCGGGGCCTTCGATCGGCGACACCTGCACCACGCCGGTGCCGATCTTCACATTGCCCGACTTCAGGCACGAGACCTCGGCCTGGTGCCGCCACGACGCGCGCTCGCCGTATTGCAGATAACCGCGCCCGCAGCCTGCGAGCGCCAGCAGCACCACCAACCCGGCGAGGGAATAACGCGCACCACGCTTCATGCTCGCGAAAATGCGAGCACTATCTTTAACGAGGCATCAACGCTGATCGTGTGGCAATTCGTTAAGGTGAAGAATTGGTTACTGCGGCGGCTTGAGCTCCAAAACCTCGCCGATCTGCTTCACGGTGGCGCGCTGGTCGGCGATGGCCGCGGCGAATTCCGCCGGATTGCCGGGATTGACGACCTGCCCGGTGACGGCGAGCCGTGTCGCGATCGCGGGATCGGCTAACACTTCGCGGATATCCTTGGCGATGCGCTCGCGCACCGGCAACGGCATGCCTTTCGACGCGAACAGGCCGGTCAGCCCGTCCATGGTCAGCGTCTTGAACCCGGCTGCGGCCCCAGTCGGAATGTCCGGCAGCGACGCGGCCGGCTTCGGATTGGTCAGCGCCAGCATCTTGATCTTGCCGGCCTGGATGCGCGGGCGCAGGATCGCGTAGGCGGCGACATAGCCGTGAACGCGGCCTTCGGCGAGATCGTTGACCGCCTCCACCGTGTTCTTGTACGGCACCTTCGCCATGTCGAGCTTCTCGCTCTTCAGGAAGGCCGCGAACAACAGATCGTTGGCGCCGGTCGCCGAGGCGTAGTTCAGCTTGCCGGGCTCGGCCCGCACTTTGGCGACGAAGTCCTTGAGACTCGACACGTTCAGCGACGTCGGCACCGCGAAGCCGATGATCGTGTTGGTCACGCGCGAAATCGGTTCGAGATCGCTCACCTCGTAAGGCACCTTGGCGTGCATCAGCGGATGCGCCGTGAACGCCGAGGCCGGCGCGAACAGCAGGACGTGGTCGTCCTTGGCGTTCAGCACCGAGGTGATCGCCAGGATGGCGTCGCCGCCCGGACGATTTTCCACCACCACCGACTGGCCCCAGCGGGCCGACAACTTGTCCGCCAGCAAGCGGGCGGTGATGTCGACGCCGGCGCCCGGGCCGATCGGCAGAATGAAGCGCACCGACCGCGTCGGCCAATCCTGGGCGTGGCCTTGCGACGCCGGCGCGGATGCGAACAACAGCCCGCCCACAAGGGCGAGGGCCATCGATGATGTGCGAAGTCCGAACATGTTTCCTCCCAATGTCGCTTCTTGTTTTTACGAACCGATGTGATCGCCTTATCTAAACCACGGCCGCTTTCCCGTGAACAGTACAAAGACGCGCGATGCGGGACCAGGGCGAGCGACTTGAAACCGGCTTCCGGCGGTGAACAACGACTGGCGCAGACGCGTGTGATCTTCTCCAGGCTCGATCGTCGTCGAACGAACCGCGAAGCGCACCATTAGCCGCCGTCCGCTGCTGCCGCAATGCACATCGTCGGTACGGCAATTCGCCCCGCACGCGATTCCGGATGCTAATGGATACCGTGCCGCACTGCGCAACGCGCCTCATGCCGCAGCGCACACAGGTTGTGCACGGCCGTTTTTCTGCCGCCGCTCGAATTTTTATCACGCGCCATCAAACGCTTGGCGGCGCCATGCCGCGAACGCATGCCGGTTTGTTCAATTTTCAACACTCGCCCGTGCAACTTGCTTCGGCGCACCGGCGTTCTGTGCTAGCTTTCAATCACCTCAACGAGGGAGGCACGAACGTGGACCTTTCCTTGAGACTGAATGTGATGGTTGTCACCGCCGTGTTCCTGTTCGTCGGCGCGATTCTACTCGGAGCATTCTAAGTTCCAGAGGGGTGACGACGACGCCGACCAAGAATTTGCCGGTGTAAAACCGGCCAAGCCATACGCACCGGAGAGTGACACGCTCTCCGGTGTTTGTTTTTCTGATGTTGAATCCTTGCTGTCATCCCGGGCGAGCCAACGGGTCCGCGCAAAGCGCGGCCCGATGACAGGCTCCGCGAGACCCGGGATCCAGTACTCCGCAGCCTCTCGTTACGCTGCGGAGTACTGGATCCCCGCTTTCGCGGGGATGACCGCCAAATTTCTTCCGGCCGAACTACGCCGCCGCGATGCTCGGCGCGTGCCGTGGATCGTAATTGAGGATCGGCGCCAGCCAGCGCTCGGCTTCCTCGACGCTCCAGCCTTTGCGCCTGGCGTAGTCCTCGACCTGATCGCGCTCGATCTTGCCGACGCCGAAGTAGGCCGCCTGCGGATGGCTGAAATAAAGCCCGCACACCGCGGCGCCCGGCCACATCGCATAGCTCTCGGTCAGTTCGACGCCGATGCGCTCGCTGTCGAGCAGCTTGAACAGCGTGCCCTTCTCGGTGTGATCGGGCTGCGCCGGATAACCCGGCGCCGGACGGATGCCGCGATATTTCTCGGCGATCAGATCGTCACTGGAGAACGTCTCGTCGGCCGCGTAGCCCCAGAACTCCTGGCGCACGCGCTGGTGCAACCTTTCCGCAAAAGCTTCCGCCAGCCGGTCGGCCAGGGCTTTCACCATGATCGCCGAGTAATCGTCGTTGGCGCGCTTGAAGCGGTCGGCAACCTCGTCCTCGCCGAGGCCGGCGGTGACGGTGAAGCCGCCGACGTAGTCGGCCAAGCCACTGTCGCGCGGCGCGACGTAATCGGCGAGCGCGGCGTTGGCGCGGCCTTCCCGCTTCGACAATTGCTGCCGCAGCGAATGCAGCACGGTGAGCGGCTTCGTGCGCGTCTCGTCGGTGTAGACGATAATGTCGTCGCCTTGCGCGTTGGCCGGCCAGAAGCCGATCACCGCGCTGGCCTTGAACCAGCGTTCGTTGACGATCTTGTCGAGCATGGCGCGCGCGTCGTCATAGAGCGAGCGCGCGGCCTCGCCGACCTTCGGGTCGTCGAGAATGGCGGGGAATTTGCCGGCGAGCTCCCAGGTCTGGAAGAACGGCGTCCAGTCGATGTACTCGACCAGTTCCGCGACCGGATAATCCTCGAGCGTCCTGGTGCCGAGGAAGCTCGGCTTCGGCGGCACGTAGGCGCCCGACCAGTCGAGCTTCAACGCATTGTTACGCGCCTGACCAAGCGGCAGCCGCACTTTGTCTTCCTGCGCGCGCGCGTGCGCGGCAGCGATCTTGGCGTATTCACCGCGCAATTCGGCGACGTAGCCGGACTTGCCGTCGGTCGACATCAGCGCCTGCGCCACGCCGACGGCGCGGCTGGCGTCGTTGACATAGACCGCCTGCCCGCGCCGGTAGTTCGGGTGGATCTTCACCGCCGTGTGCACGCGGCTGGTGGTCGCGCCGCCGATCATCAGCGGCAGATCCAGGCCCTGCCGTTCCATCTCGGCCGCGACATGGCACATCTCGTCGAGCGACGGCGTGATCAATCCGGACAGCCCGATGATGTCGGCCTTCTCGGCGCGCGCGGTCTCCAGGATCTTCGCCGCCGGCACCATGACGCCGAGATCGATGACCTCGTAGTTGTTGCACGCGAGCACGACGCCGACGATGTTCTTGCCGATATCGTGGACGTCGCCTTTGACGGTCGCCATCACGATCTTGCCGTTGGAATTGTTCTTGGTCAGCCCGAGCGCGCGCTTTTCCTCTTCCATGAAGGGCATGAGGTAGGCGACCGCCTGCTTCATCACGCGCGCCGACTTCACCACCTGCGGCAGGAACATCTTGCCGGCGCCGAACAGGT
>CAYJPU010000132.1:0-9678 GCA_964372105.1 uncultured Undibacter sp.
TCGAGGTTTCGTCGAGCAGCGGGTTGGCGATCGCGGCCTCTGCTGCCTGCATTGCGCTGCCCTGGCCCGAAGCCTCGCCCGTACCCATCATCGCACGGCCCATCTCGCGCATGACCGAACGGACGTCGGCGAAGTCGAGGTTGATCAGGCCTTCCTTGACCATCAGGTCGGTGATGCAGGCGACGCCCGAGTAGAGCACCTGGTCGGCCATCGCGAAGGCGTCGGCGAAGGTGGTCTTCTCGTTGGCCACCCGGAACAGGTTCTGGTTCGGGATGATCAGGAGGGTGTCGACCACCTTGTGCAGTTCGGTGATGCCCTGCTCCGCGTAGCGCATGCGGCGCTGGCCCTCGAAGTGGAAGGGCTTGGTGACCACGCCCACCGTGAGGATGCCGAGCTCACGGGCGGTCTTGGCGATGACCGGTGCGGCGCCGGTGCCGGTGCCGCCGCCCATGCCGGCGGTGACGAAGACCATGTGCGCGCCGGAGAGATGATCGCGGATCTCGTCGAGCACCTCTTCCGCGGCGGCGCGGCCGACTTCCGGCTGCGAGCCGGCGCCGAGACCCTCGGTGACCTGGCTGCCCATCTGGACGATGCGCTCGGCCTTGGACATCGTGAGCGCCTGCGCGTCCGTGTTGGCGACGACGAAATCGACGCCCTGGAGGCCGGCCGTGATCATGTTGTTCACGGCATTGCCGCCGGCGCCGCCGACGCCGAACACGGTGATCCGCGGCTTCATCTCGTGGATGTCGGGAATCTTCAGATTGATGGTCATGTTTGCCTCGTTAAGCCGCCGATCGGGCCGGTCCGCCACCGGCCGTCTCGTGGTTACGGTAAGTGAGAGTTAGAAGCTTTCGCGCAGCCATCGTCCAACCCGTGCCATATAGCCGCCAGTTCCAGTCATCAGGTGCCGCGTTCGCCGCGGTTCGAAATGCTCGAGATGCGCCGCCTGCGGGTAAACGAGCAGGCCCGCCGCCACCGCGAAGGCCGGCCCTTTGGCCGCTTCGGGCAGTCCGGCAAGGCCGAGCGGGCGGCCGATACGCACGGGACGCTTCAAGATACGCGACGCCAGATCGGCGATGCCGGCGAGCTGGCTCGCGCCGCCGGTCAACACGACACGGCCGCGCGGTTCCGCCGCGAACGGCGAGGCGGCCAGGCGATCACGCACCATTTCCAGAATTTCCTCGACCCGCGGCTTGATGATGCGGGTGAGCGCCGCGCGCGACACGAATTGCGGCGGCTCTCGCTCGTCATCTCCGAACGGGGGCACCGTGATCATATCGCGCTCGTCCGACCCGCCCATCAGGACACTGCCATAAATCGCTTTGATTCGCTCAGCGTCCGCAATGCGCGTGTTCAATCCGCGGGCCAGATCCATGGTGACGTGATGGCCGCCGAGCGCGAAGCCGTCGGCGTGCACGAAGCGGCCGGCCGAGAACACCGCGCAGGTGGTGGTACCGGCGCCGAGGTCGATGACGGCGGCGCCCAGATCGGCCTCGTCGTCGGCCAAGACCGACAGACCGGCCATGTAGGGCGCCGAAACCATGGCTTCGACGTCGAGATGGCTGCGCTCGACCGTCAGCATCAGGTTGCGCACGGTGGCGACGTCGGCGGTGACCATGTGCATGTCGACGCCGAACTTGTGCCCGAGCATGCCGCGCGGCTCGCGGATGCCGGAGGCGGCGTCGAGCGAATAACCGATCGGCAGCGAATGAAGCACGGCGCGGCCGTCGCGCACCGAATGACGGCTGGCGGCCGCCAGCACGCGGCCGATGTCGCCGTCGGTGACGGCGCCGCCGGACAGATCGACATTGGCGATGAAGCGCTCGCTGCCGAGGCGGCCGCCGGACAGCGACACAACCACGGACTCGAGCTGTAGATGCGCGGAGGTTTCGGCGATGTCGATCGCCGTGCGCACCATGGCCTCGGCCTCGTGCAGGTCGACGACGCTGCCGCCCTTCATGCCGCTTGCCGCGGTGTGGGCAAAGCCGAGCACGCGCACGCCGTGGCTGCGGCGGCGCAGCACGTCCTGCGGCGCCTGCGGCTGCAGCTTGGCGATCATGCAGACGATCTTGCTGGTGCCGACGTCGAGCGCGGCGACCACGGCCGAGCGCTTGGGCGACACCGGCTTCATCTTGGGCGTGAGGCCGAAGCGCACGACCGTGCTCATGCCTCGCTCCCCTTGCCGAGCTTCTTCCTGGCCTTCTCGGCCGCCTTGATCACGGCGTCGCGGGTGGCGAAGGCTGAATCCGACTGGCGCACGGTGACGCGGTCCGCCAGCCGCAGGTCGATGGCGACGATGTCGCGCGTCAGAAGCTGCTTGGTGCGGTCGAGCTCGACCAGCGTCTGCAAGGCCCGTTCGGGGCTGCGCTCCGGCAGCAGCACTTCGAGCCCGCCTTTGAGATGCAGGGTCCAGCGCCGCTCGGCGACCAGCACCGACGAGGTGACCAGCTTGGCGACCGACGGATAGCGCGCGACCAGCGCGACCAAGGCGGGCGCGGCGCGCTCGGCGCCGGTGCCGACCACCATCGGCAGCGCGGCGAAGCGCTGCGGCACGAAGGTCTCCAGCACGGTGCCGTCCTCGGCGATCAGCGAGACGCGGCCGTCCTTCTGCCAGAGCGCGAACGGCTTGCGCTCCGTGATCTCGATGCGCAGGCGCCCCGGATAGAGCTTGAGCACGGTCGCCTGCGCGATCCACGGATTGCTCAACAGGCGCGCGCGGGTCTGCGCGGCGTCGAGGAACACCAGCGAGGAACTCTCGGTGATGCCGGCGACGTCGAGGATTTTCTGGCGGTCGAGCTCGCGCTCGCCGGCCAAGGCGACCTCGGAAATGCGGAAGCCGGCGGTGTTGGCGGCGGCGTCGCAGAGGTCCTGCACATTGGCCGCGATCTCGGGGCCGTGGCCGCCGCGCACGACGCCATAGACGACGCTGGCGAGCAGCAGCAGAGCGGCGGCGGAGGAACCCGCGCCGCGCGGCACGTTCAAGTCGACCAGGGCCGAGCCGAAGCGGCGCAGCGACCGCGGCCAGCGCGCGGCCGCGACCGGCCAATGCGGCACGGACAGCGCCGCGGCGCGGCGTTTCGGCTTCACTTTCGGCGCGTGTGCGAGGTGTCCTCGACCATCCATCGCGGGCGGCTCTTTACCCCTGTGCCCTGGAGCGGGCTCGAAAGCTCCGGCAACGGCACGCGCAGCCCCGAGGGCCAAGCGCGCGCCACGCTGCCAATGGGTAGTCTTGGGGCGCTTTGGTAAACGATTAGTAAAAGTTTACGAATTGTTTGGGGGTAACGGGGGGTGGTGCCCCGCAGGAACGTCACGCATTCCCGTAGCCCATCAGAGGGCAGCTTTGCGCAGAGCGGTTATCTGCACATGAAGCGATGCGGGATCAACGTCCGGGTGATTGTCCGGAAGCACATCGAGCGCCATCACCGATATCTTGGCATGCAGTTCATCGAGGCTGGGTGCATCAGCAGCGGCGGGGATGTCGTCGCAGTGGCCGCTCCATTGGGAGACTTCGTCGTCCCATAACGCGGAAATCGTAAAGATAGTTGGGTTCGACACCGCGTGCTTCCACCGTTCGCAATACGTCACACCAACTGCATCCTCAACTCGCGCCCTACGATGCGTGCCGCGCGCTGAAGCGTTTCAATCGTCGCGCTGCCGTTATCGGGATTGAGCAGACGATCGACCTGCGCGCGGCTGGTCTTCATCAACCCCGCCATCCGCTTCTTGGTGATTTTCTTCTTCATTTCGGCCGTGAGTTGATGCGCGATCACGGCCTTGATCGCCGCTGCCGTGACCTCGGCACGAAGGCCTTCCTCGTCCAGCCAGCTTTCGAAGCTCGAGCCTATAGGAGATCTCTTGGCCATCAGCGTTCGGAGGCTCCAATTTAAATTCTACGCAATGCCGACCTTGCAAGCATACCCACAATCATACAATCTGCAGTAGCAATTTCAATAATGAGCAATTAGTCCCGAGTTTATGACAATTCCCTTTGTCCCGATCCGGGGGCACATCTTGATGTGCGACTTTGAATTCGGTCGCATTGAACCGTCACTCGGCAAAGAACGCCGGGCGGTCGTCATTTCTCCAAGGTCGTACAATCATCGCCACGGACTTGGGCCGGGTCGATGCGTCGTCGTTCCGTTCTCCGCCACCGCACCAACAGAACTCAAGCCAGCGCATGTCCCGTTTGACGCCCAGACCTACCAAAGCCTGACCGAATACACCTGGGCCCTCTGCGACTGCGTCCGATCCGTGTCGCACGCGAGATTGAACCGCATACGTGCTGGCGGCCAAAATCTTAATGAAATCATGTCACAAGCCGACCTCGAACGGATCGAGCTTGGCCTTCGGCACGCCCTCGGTCTTGCCTGAGGGCTCGAAGCAGCCCATATTACAATCATCCCTTAGGGGACTGACGGGGGCTAGGCCGTCCAGTGGCTAACGGAACATTGGACCATCCGACTCCCCGAACTAAGGCCTCGCCAGAGAGATTTGGCGGGGCCTTTGTTTTTATTAGGCCCCTGCCGGATCAGCCAGCCTATCGATGCTACGTCTCGATCCGTTCGCCAGAGAGACGCCGTATGAAGAACCGGCCTTTTCATGAGCGGCTGAAGTTCGCCCGCGACGGCCTGGCGGCGGCGTGGCGGCGCGAAAGCAGCTTCCGGACCCAGACCGCCGTCGCGGCGCTCGCCGTCGTCGCCCTCATCGTGCTGCGGCCGCCGCCGGTGTGGTGGGCGATCATCGGCCTCACCATCTGCTTCGTGCTCACCCTTGAATTGCTGAACTCGGCGTTCGAGGCACTGATCGATCACCTGCACCCCGACCGGCATCCTGAAGTGCGCGTCATCAAGGACATGGCGGCGGGCGCGGTTCTGCTCGCCAGCTTTGGTGCGCTCGTCATCGGCGTGTTGATGCTTTTGGCGACGCTGTGGCCGTGAACGCCGCTCCCCCGGAAGCCTCTGCTGATTACGTTCCTTGATAGCGTGACGCCGCCTCCGCGGTATAACAACCTGGCGCCCCTAAAATCGAGAATTCGGCGAAAGCGCGGATTGGCGTGAGCCCTACCCATTCGGCCTTGGGCCGACACCCGCCCGCGCAAGCGGGGACGGCTCAAGAAGATCACCGCTCCAGCGCGTTTTCGCGTTGAGCCTTGAATGTCGCTGGCGTCCACCTCCGCCAAACCGCAGCGAAGCAAAGGGCCGCGACCAGCACAAGTTGCGGATAGACAGCCATGAGATAGCGCGGCTGGGCAAAGGTGATACAGCTTATCAACACGGTGTACGTCTGGCACATCAAGGCGAACAGCGTCGCGATCTCGAACAACGGCGGCGCATGCGATTCGACGCGTGCCGGACGGACCAGACGCCACAAGAGCACCAGGCTCATGATCAACGTAACGACGCCCATGACCGCAAATGGCGGAAAGAACAGCACGCTGTAAAGCGACGCCTTCGGCCGGACGGCGTCTTGCGGAACGTATTGGCTCAAGGGCACCGGGCCGGCTTGTTCGACATAGGCGTTGATCGCCCGGGATATCGGGGGAAAGTTCGGCGCCGCCACGGCCCATTGTCCGATGTAGTGCAACAGCACCAATTTGACGTAGCCGCTCAAGTTCTGCGCGATGACCTGCTTGCCGAATTCCATGCGCAGTTGCGCTGCTGTCGTGCCGGCCGAAGTCGCGGCCTTCTGAAACAAGTCGTCAAGCGCGATGGCAATAGCCGTGACTTCAAAGACCGCCTCGACGTTGGCGCGGCCTACAATCGTCGGGACCCCCGCGACAAATTTCTGAACCGGCGCATACTGTTCGAGGATTGTCTGCGCCAGCTTCTCCAATAGCAGCGCGTGTGGACCCGTGAAGGTCATCCCCGACTCGATAATCATGGCGGCTTCGGCGGCCGTGGTGTTCGGCAGATAGCCGTACGGTATCATGATCGCCCGCCGGGACTGTTCGATTTTGTAAATGCTCCGCTCAGCCGCCACGGCGACCAGAAGCGGCGCGATGGCGGCGACGAACGCCACAATGACGGCCGCGCGTTGCTTCGGCCGGTTCATCCACCAAGAAATGATGAGAGCCGGCGCCAAACCAATCGCAGCCGGCCGGATGCCGATCAACACGCCAACCAGCAGCGATGCGACGGCCAGCCAGACCACACGCGATGTCCGGAAGTACTCGATCCACGCAGCCAGCGCCGCTACCGTTACCGAGGCGAAAATGGATTCCGTCAGGATCACGCGGTGATATCCGGCGAACAACGGATTCATCAAAGCCACGGTCACGGCGACGGCCATCCAGCGCGGCAACGATACACGGCGTAGTACGACGAGGAGGACGCAGAGCGCGACGCCAAACAGCGCCAGTTGCACATGCGTGATTTGCAGGGTCGTCAGTCCGAGGGACAGCAGACATCGGAGGAACAGCGGATAGACAGACGTTCTGAGATAGGAAAAGTCGAGGTATTCCGCGCTATCCGGCTCAATTATCGGATAGTAAGACGGCCAGACCGCAACGACCGCACAATAAACAGCAGCACACAGTCCCACAAAAATCAGATCGGACCTCATCCCGACCCTGGCGAACGGCGAATTGGCTCTGCGCTCGGCGCTTGATGCGTTTGCCATCCTTCTCCTCTCACCGATCGAGCGAGGCGTCCTCGACCATCCAGGACACCAGCTCCTCGAAGCTGATGCCGGCGTGCGCGGCAAGCTCCGGCACCAGCGAGGTTTCGGTCATGCCGGGCTGGGTGTTCACTTCGAGGCAGGCGAGGCCGCTCACACCCGGCAGCGTGTCGTCGAAGCGGAAGTCGGCGCGGGTGACGCCGCGGCAGCCGAGCGCGCGATGCGCGTCGAGCGCGAGACGGCGGCAGGCCTCGTAGACTTCCGCCGACACCGGCGCCGGCAGCAGGTGCTTGGAGCCGCCGGGCGCGTATTTGGCCTCGTAGTCGTAGAACTTCACCGTCGGCACGATCTCGATGACGCCGAGCGCCTTGTCGCCCATCACCGCGCAGGTCAGCTCCTTGCCGGCGATGTAGGGCTCGACCAGCACCTTGTCGCCGAGCTTCCAGTCCGGCCGCGTCAGCTCCTGCGGCGGATGGGCGTGATCCTCGCGCACGATGAAGACGCCGACGCTGGAGCCTTCCGCCACCGGCTTGATGACGTAAGGCCGCGGCAGCAGGTGCTCTCTCGCCGCTTCCAGGCGGTCGACCACGACGCCGCCCGGCACCGGCACGCCGGCGGCCTTGAGCACGGTCTTGGCGATGTCTTTCTGCATCGCCACCGCCGAGGCCATGACGCCGGAGTGGCTGTAGGGCACGCCGACGATCTCCAGCAGGCCTTGCAGCGTGCCGTCCTCGCCCGGGCGGCCGTGCAGCACGTTGAGCGCGCAATCGGGCTTGAGCTGGCTAAGCGTCGCGGCGATGTCGCGGGTGACGTCGATCGGGGTGACCTTGTAGCGGCCGGTGCGCGTCAGCGCGGCGGCGCAGGCCGCGCCGGAGCGCAACGAGACCTCGCGTTCGGCCGACCAGCCGCCCATCAGAACGGCGACGTGTTTCGATACGGTAATGGCGGCTCTCCGAATCAACGTTTAGAGTTGGTACACTGCCGGGGGCTGTCCTAGCCCAAATATTGCCGCCGGCAAACAGCGGAACCGCGACAGCGTTACCGCTGAGGATCTGACAAAAGACAAGGCGCAACAGAAAAGGCGCGAGCGTGATCGAAACTTGGCTGGACTGGCCGGCGGCGGGCATCTTCGCCGCGCTGGTCGCGCTCTATGGCTTAAGCGCCGCGGCGATTGCGTGGCTGAGCTATGGCGCTACGGCGGGGCCGTCGGCCCGCCGGCTCGACGGCGTGGTGGCACCGTATTTCGGCGCCGTCGGTATCCTGTTCGCGCTGCTCACCAGCTTCCTCGCCGGCGACATCGGCGACCGCAACCGGCAGGCGGCGCGCGCCGTGCAGGCGGAATCGGGCGAGCTGCGCAACGTGTTCACGCTCAGCGTGGCGTCGGCCTCCGACATGCGCGCGATCCGCGCCGCCTGGGCCGATTACGTAAAGGCCGTCATCGACGATGACTGGAAGGCCATGGAACGCGGCGAACAGGCGGCCTCCGTCAACGCCGCCTATGACGCGCTGCTGCGCGAGGTGAGCGACCCCAAGATCGCGACCGAAGCGGGCGCGGCCGTGCATGAGGCGCTGCTCAACGCCGCGGTGCGCGTCGGCACCGCGCGCTCGGACCGCCTCGCGCTCGCCTCCGACCGCACCAACGAACTCAAATGGATGATGGTGCTGATCCTCGGCGTGATGACACAGATCGCCATCGGGCTCGTGCATTTGCAGAAGCGCGATGCGCAGATCGCCGCGCTGGTGGTGTTCTCGATCGCCGCCGTGGTGACGCTCGGGCTGATCGCAATGCAAGAGCGGCCGTTCGCCGGCACGGTGCGCGTTGCGCCGGCGCCGCTGCAGGAATTGCTGAAGCTGCCGGCGGCGGGCTGACTACGCCGTCACGCCGATGCGCTTGATCTCCCATTCCAGCTCGATGCCGGAATGAGCCTTGACGCGGGCGCGCACGGTCTCGCCCAAGGTCTCGATGTCGGCGGCGCTGGCGTTGCCGAGATTGATCAGGAAATTGCAGTGCAGCTCCGACACCTGCGCGTCGCCCACTTTCAGGCCGCGGCAACCGGCTTCGTCAATTACTTTCCAGGCGTTCTTGCCCGGCGGGTTCTTGAAGGTGGAGCCGCCGGTGCGGTTGCGCGGCTGGCTGGCCTCGCGCTTTTCCTTGATCGCGGCCATCTCGGCGGCGATCGCGTCGGCGTCGCCCGCTTTGCCCTGGAACACCGCGGTGGTGAAGATGACATCGTCCGGCACCGAACAATGCCGGTACGAGAAGCCCATGTCGGCGTTGCTGAAGGTGCGCAGGTTGCCGTCGCGGTCGACGCCGCGCGCTTCGATCAGGATGTCTTTCGTTTCGCCGCCATAGGCGCCGCCGTTCATGCGCAACGCGCCGCCGATGGTGCCGGGAATGCCGGACAGAAACGCGAGCCCGGCGACGCCGGCATCTCGCGCCGCGCGCGACACCATGACGTCGAGCATGGCGGCGCCTGCGGTGACGCGCTTGTCGGCGTCGATCGAAACGTCGGTGAAGCCGCGGCCGAGCCGGATGACGACGCCTTCGACGCCGCAGTCGCGCACGATCAGGTTCGAGCCGGCGCCGATGACGGTGACCGGCAGGTCGCGCGGCACGTTGCGCAGGAAGTAAGCGAGGTCGTTCTCGTCTTCCGGCATGAACAGCGCCTGCGCCGGTCCGCCGACGCGGAACCAGGTGAACTCGCCGAGCGGCTGGTTGGCGAGCAGCCGGCCGCGCAGCTGCGGCAGCCGCGCCTTCAGGTCGGGGGTGATGTCGGGGAAGGACATTAGTTCACCAACCGTCATGCCCGGCCTTGTGCCGGGCTTCCACGCCTTTCTTGTCGTAGCCGAAGAACGTGGATGGCCGGGACAAGCCCGGCCATGACAATGTGGAAGCGCTGAGCGTCCCCACACAACGGCCGCCCGCGTCGGCAATATGACTCTCCGCGTCATGGCCGGGCTTGTCCCGGCCATCCACGAAAGCAATCATAGGCCTATGGGGGGCTATGTTTACATCCTCACCAATCGTCCGAACGGGACACTCTACGTCGGTGTCACGAATGA